>JAUIGO010000018.1 GCA_030429955.1 Bacteroidia bacterium
TCCAGCCTCATAATGAGCCACAAGATTTAAAACTCTTGAAAAACACAACAAGTCTTCACGCATTGAGAGCGATTTATTACTGATAATTTTGTCTAAAAACTCGATGCATTTTTTATTTTCTCCTATACCAAAATACAAGCTTGCAATTTTATAGTAAAACACCATGATATGATGCTCGTCTATTCTGCTTTTGTGCTTTTTTATTCCTGCTAAAACTTCATCCACTATAGGTAAACCTTCTTTAAAAGTTCCTTCCATAAAATGCAAGTTGAATTTATTGGAATACACATACAAAAAGGTTAAACTCTCAACATTATCATTTTTTGGAAACCATTTTTCTTTTGTAATTGTTTCCAACTGATTCAGTGCTGATTTAAATTTTTCATGATGTCTGATAAAAAATAAAGCTTCAAGTAGATATTGATTTCCCCTTAAAAAAAATACAGGATTGAGCTTCATCATTTCAACATTCTCATAAAATAAATTCACCCATTTTTTTGAGTATTTATAACAGGATAAAAAATCTTGTACTAAAAAGCTGTACCACAAATAAGATTGATACAACCACAATTTTTCTCTAAAACCAAGATCTTTAATGTCGTATTTAGGTAATCTTGCGTTAAAATATTTGGTAACACGCTTAAATTCTTCATCATTTTTTACATAACCTGTTTTCAAGAACAATCCATAAAGTTGCAACGATAAATTAGATAGTTTACTTGCCAAAATATTTTGAGCATTCAGTTCCTTAGCTTGGATGGTTAGCTCGTCTGCTCGATTACTAATGCTTCGCGTTATGTATTGCGATTCAATAATTTTTTCAAGTTCTAAAATCTCATAGGCAATATTCTTTTCTTCATAATTTAATGCCAAGGTTTTAGCCTTATCAAGAATTTTCAAACTTTGTTTATAAAGGCCTTTGTGATACAAAATGGTAGCGAAGTCAAGTTGTTCGCGAATCTGAACTCTAATATTTTGATGCAGTGGGTTGAGCCTTAAACTTATTAGGATTTGCTTATAAAGGTGTGCTTTTAAGTTTGAGAGTTGTTGTTTTTTTACAATTCCCTTTTTTAAAATCACTTGCTCATCATAGTCATCCATCTTATCTAAAAGATTAAATAAAAGCAAGAATTTTGAATCTTCATTGACACCTAAACGACCAACGTAGAGCTTAAACTGTCGCTTCTCTGATTTTGAAAGCGATTTAACCAGCACAAATAAATTATCTTTTTGCTCTTTAGTCATAGTTCGTATTAAGTATATATCTTGTTGTTATTCAGTACTTTAATTCAGTCTTATAAAGCTTTGACATCGTAATTAATTGCTGGTTAACCAGCTCATTCAACAATCCAAAATATAAATTCGTATTACAATAAGGAAATATATTTTAAGAAATGTCAAATTCTCAAGTACAAATTTTTGATACAACCCTCAGAGATGGCGAACAAGTTCCTGGCTGTAAGTTAAATACTAAGCAAAAATTAGTAATTGCTGAACAGCTAGATGCATTAGGCGTAGATGTTATTGAGGCTGGTTTTCCAGTGTCAAGTCCTGGCGACTTTAAATCGGTTGAAGAAATAGCAAAAATTATAAAAAACGCGACGGTTTGTGGTTTAACACGCTCCGTTGAAAATGATATTAAAGTTGCATCTGAAGCTTTAAAATATGCCAAAAAACCAAGAATACATACTGGAATTGGCACATCTGATTCTCATATCATTCACAAATTTAAAAGCAATCGTGAAGATATTATAGAACGTGCTTATGCAGCTGTAAGTTATGCAAAATCATTTGTAGAAGATGTTGAATTTTATGCTGAAGATGCAGGACGTACAGATAACGATTATTTAGCTCGTGTTTGTGAAGCAGCCATAAAAGCTGGCGCAACAGTGTTGAATATTCCTGACACCACAGGGTATTGCTTACCTCATGAATATGGTGCAAAAATTAAATACTTAAAAGAGAATGTAAAAGGCATTGAAAAAGCGATTTTGTCTTGCCATTGTCATAACGATTTAGGGTTAGCAACAGCAAATTCTATTGAAGGTGTGATTAATGGCGCTCGCCAAATTGAATGTACTATTAATGGTATTGGAGAACGTGCAGGAAACACAGCTTTAGAAGAAGTTGTGATGATTTTAAAACAACATCCTTACCTGAATTTAGATACTAATATTCAAACCGAAATGCTTTATGGCATCAGTCAATTAGTATCTGATAGTATGGGAATTTACACGCAACCAAACAAAGCTATTGTTGGCGCCAACGCCTTTGCACATAGTTCTGGGATTCATCAAGATGGTGTAATTAAAAATCGTGAGACTTACGAAATTATTGACCCAAAAGAAGTTGGTGTTACAGAATCTGCCATTGTATTGACTGCTAGAAGCGGTCGTGCCGCTTTGGCATATAGAGCGAAAAATGTTGGTTATGAATTAACCAAACTACAATTGGATGAAGTTTATGCTAATTTCTTAACCTTTGCAGACAAAAAGAAAGAAATTAACGATAGCGATATTCATCAAATTATTGAAACCAGTAAAATTTATAGAGAACTTATTTCAGCTTAACTAAAAAAGATTTCCGTTTTCACGGAAAATAAATATGGGAAAAACCTTATTCGATAAAGTTTGGGATGCACATGTGGTTGATTCGGTTCAAAATGGACCTCAAATTTTATATATAGATAAACATTTAATACACGAAGTTACAAGTCCGCAAGCGTTCAACGAATTAGAAGCTCGCGGAATTCCTATTTATAGACCAAATCAAATTGTGGCCACTGCAGACCATAACACACCAACCTTACATCAGGATTTACCAATTAAGGATGAATTATCTAGGAAGCAACTCGAACAGCTTTCAGAAAACTGCAAAAAAAACAATATTACGCTTTACGAACTCGGCCATAAATACAATGGCATTGTACATGTCATAGCTCCAGAACTAGGTATAACACAACCTGGAATGACGATGGTATGTGGTGATAGTCATACTTCAACACATGGTGCGTTTGGCACCATTGCCTTTGGTATTGGCACCAGTCAAGTGGCTCAGGTTTTTGCTAGTCAATGCCTCCTACTTACCAAACCAAAAAGTTTAAGAGTAACTGTTAATGGTAAGCTTAAAAATGGCGTCTTACCTAAGGATGTAATTTTATATATCATTTCAAAGTTAGGCACCAATTCAGGTACAGGATATTTTTGTGAATATGCAGGAGACGTCTTTGAAAACATGAGTATGGAAGGCCGAATGACCGTTTGTAATATGAGTATTGAAATGGGAGCACGTGGTGGCATGATTGCTCCAGATGAAATTACTTTTGAGTATGTAAAAGGTCGAGAATTTGCACCTAAAAGAGACGCATTTGACAAAAAAGTAGCCTATTGGAAAACCTTACCAACTGATGCTGATGCTGTTTTTGATAAGGAATATTACTTTGATGCAGCAGACATTGAGCCAATGGTAACTTACGGAACCAATCCTGGAATGGGAATTAAAATTTCTGAGACTATTCCTGTAGATAACAATGCTTCTTTTAAAAAATCATTGGAATACATGAATTTTGAAGCTGGTGAGTCTTTAATCAACAAACCTATCAATTATGTGTTTATAGGCAGTTGCACCAATTCAAGAATAGAAGATTTTAGAGTCGCTGCTAGCTTTATAAAAGGAAAACAAAAAGCCGATAATGTAACGGCTTGGTTGGTACCTGGAAGTAAACAAGTAGAAGCTCAAATTATTGAAGAAGGCCTAAAAGCTATTTTTGAAGATGCTGGATTTGAATTACGTCAACCAGGTTGTTCAGCTTGTTTAGCCATGAACGATGACAAAATCCCTCAAGGTGAATATTGTGTATCTACCTCAAACAGAAATTTTGAAGGACGACAAGGTCAAGGTTCTAGAACAATTTTAGCAAGTCCTTTAGTGGCTGCTGCTACAGCAGTGGCTGGGAAAATTGTAGACGTTACAAAAGAAATAGAAACTTTAGAAACAGTGTCACACTGAGCGCAGTCGAAGTGTGAGATATAAATAAAAAATAAACATTAATAAAAAAGATTCCTGCTTTCGCAGGAAGTATTATGGAAAAATTCACAACATTGACATCGAGAGCTATTCCTTTAGCCATTGAAAATGTAGATACCGATCAAATCATTCCTGCACGTTTTTTAAAAGCGACTGACAAGCAAGGATTTGGTGATAATGTATTTAGAGATTGGCGATTTGATAAACATGGAAACATCAATAAAGAGTTCAGTTTAAACAATCCTAAATATTCAGGAAGCATTTTAGTTGCTGGAGATAATTTTGGATGTGGCTCCAGTCGTGAGCATGCAGCTTGGGCTTTAGTCGGTTTTGGTTTTAAAGTTATTGTATCCAGTTTTTTTGCAGATATCTTTAAAGGCAATGCCTTAAATAATGGTTTGCTTCCTGTTCAGGTCTCTGAAGGATTTTTAAAAATTTTATTAGAAACGGTTGAAGCAAAACCAGAAACACAAATTGTGGTTGATTTGGAAAATCAAACCATTTCTATCTCAAATTCTGAGGTTTCAGAAGCCTTTGATATAGATGCTTACAAAAAAACATGCATGATAAATGGCTATGATGATATAGACTATTTATTGAGCAAAAAAGAACAAATTGAAGCTTTTGAAATGTCGCGTTAGCGATTGCAGTGACATCCCTTTTGTTGTCAGTTCGAGTTTGCAAAGCAAGTATCGAGAACAAACAAAAAGATAAAACGGAAAGCGCGACCTGAAGTGTAAACGAAAGGTAACGCCAAAAAAAGAACAAAATATTAAATAATAGAAAGTAGGATGAGATTCCTGCTTTCGCAGGAAATACTATGAAACTTAACATTGCTGTTTTACCAGGAGATGGTATTGGACCAGAAGTAACAGAACAAGCTATTAAAGCTTTGAAGGCTATTGCAATGGAATTTGACCATACCTTTACCTTTACTTATGCTCCAGTTGGAGCTATTGCTATAGATGAGACTGGAAGCCCTTTACCAGAAAAAACATTAAAGGTTTGTGAAACTACTGATGCCATTTTATTTGGCGCAATTGGTGATCCGAAATACGACAATGATCCTTCGGCTAAAGTGAGACCAGAACAAGGTCTGTTACAATTGCGAAAATCATTAGGCTTATTTGCTAATATAAGACCTGTAAAAGCTTACGACACATTAATAGAAAAGTCGCCTTTAAAGCGCAACATCATTAAAGGCACAGATATTAGTATATACAGAGAGCTGACAGGAGGTATTTATTTTGGGGAAAAATATTTGAGTGAAGATGGACACACTGCTTCTGATTTATGTGTGTATTCTACTTATGAAATTGCCAGAATTGCACATTTGGCCTTTAAAGCTGCACAATCAAGAAATCACAAAGTGACCTTAGTTGATAAAGCCAATGTATTGGAAAGCTCTCGTTTATGGCGAAGAGTAACTAAAGAAGTTGCTGCTTACTATCCAGATGTTGAATTAGATTTTCTATTTGTTGATAATGCTGCAATGCAAATGATTTTAAATCCGAAGCAGTTTGATGTGATTTTAACTGAAAATATGTTTGGTGATATTATTAGTGACGAAGCTAGTGTTATTGGTGGCTCTATTGGTTTATTGGCATCAGCATCAGTTGGTGAAAAGTATGCCATGTTTGAACCTATTCATGGCTCTTATCCTCAAGCTAAAGGCAAAGGCATTGCCAACCCAATTGCTTCTATTTTATCTGCTGCCATGTTGCTTGAGCATTTTGAATTGCATGCTGAAGCCTTAATGTTAAGAAACGCAGTTGAAAAGTCTTTGAAATTACATATTACAACTCCAGATATTAATACCAAATACGATAATGTAACCACTAGTAAAGTTGGTGATTTTATTGAAGATTACATCTCAAACCCTAAAGACACCAACCTTAACTTTAAGAACATACATTTAGGACAATCCACGATTATTTAAAAGTAAGTTGATGGTTAATTGAAATTAAATTTGTTGGATTTAGAGCGCACTTTTAGGAGTGCGCTTTTTTTTGGTGTTATGATATCTAACGTTTCAATGTTTTATATCAGACGTTAAACGAAGGTCGTCTATTTTTTTTGAAAAATCAAATAGGATAATCCTTGATTGTTTAAAAGTAAATGGATGGTAATTAAGTATACATTTGAACTGATTTTAAAGATCATTCTTAAGAATTTGAAATAATTATTTGTGATATTTTTTTATTAAAACACTGCTAAGCTTAGTTGTAAATTCAATATTTTACATCATATCAATAATTTAAGTATCTTTAAACAAACACCAACCATCATGCAAAAAAGAGACTTTTTAAAAAAAATATCACTTGCTACATTAGCAACACCTTTGTATGCAAGTATGCTTAATTCCTGTTTAGAGGAAGTTGCAAAAACACCAGCAAAAGAACTTTCGTCCAATGAAGATTTTTGGTTAAAAGTTAGAGGCGACTATAAACTAAAACCAGACTATATTAATTTAGAAAGTGGCTATTACAACATTATACCAATACCAACTTTAGAGGCACTTCATGAGCATATTAATAGAGTAAACTATCAAGGTTCTTATTATATGCGAACTGAACAATGGGACAATAAAAAGCGTATGGCAGAAAAACTTGCTAATGTACTAGGGAGTACCGCTAAAAATGTCATTATTACAAGAAATACAACTGAATCACTGGATATGGTTATAAAAGGTATGGACTGGAAAGAAGGCGATGAAGCAGTGTATGCAGATCAAGATTATGGTGCTATGAAGATAATGTTTGAACAAGTTGCAAGACGATTTGGTATGGTAAACAAAGTTGTTTCTGTTCCTAATCATCCTAAATCTGATGAAGAAATAGTTGAACTGTATAAAAAAGCAATCACACCAAAAACCAAGTTGCTTATGGTGTGCCACATGATTAATATCACAGGGCATATTTTACCTATTAAAAAGATTTGTCAGATGGCTCATAGTAAAGGCGTACAAGTTATGGTTGATGGTGCACATTGTGTGGGACATTTCAATTTCAATATTGAAGATTTAGAATGTGATTACTATGGTTCCAGTTTGCATAAATGGATGGCTGTGCCTTTGGGAACAGGAATGCTTTACGTAAAGGATGAGCATATAGATACGTTGTGGCCAATTTTTGCTGATCATAATAATGAACCTGGAAATATTGTTAAGCTTAACCATACAGGAACTCATCCTGTTTATCACGATTTAAGTATTGAAAATGCTATTGACTATTACAATATGCTAGGTGCTGAGCGCAAAGAAGAACGATTACGATATTTGCAAGAGTATTGGACGTCAAAAGTTCGAGGTTACAAAGATATAGTTATTAATACTCCTGAAGATTCTCACAGAGCTTGTGGTATTGCTAACGTTGGTATAGCAAGTATGAAACCATCAGAATTGGCAAACCGACTCATGGATGAATATAAAATATTTACTGTTGCCATTGATTATGCCAATGTAAAGGGCTGTAGAATTACACCAAATGTATTTACTACCACAGATGAGTTGGATGTGTTTGTTAGTGCACTAAAAGAAATGGCGTCATAAACATTACCATTCATTAATTCGGTTAGAGTCTAGCTTTATAAAAACAAACAACAGTATTGTAAAGCCCCAAAGCCCTGAGCCACCATAACTAAAAAAAGGCAAGGGGATTCCTATGGTCGGAATTAAACCCATCACCATTCCAATATTTATCATAAAATGTAGGAACAGGATAGCTGCAACAGCATATCCATATACACGACTGAATTGCGACTTTTGTAATTCGGCAAGGTGTAAAATTCTAATGAGTAATAAAACAAACAAGATAACTACCATACTGCTGCCTAAAAATCCCCATTCTTCACCAACAGTGCTAAAAATGTAATCTGTATCTTGTTCTGGAACAAATTTACCGATGGTACGAGTGCCTTCCATAAATCCTTTTCCAGTAACACCTCCTGAACTTATTGCTTTTTCAGATTCATTTAAATTATATAAAATGGTACGTTTCATTTGCTCCAATTTTTCTGGGTCTTTTTCTAAACGTAACCAAAGACTAATTCTATCTTGTTGATGTGGTTGTAAAATATTGCTGTAGAAAAAATGGACACCAAAACTAAAAGCAATACAAATAAGTGAGATAAATATTGGATTCAGAATAGTACCCTTTTTCTTTTTTATAAAAAAATGATGTAAAAAAATTAGAATAGTCGCAATGATTGCTGTTGGCAATACTGAAAATTTGAGCGAGAGTACCGAAAGCACAACAATACTTAAAACCAATAACAAGTAGATTTGTGGAATACCTTCACGATAAAACACAAAAAAGAATGCTGCATAAACGATAGTACTTCCAGCATCATTTTGAAGCAAAATTAAAAAAGCTGGAACAAAAATAATCAACGCTGTTTTTAGCTGATCCTTAACTGTTTTTATATTGGTTTGAAGGTCGCTTATGTACTTAGAAACAGCCAATGCAGTGGCAAATTTGGCAAACTCACTTGGTTGTAAGGTAAAGCCTCCAATGCCATACCAAGAGGTGGCTCCATTTACTGTTTTTCCAAATATAAAAAGACCAATTAACGAGAGTATTGATGCCAAGTAAATGATGCTTGCAAAGCGTTCGTAAAATTTGGCTTCAATGCTTAATACAAGGATGATTAATGCAAATGTGAATAAAATGAAAACCAATTGTTTTCCGTAACGTTGATCAATATCAAAATAGGAGGTAATCTCTCCTGAAGATGAAGCAGAAATAATATTGAGCCATCCAAAGCCAACTAACAACAGGAAAAGTATAATAGTTATCCAATCGAATTTAAAACTTCGATTTCTGTTTAAACTCATTTTAAAATAGTTTGTGATTGGTTAACTTCTAGCTTCTTTAAACGTTCATATTCCTCAACAAGCATTATTTTAGAGTTTGCATTTATCCCAAAAGGCTTTCCTGAGAATGGTTTGTCGTATTCATGTTCCAAAGTACGTTCCATAACCCATTGTTCTAAGTCGGTTCTTGTAATCGTACCTTTTATATATTTTTCAATCATTAAACTGGCGATACGTCCTGCAAAACGTGCTCCGAAATAACCATTTTCAACCAGAACAGCAATAGCAATTTTTGGATTATCTTTTGGTGCAAAAGCAATAAAGATAGAGTGGTCTGTAAGCTGAGTTCTTACACCATCAATTTTAGTAAAATTCTCAGCAGTACCAGTTTTACCACAAATTTCTATACCTGGAACTTGTAAAAAATGTGCTGTTCCTTTGTTATAAACATCAAATAAACCTTCAATTACTGGCTCAAAATGTCGTTTGTCAATTGTAGTTTGGTGTTTGGTTGTATATGCTGTATCAATTGTTTTTCCTTCAATAGATTTTATAATATGTGGTGTGTAATAAAAACCTCTGTTTGCAATAGCAGCTGTCATATTTGCAAGCTGAATTGGAGTGACTAAAACTTCCCCTTGACCAATGGCATTTGATAAAGTTGTGGTTGCTTGCCATCTAAAATCTGGATACCATTTATCATAATATGCTCCATCTGGAATATTCCCTTTTTTACCTATGGTAAGATCATAACCTAAATAATCACCAAGACCAAAACTTTTTATATGACTGCTCCAAACATCCATAGCGTGAGATGCATCATCGTATTTTTCAATGGTTTTTCTATAAGCAGTTGCAAAATAAGCATTGCAGGATTGGGCAATACCTGAGTTTAAATTTCTTACACCACCTCCACAGTGGCATGCCATTTTACGTCCATTTCGTCCATAAACATAGCCATGTTGACAAGTTACTGTTGTATTAATATCTAGTACACCTTCCTGTAAAGCAGTCAATGCAACTAATGATTTAAAAGGTGAACCAGGCTCATGCATACGCAATAAGCCTTTGTCAATTAAAGGTAAGTGAATAGAGTCATTATGAAGCTTTGTGTAGTTTTTAGAACGTTCTCTGCCAACCAATAAATTCGGATTGTATGAAGGCGCAGAAACCAAACTTAATATTTCGCCTGTACTTGGTTCAATAGCGACAATGCCTCCAACTTTATTTTGCATCAAAAGCTCGCCATAAGCCTGTAATTGTGCGTCAATAGAAACTGTAACGTCGTGGCCAGCGATTGGTATGGTGTCAAATATCCCATCTTTGTAAGGGCCAATATCTCTATTAAATCTATCTTTTTGTATGAATTTTACACCTTTGACGCCTCTTAAATCTTTTTCATAAGAAGTTTCAATGCCTTGTTTCCCAATAAGGTCTCCCATTTGGTAGTAGGAATCAGCATCTATTTCACTTTGGTTGGCTTCAGCAATAAAACCTAAAACGTTGGCTCCAATGGTTGTTTGATAATCTCTTAGTGAACGTTTTTGAATATAAAACCCTTTATACTTTCGCATTTTCTCTTGAAGCGCAGCGTAGTCAGCTTTTGATAATTGCGGCACAAAAGGAGAAGGTAATCTTGGTGAGTAAGTATAAGCTCTTTTAAACTTGGTTTTAAAATCTTCTTTAGTGATTTTTAATAACGAGCAAAACTCCAAAGTATCTAAGGGTTCAACTTCTCTTGGTATAATCATTACATCATACGATGGTTGATTGGCCACCAGCAGCTCACCATTTCTATCATACACATAACCTCGTTTTGGGTAATCAAATACTTTTCGGATTGCATTATCTTCATAGAGACTGTAGGTTTTACTATTATAGACTTGTAGATAGAACAATCTTCCTATAAATGTAAAACCAACTAATATAATGATTGAAAAAAGTAATAGTTTTCTCATTTTCTTCTACTACTAAATAAAACAGTTATTAAAAGGCAAAGTAATATGGTAAAGATACCTGAGAATAACGTTTTTGTCAAGATTAAAAGTATTTTTGATGTGTTAAAAATTTCTAGGCTAAAAAGCAGCAAATGATGAATCAGTGTTATAATTGCAAAATAACTAAGGCGTTGACCAAATTCCATACTACTGAATTTGATGGTTTGATGCTCATAAATCATTCCAAACGAAAACTTCAACATTAAAGGGCGAACATAGGCAATGGTTACACATGCAGCTGCGTGAACGCCTCCTGAATCTAAAAACAGATCTACACTCAAACCTAATAAAAAGCTCAGAAAAATAAATAACATCCTATTGTTTTTTACTGGAAATAGAATGATAAATAAAATATATATATAAGGGTTTATATGACCTAAAAAATTAATATTGTTAAGCACCAAAGACTGTACGAGAACAAGTACTATAAAACGAACAATATTTGTGGTTACAACACTATTCATTTAAATTATTCAGTTTAGAAATTTCAGCAGCATCTCTGTTTTTTATGATGTAAACATGACCAATACTTGTCATATCATTGAAAAGAGAAACTTCAACATTGTAGTAATTTTCAGTTTGATCTAGCTTAAAAGACTCAACGGAACCAATTGGAATCCCTTTAGGAAAAATGGTTGATAATCCTCCAGTAATTACAGAATCTCCCACTTTTATTGGTGCTTGTTTAGGAATGTCAATGAGTTGAACAATTTGTGGTGAAACTCCATTCCATCTCAGAGAACCAAAGTGATCTGAGTTTTTTAGTTGAGCATTAACCCTTGAGGTTGAATTTAATATTGATAAAACTCTAGCGTATTTATTAGAGGTGTTATCTATAATACCAACAATACCTTTAGATGTTATAACGCCAAAATCTTCTTCAATGCTATCACGTTTGCCTTTATTGATGGTTAAATAATTATTGGTTGCAGAATAGCTATTCTTATAAACTTGGGCAGCTATGAGCTTAAATTGATTGTTCAATGATGAATCTAAGCTAAAGTTTTCTTTCAATTCATTCTTTTCGTTAAAAAGTATAGATTTTAATCTGTTGTTTTCTTCAAGAAGTTTCTGATTTTCTTCTTTTAAGTTGAAGTATTGATTGATATTATTTACAGACTCGTAAATGCCTCCAGTTAAAAAATTTGCCGAATTAATAAACTTACTTCTATGATAAGAATGCGATTGAATTGTAAAAAATAAAGACAAACAAAAGAGCAACAAAAACAAAAGAAAAGATTTGTTTCTGATTAAAAAATTAATGATTTGTTGCATTACTTAAGGTGTTGCTATTTTATCAGTACACTTTTATATTTTGGAAGGTTTTTAAGTACAATTCCAGTACCTCTTACTACAGCTCTTAAAGGATCTTCGGCTATATAAACAGGTAAATCTGTTTTTTGTGATAAACGTTTGTCCAGACCTCGAAGCATCGATCCTCCACCAGCTAAATAAATTCCAGTGTTGTAAATGTCTGCAGCTAATTCTGGAGGTGTTTGAGATAAAGTTTCCATAACAGAATCTTCTATTCTTAAAATGGATTTATCCAGTGCTTTGGCAATTTCACGATATGATATTTGAACTTGCTTAGGTTTTCCAGTCAATAAATCACGTCCTTGAACGCTCATGTCTTCTGGTGGCAAATCTAAATCTTCAGTTGCTGCACCAATTTGAATTTTAATTTTTTCAGCTGTTCTGTCTCCAACATAAAGGTTATGCTGTGTTCGCATGTAATAAATAATATCATTGGTAAACACATCACCTGCAACTTTAACCGATTTATCACAAACAATTCCGCCAAGAGCAATTACTGCAATTTCAGTTGTTCCTCCACCTATATCAACAATCATGTTTCCTTTAGGTTGCATGATGTCAACACCAATACCAATAGCTGCTGCCATTGGCTCATGAATCAGATAAACTTCTTTACCGTTTACACGCTCACAAGACTCTTTTACAGCACGCATTTCAACTTCTGTAATTCCTGAAGGAATACAAACCACCATGCGAAGCGCAGGAGCAAACATTTTTTTCTTTAAAGCAGGTATGTTTTTAATGAACATGCTTATCATTTGCTCAGAAGCATCAAAGTCTGCAATAACACCATCTTTTAATGGACGTATCGTTTTTATGTTTTCATGTGTTTTTCCTTGCATTAAGTTGGCTTCTTTACCAACTGCAATTATTTTTCCTGAAATTCGGTCTCTTGCTACTATTGATGGACTGTCAACAACTACTTTGTCGTTGTGAATGATGAGTGTGTTTGCGGTTCCTAAATCTATTGCAATTTCTTCGGTTAAGAAATCAAAAAATCCCATGTGCTATCGTAAATTATTTGAGGGTTGTTAATATTAAATTCTGACTGTTTGTAAATGTAATAAAATATACGTTATTATTAGAGAAACAGACTTCTAAAAAACCGACTTTATTTTTTACTGAATTTTAATGCTTGAAATGACGAGTTCCTGTCATGACCATTGCCATATTGTTTTCATTACAATAATCAATACTCAATTGGTCTTTTATAGAACCTCCTGGTTGAATCACAGCTGTAATTCCTGCATTATTAGCTATTTCAACACAATCAGGAAATGGGAAAAACGCATCACTAGCCATCACAGCACCTTTTA
Organism: Bacteroidia bacterium; assembly: GCA_030429955.1. Classification (GTDB taxonomy): domain Bacteria; phylum Bacteroidota; class Bacteroidia; order Flavobacteriales; family Flavobacteriaceae; genus CAJQLB01. Next base: position 13,467 of record JAUIGO010000018.1, read on the forward strand.
AATCAAAATTAAACGATTGTGCTTTGTGAATGGCTTGATTTAAAGCATCAACACGACTTGTTTGTCCAGTACCACTTGCACATAACTGCTTGTTTTTTGCAAGAACAATGGTATTTGACTTGGTATGCTTGCATAGTTTTGAAGCGAACAACAGGTCTTCTATCTCAGAAGGAGAAGGTTGTTTGTTTGTTGCATAAGTTAAATCTTCAAGGCTATCGGTTTTATTGTCCCTAAATTGAACCAAGGCACCATTTAAGCAAGATCTCGTTGTTGTTTTTGGTAATTCAATATCTTTTTGAACTAATAGAATCCTGTTCTTTTTGCCTTTAAGAATGTCTAAAGCTTCATCTGAAAAAGAAGGTGCAATCACAACTTCACAGAACAATTGATGAATCTCATTTGCTGTGGCTACATCAATTTCTGAGTTGCTAATTAAAATACCTCCAAAAGCCGAAACAGGATCTCCAGCTAAGGCATCAACATAGGCTTGATGAATGGTATCTCTTTGTGCCAAACCACAAGCGTTATTGTGTTTTAGTATAGCAAACGTTGGTGCTTCGCCTTTAAATTCGTTCATTAAATTTACTGCAGCATCAACATCTAAAAGGTTGTTATAGCTTAATTCTTTGCCGTGAAGTTTGTCAAACATCGCTTCAAAATCGCCAAAGAAAAATCCTCTTTGATGCGGATTTTCACCATAACGCAACACTTGACCTTTGGTCTCACTAAACTTTAATGATGCAATTTCATGGTTTTTATTAAAATAATTAAAAATATTAGTATCATAATGCGACGATACATTAAACGATTTTGCCGCAAAACGTTTTCTATCAGCTTCAGTGGTCGAACCGTTGTTCTCTGAAATCAAATCCAAAAATTCTTGGTAATCGTCTACTGAAGAGACACAAATAACATCGTTAAAATTTTTGGCAGCAGCACGAATTAAAGAAATACCACCAATGTCAATTTTTTCAATAATATCTTGATTGCTTGCTCCTGAAGCTACTGTTTTTTCAAAAGGATACAAATCTACAATCACACAATCAATTTGCGGAATATCAAATTCTGCTAATTCTGCAACGTCTTGAGCATTGTCTTGACGATTTAAAATACCACCAAATATTTTTGGATGTAAGGTTTTTACACGACCTCCAAGAATGGAAGGATAGGAGGTGATGTCTTCGGCTGGAACCACGTTGATGCCTAAGTCGTTAATGAATTTTTGCGTGCCACCAGTAGAGTAAATGGTAACACCTTGCTCGTTTAATTTTTGTACAATTGGTGCTAAACCGTCTTTGCTAAAAACGGAAATCAGTGCAGATTTTATGGTTTTGTTGTTGCTCATTATAGATGTATTAATAAGCCATCAAAAATAAGCAATTTGCAAGCGTTTTTTATTGAAAATGTCTTGGACTTTTTAACTAAAAAGAGGAGTTGTTAACAAGCTTAAAATTTTAGCTTTGTAGTATGAAGAAAGCATTATTGATTTTATTATTAGTGATATTAATTTTTATCACATTTATGTTTTTATCAGATTCGGCTCAAGTCTGGGGAATTAATAAGACTGTTGGTTGGGCTTGGGATATATCTAGCTTTGTTTGGTGGATTGGAATTGTTCTAGGTATTCTAGTTCTAATAGCCTTATTGATAGGGCTTTATTGTTTGTTTAGAATTTTATATAAGATTATTTTAAAAAGGAATAGGAATTAGAGTAAAATCCGAGCAACCTCTTTACACACAAACTCCAAAAAGCGTTCGTCTGCTTCAGTAAAAGGGTCAGGAGTGTTAGAGTCAATATCTATTTGCCCAATATTTTCACCATTCACAAAAATAGGAATCACAATTTCAGCTTTTACAGTAATGCTACAAGCAATATAATTGTCTTGAGCTGCAACATCTGGCACCACAAAATTTTGATTGCTTACAGCAACTTGTCCGCAAATGCCTTTTCCAAAAGGAATAATGGTATGGTCTGTTGGCTCACCAACATAAGGGCCAAGTTTTAGCTCTTCTTTGTTGCCATTTCTAAAATAAAACCCAACCCAATTGTAATAATCTACATGAGATTCTAACAATTTGCAGATGTTAAGCAAACGATTTTCAATAGTTTCACTTGCATTTGTTACAATTTCGGTTACTTTTGGTTTTAAGATATCTAAGTTCATGTGTTGAAAATTTTGGTAAAAGTAGTTAAATAACTAAAATTTAAACAACTTAGTTTCTATAATTTTAAGTTGAAATTATTCCCAAAGTAATTGAAAGAACTAATTATAAAATACAAGTCGGTAATTAAGTTTATCCTGACGTTTTTGCTCACTTATGCAGTGCTTTCGGTTGCCTATAAATTTTACTTAGATTTTTCAACTGGAGCCAATTATTATCCTGATTATTTCACCAATTTAGTGGCAAGACAAAGTGAAACACTGTTTGAAGTTTTGGGCTATAATGCTGAAGTGGTTAAGCATGCCAACGAAGCTTCAATGAAAATAATCATTGAAAACAAATTTGTGGCTAGAGTGGTAGAGGGTTGTAATTCAATCAGTATCATTATCCTTTTTATTTCATTCGTTATTGCCTTTGCTGATACCTTTAAGGCAACAATAATATATATTCTGGCAGGAAGTGTTCTAATTTACATTGTGAACTTGATAAGAATTGTGATTTTATCTATAGGATTGTACCATTATCCTTGGCGACGCGATATTTTGCACACCATTATTTTTCCATTGATCATTTACGGCATGGTGTTTTTATTGTGGATGCTTTGGGTGAGGCGATACGCTAAAATTCATAAACAAAATGAGTAAAACGGTTCGATACATAACGCTAATCATACTGTTTGGACTATTAGTCCTCATTCGGTTTTTTGAAGATGTTTTGTTTTACGATCCTTACTTATTGTTTTTTGAAAATGACTATTTATACATTGATTCACCAAGACGAGAAACTTTAAAACTTGTATTATTTACCACTTTGAGATTTTTGTTGAATTCAGGTATCTCGCTCGGAATTTTATACTTGATTTTTAGAGACAAAAGCGTTATTAAATTTGCTGGTTTGATCTATATCTTTGCTTATGTCTTTTTGCTAGCTGCATTTTTATACTTTGTAATTAACCCAAGACAAGAAGATTATTACTTGTTCTTTAATATTAGAAGGTTTCTGATTCAGCCACTAATTTTAGTGGTTTTACTTCCAGCTTTTTATTACAGTAAAATAAAACGTTAGTGTTAATAATTTACAAAAAATCAAGGCTTATTTTAAGTTTTACTATCTTTGCATCGTGATAAAACAGATTTTGCATAAAATATTTTCAGTAAGTCTAGCACTCATTGTGTTGTGTTCAACAGTATCTTTTACGATTGAAAAACACTTTTGTGGCGACAAACTTATTGATGTTTCAGTGTTTACTGAAGCTAATAAATGTAAAATGGAAGCTTTAGAAATTGAGCTTGATAAAATCACAAAAGAATCATGTTGTAAAGACAAAGTAGACGTGGTTAAAGGTCAGGATGAATTGATTGTAAAAACAATTGATGATTTTGATTTTACCCAACAGCTGTTCGTCGCAACATTTACATATTCCTATTTAAATCTTTTTGAAGGGTTGCCACAGTTGGTAATTCCTCATAAAAATTATTCTCCACCAATCTTGGTCACAGACATACAAGTGCTTGACCAAGTGTTTTTAATCTGATTGTTTTTTATATAGTACGTTACCTTAATTGTTTTAAGGTAATACCTTACGCATTACTTTGAGTAATGCCAATCACTCAAATCATAACTATTTAAAAATACATACTTTGAAACATATATTGTACATACTGCTTTTAATGCCAACCTTAATGTTTTCGCAAAGCGAATTGAAAGGCATGATTATGGAAGCAAACGAAAACAATGAGCACATACCTTTGCCTGGAGCAAATGTGTATTGGCTTAATACAACTGTTGGAGCTTCAACAGATATAGATGGAATGTTCACAATTCCGTATAAAAAGGAATACAAAAAATTGGTGATTAGTTATGTTGGTTTCACAACTGACACCATAACTATAGCTGAACCAAAAATGGTGCAACATTGGTTAAAGCCAGTATCAAATCTTGATGAAGTTCTTTTAAAAGGAAGAAAAAAATCAACTGCAACTTCATATTTAGAATCTCAGAATATTATTAACGTGAGTAGCGAAGAGTTGCTTAAAGCAGCTTGTTGTAATTTATCTGAAAGTTTTGAAACCAACCCTTCAATAGACGTCAATTTTGCTGATGCTGTTACAGGAACACGTCAAATAAAGATGTTAGGCTTAACGAGCCCTTACATATTAATTGCAACAGAAAACATTCCGTCCATTCGTGGTGCATCGCAAGCCTATGGATTGAGCTTTATTCCTGGAACTTGGGTTGAGAGTATTCAAATTACTAAAGGTGCTGGAAGCGTCGTTAATGGTTATGAAAGTATTGCAGGACAAATCAATGCGGAGTTACAAAAACCAACTACTGACGATAGATTGTTTGTAAACGCCTATGCTGCAGCCAATGGAAGGTATGAGTTAAACACTCATTTAAATACTGAAATTAACAACAAATGGAGTACAGGATTGTATTTACATGGCAATTTAAGAGACAAGAAATTTGATAATAATGATGATTCCTTTTTAGATATGCCATTGCAAAAACAAATCAATGTTATGAACCGTTGGCAATATACTGACACTGAAAATGGTTTTGTTAGTTTTTTAAATGTGAGATATTTAAACGATGAAAAGCAAACAGGTCAAGTTGATTTTGATCCAGACACAGATAAATTGACTACCAATGCATGGGGAAGTGAGATAGATACCCAAAGGTTTGAAATCTCAGGAAAAATGGGTTATGTAAATCCTGAAATTCCATGGCAAAGTTTAGGATTACAGTTTGCGTTTAGCAACCACGACCAACAATCTTATTTCGGATTGAATGAATTTAATATTAAGCATAATAGCGTTTATTCAAACGTGGTTTATAACTCGATTATTAGCGATTCAAGGCATAAAATTAAAACAGGTTTGTCTTTCACTTATGATCATTATGACGAGTTTGTTATTGATACAGATTTTGGACGTTCAGAACGTTCCTTTGGTGCTTTTGTTGAATATAATTTTGATAACATTGAAAACTTGAACTTAACAGCAGGTTTAAGGTTTGATACTCACAATTTGTTAGGCGAATTTATCACACCAAGACTTCATGTTCGATATACGCCTTGGGAGCGTTCTGCATTGAGAGGTTCCTTTGGAAGAGGTATTAGAAGTGCAAACATTTTTGCAGAAAATCAGAATTTATTTGCCTCATCAAGAAGCTTTAATATTTTAGATTCTGGAGGTTCTATTTATGGATTAGATCCAGAAATTGCATGGAATTATGGTGTTTCTTTTTTACAAGGATTTAACTTATTTGGTAGAAAAGCAGATATTACTTTAGATTATTACAGAACAGACTTTGAAAATCAAATTGTAGTGGATTTAGAGAATCCTCAAGAAGTTAATTTTTACAATTTAGAAGGAGAGAGCTATGCAAATAGTTTTCAAGCTGAGTTTAGTTTGAATGTGTTTGAGCATTTTGATATAAAAACAGCCTATAAATTCTATGATGTAAAAACGCAATATAATTCTGGTAAGTTGGAAAAACCATTAACGCCAAAGCATCGAATTTTCGCCAATGCATCTTATGAAACAGCACTAAAAGAAAATGGATCACAATGGAAATTTGATACAACGTTTAATTGGCTTGGAGAGCAACGCTTCTCATCAACCGCATCTAGTCCAGCTCAATTTCAATTACCAGACTACACACCAACACTATCAACATTAAATGCTCAAATTACTAAAGTATTTTCTAATAAATTTGAAGTATATTTAGGCGGAGAAAACATTACGAATGTAAAACAAGATAATCCAATAGTAAGCGCAGACAATCCATTTGGCTCAAATTTTGATACAACCTTTGTCTATGGTCCAATTTTTGGAAGCATGTATTACGCAGGATTACGATTTAAAATAAAATAACATAACATGAAAAAGTTAATAGTATTAGGATTGCTGCTTATTGGAACAGCATCATTCGCACAAAACAAGAATGCTAAAGCAACCCTTGAGGTAGATGGCGTTTGTTTGATGTGTAAAACAAGAATTGAAAAAGCGTCTATAAAAACAAAAGGCGTTAAGATTGCCAATTGGGATGTTAAAACTCATGAATTGAGTTTGATTTTTGACGAGCGTAAAACAAGTTTGGATAAAATCAAGGAAAGTATTTTAGCAGTAGGTCACGATGTAAAAGACATTAAAGCAAAAGATGAAGCTTATAATAGTTTGGATCCATGCTGCAAATACAGAGACGAAAAAGTAGTAAAAGACCACGAAAATTAAACACCAAACAAAATTTAAATAATTATGAGAAAACTAATTTTAATGCTATGCGTTTGCTTTTCAATAGCAATCGTTTCATGTAAAGAGACAACCAAAGAAACAGATGCTAGTGCAGAAACCGAAATGAGCCAAGAAAATGCTGCCAATCAAGCAGATATGGCTATGGCTGCTGAATATCAATGTCCTATGGATTGCGAGGATGGTAAAACTTATGATAGTCCAGGAGCATGTCCAGTATGTGCAATGGATTTAAAAAAGATTGAAAAAGAAGGTGAGCATACACATGATGATGGAACAACTCACGAAGATCATGATGAAGATCATGACTAATAAGTTCTTTAAAACCGAAGCCAATCGCTTCGGTTTTTTTATGCTTTTTGAACTGAAATAAAAATTAAATCATAAAAAAAACGCTCTAATTAGTTTAGAGCGTTTTTTTATTTATCGAAGTCGACTTGATATTACATCATTAATGACATTCAGAATTACGTAGTTGATGTCATGGAGTGCCAATCAATTATTTTTATCATATTAATTTCGCATAAGAAAATTCTTATATTTAGATTTGATGAATTTTATTTTATGAGTTATTTTCTGAGGTTATTAATTTTAGTCATTGTATTTAGTATATGTAGTTTTAAATTAATAGGGCAAACAAATTCAGGATACATTACCAAAAATGGAGCTTGGTGTTGGTTTTCAGATCCTAGGGCAATCATAGTCGGAGATTTTATAGTAACAGGTTGGGTAAAATCAAATGGGACTATTGAAGCTGGTCGATTGGATTTACAAACTAACAATGTAGATACTAATGTTCTATATCATAAGTTAGAAAAAGACGACCATAACAATCCTTCATTTTTATTGGTTGATGATAAAAAAGTACTGGCTATGTACACTCAGCACAATAAAAGAGAACTTTTTATTAATGCTATTGATGATGTTTCAAATTTATTTGAGTTTGGTAAAGCAAGGCGTATTAATCCAATAAGTAGAGAGGAATATAGAAAATTTCCAAAACGAACAGTTACTTATGTGAACCCCTTTAAATTAGAAGCTAATAATGATAGGTTATATAGTTTTGGCAGATGGACTGGTTTTAAACCCAATTTAATGTGGTCTGATGATGGAGGCTTAAAGTGGTCTAAAGCTAAAGTATTTATTAGCAAGAGACCTTTCAATAAAAAAAATAGACCTTACGTAAAATATTATTCTGATGGCATTTCAAAAATACATATAGTTTTTACCGATGGTCATCCTAAAGTTGAACCATTGAATGGAGTTTATTATGTTTATTTTGAGAATGAATTGTTTTATAATGCTAATGGAGAAGTTATAAGCAACATTGAAGATATGCCATTTGAACCACATCAAGCATCACTGATTTATACTCCAAAAGAATCAGATGGACGAGCTTGGATAGCAGACATTGGTCAAGATGAAAACTCTAATCCTGTTGTTTTGTATACCAAAAGCCCTAGCCAATTAAACCATGAGTATTGGTATGCTAGATTTATGGATGGGAAATGGATTAGTAGTAAAATATGTGATTCTGGAGAATGGTTTCCAAAAACAAAGAAAAATAAAAAAGAGAGTGAGCCTTATTATTTTGGTAATATGACGATTCACCCAGACAACCCAAATATTATTTATTTATCCAGAAAAGTAAATGGTGTTTTTGAAATTGAAAGATGGGAAACTGAAAATTTAGGAGAAACTTGGAAGAACGAAGCAATTACGAAAAACTCAAAATATGATAATGTTCGACCGTTTGTTCCTAGAGGCTTAAAAGCTAATCAGAATGAAATAGTATTGTGGATGGAAAATAAGAAATACACTCATTTCACAAAATTCAAATCTTCTATTAAGTACCATTTTAGAGAACAATAATATTAATTCAAAATCACTTTTTATCAGAGTTATTCCATAAAAAAAACGCCTCAATTTCAATTGAAGCGTTTTTGCTAAATATTTAATATCGAAACTTTTTGGTAATTGAGCTTGTCGAAACTACATCATTCCTGGCATTCCGCCTCCCATTGGTGGCATGGCTGGAGCATCTTCTTTAATATCTACTAAAGCACATTCTGTTGTAAGAATCATTCCAGCAACTGACGCTGCATTTTCTAATGCAATACGAGTTACTTTTTTAGGATCGATGATTCCTGCTTTAAGCATATCGACATAAGTTTCAGTTTTTGCATCAAAACCAAAATCTTTTTTGCCTTCCATGACTTTAGCAACAACAACGCTACCTTCGCCACCAGCATTTTCAACAATAGTACGTAAAGGAGCTTCAATAGCTCGTGCTACAATTTGTATGCCTGTAACTTCGTCAAGGTTTTCAGTGGTAATTTTTTCTAGAACTGATTTAGCTCTTACCAAGGCAACACCACCACCAGCTACAATGCCTTCTTCAACTGCTGCTCTGGTTGCGTGTAAGGCATCGTCAACTCTGTCTTTCTTTTCTTTCATCTCAACCTCACTTGCAGCACCAACATAAAGTACAGCAACACCTCCAGCTAACTTAGCTAAACGTTCTTGAAGTTTTTCTTTGTCATAATCAGAAGTTGTGGTTTCTATCTGAGCTTTAATTTGGTTTACTCTAGCTTTAATATCAGCAGCTTTTCCTGCACCATTTACAATGGTTGTATTGTCTTTATCTACAGTAATGGTTTCAGCTGTACCTAACATGCTTAAATCTGCATTTTCAAGAGTGAATCCACGCTCTTCAGAAATTACAGTTCCGCCAGTTAATATAGCGATGTCTTCTAGCATTGCTTTACGTCTGTCTCCAAATCCTGGAGCTTTTACAGCAGCAATTTTTAATCCACCTCTTAATTTGTTAACCACTAAAGTGGCTAAGGCTTGACCATCAACATCTTCAGCAATAATTAATAATGGACGACCAGATTGAGCAACTGGTTCTAGTATTGGAAGAATTTCTTGTAAGTTAGAAATCTTTTTATCGAATAATAAAATGTATGGATTTTCTAAATCTGCAATCATTTTATCAGCATCAGTTACGAAGTAAGGCGATAAATAGCCTCTGTCAAATTGCATACCTTCAACAACATCAACATAAGTTTCCATGCCTTTAGCTTCTTCAACAGTAATGACACCTTCTTTTCCAACTTTACTGAATGCTTTGGCTATTAAGTCGCCAATAGTATCATCATTATTTGCTGAAATTGCAGCGACTTGCTTTATTTTTTCTGAAGAATTTCCAACTTGTTTAGATTGTTTTTCTAAATCTTTAGTAATGGCCTCAACAGCTTTGTCAATACCACGTTTTAAGTCCATAGGATTTGCACCAGCAGCTACATTTTTTAAACCTTCTTTTACGATTGCTTGAGCTAAAACGGTTGCTGTGGTTGTCCCATCACCAGCTAAATCATTAGTTTTGCTAGCCACTTCTTTTACCATTTGCGCTCCCATGTTTTCAAGCTCGTTTTCAAGCTCAATTTCTTTAGCAACAGTCACACCATCTTTAGTGACCTGAGGTGCACCAAAACTTTTACTGATAATTACATTACGACCTTTTGGTCCTAAAGTTACTTTTACTGCATTTGCCAATGCGTCCACACCACGTTTTAAACCGTCACGTGCTTCAATATCGAATTTTATATCTTTTGCCATAATTAAAATTTTATTTAAAATTTTTAAATCTCAAAATTCAAATACTAAATTCCAAATAGGGAATTACTGCATTTCAATTTTAGAATATTTTTGGAATTTGTTTTTTGGTTTTTGGAATTTAGTGATTGTTAAACAATCGCTAGAATATCACTCTCTCGCATGATTAAATAATCTTTACCTTCAAGTTTAAGTTCAGTTCCTGAGTATTTTCCGTAAAGTACTTTGTCACCAACTTTAACTGTCATTGGCTCATCTTTTGTGCCTTTACCTACTGCCATTACTTTACCTTGTTGAGGTTTTTCTTTTGCATTATCTGGAATAATAATTCCTGAGGCTGTTTTGGTTTCAGCTGCAGCAGGTTCAATAAGAACTCTGTCTGCTAATGGTTTAATATTCAATCCCATGTATATTTCTTTTTTTTGGTTATTAAAATTTGTTTAACGCTTTAGCGTTATTCTAAAATTATGCCATGCCTTTATAACTGACAAAATTTCATTACTATCTATTGGAAACAAAAAATGCCAACGTTAATGTTGGCATTTCTATTATTTTTTACAACAATTATTGATTGCTGTCATTTGCAACCGGATTGGTTTCAGGTGCAGCATCGTTTGTAGTTGTCGTATTGTTTTCTAACGGAATGGTTTGCTCAGTGGCATCACCATCTAATGCTTTTGATTCTACATCACCTCCAGCTCCTGGAATTGCTACATTAGAAATTAAGATTAAAGCTAAAAGTAAAGTCGCTAAAGCCCAAGTACTTTTATCTAAAAAATCGGTTGTTTTCTTAACGCCACCCATTTGTTGTGTGCCACCACCACCAAACGTTGATGCTAGTCCTCCACCTTTAGGGTTCTGAACCATCACTACTACTACAAGTAAGAAGGCTACAATTACGATAAGAATTAAAAAAATTGAAAACGTACTCATTATGTTATAATTTTATTCTTGTATTTCTTTTATTGCTCGAATTTGGTCTGCAAAGAAACCACTTTTTTCTGGATATTTCAAACTTAATATTTTATATGCTTGAATTGCTTTTTCGTATTGTTTTTGCTCTAAGTAAATCCGCGCTAAAGTCTCTGTCATCAATGATTCTGGCTGGATGTTGTTGGTGTTTGCCAGATTTATATTTTGGCCATCCTGCTTTACAGGAGTTATTTTTGGCTTAGCTTCTATAAATTTATCTATCAGATTTAGCTTCTCTTCAAGAGAATGTTGTGTTATAGTTGGATGATTTTCAGTTGGTGTTTCATCTCTAATGATGGGCTTGAAACTTGTTATTTTTAGCCATTCTGAGAATGAATGTAATTCACTTTTATCAAAAGCCAATGGTTTGCCAAGTTCAAGTTTCTCTTCTGCTGTTTTTTCAATTGGAGTAGAGGTGTCAATTGAGATAATAGGGTCGTTGAAATTTTGAACAGGTGTTTCTTTAGCTTCAAAGAGCATTGGATCAAGCGTTGCTTCTGTATCGCGAATATGCTGCTTTAAAGCATGGTCAATATAGAGACTTTTGTTAACTGAGATGTCTTCAATATCTGTAACTTCAATGCTTTTTAAGTATTCTGCATTCTGATGAATTTGCTCAGAAATTTCATTCTGTTGAAAGGCTTCAGACGTAATAAAATCAAACAAAATACTTCTGTCAGTTGTATAAGCAGCAGTTGTTTTAAGTTCTTGGTTGTATTTAAAACTGCCTTTGTCTTTCAACCCTTTTAGATACATGGCTCTAGCTGATTGAAAATACGGAAATTCATGAATTATAGAATTGACATCACTTATTTGCTCCGAACTAAAATTAGCTGGATGCTTTAATAAATATGTAAATTCTGTAGCGTTCATTCCCATCTATCTTTTTAAGATATCTTCCCAAAGGGAAGAAACTTCAAATTGGTTGTTACTGCAAACTGCGACTGTATACTGATTACTTTTTTTTACCATTTGGCTAAGGTAGCATTAAAAATATCTTGTGTAAGGCGCTCAAAAATTTCTTCGTGAGCCGTTGTTTTTTGACTTCCAACTAGTTGTGCACTTCCAGCATAATCATAAAAAAATGAGAAACGTTGATCTAATTCAGCTTCTGGATCGTTTTTGTCAAAAAAGCGTACTTGTACTGTAATGGTTAATCTGTTTTGTGCTGCTCTATTATCAGACGTTGCCGTGGTTGGCGAAATCCTGTATTCTGTTATTTCACCTTCATAAACCAAATCACCATTGGAAGTTACTAAGTCTAAACTAGTTTGATTAACTAATAAATCTGTTAATGCATTGGTAAAATCTCTATCTAAACCAGGTTCAATTAATGCAGAGTTATTTTGGAAATAGTTAACCTGAAAGGTTTGCGTTTTTTCTGAAATTGAAGCTCCAGTAAACGAGTACTTCCAACAGCTTTGAACTAGAGTTAATAAAAGAACTAATAATGGATATTTAAAGAATTTCATCTAATACGTATTAGGACGTTTCATGGTTATAAAAGCATAAATGTAACCAGCATTATCGGCTACATCAAAATCAACATTGATTAATCTGTAGCCTTGATAGTGTTTTTCGTTGACTAAATCTTCAGCTTCTTGTCTGATTTTTTCAGAGCTATTACGTGCAAACGATTTTCTAATCATAAATATTTCTACTGCTTTCAAAATTTTAGTTATTAAGTTATTGGTCAATAGTTATTAGGTTTTCTTTTTCTCTAGTTTTCTATCTCAAAGGCACTAAGTCGTTAAGGAAAATATTTGCTTTTAACTATATGGACTTTGTTATCTTTCTCTATTCTCTATTCTCTATTCTCTATTCTCTATTCGAGATTCCATTGTTCCTTTTTTACTGCGACTTACAACTGCATACTTCATCAGAGATCAAATTGCTTAATTTTTCTATATAGTGTGCGTTCACTAATGCCTAACTCAGCTGCTGCTAATTTACGCTTTCCGTTGTGACGTTCTAAAGATTTTTTTATTAATTCCAGTTCTTTATCGTGAAGTGATAAGGTTTCTTCTTCTTCAATTTCTTCAGCGAAATGATATTTGTCTTGAGAGTTATTAACGATTTCAACTGGTTGAGAATTTTCTTCTGGAAGTGATAACACTTCTAGTTCTTCTTTAATGTCTTCAGCATCATCATCTCTGTAAATCTTTTTAATTAACCCTTGATTGTCTTTTTGTACATCTTGAGTATTGCCTTTTTTCATCAGCTCCATGGTAAGCTTTTTCAAATCATTTAAATCGCTCTTCATATCGAATAATACTTTATATAGTATTTCACGCTCATTACTAAAATCGCTTTCTTTTTTAGAGGCATTGATTACTGCTGGTAAATTCTGTCCAACATCAGGTAGGTAATGTCTAAGAATTTCTGGGGTGATTTCGCGTTTGTGTTCTAAAACTGAAATTTGCTCAGCAACATTTCGCAACTGTCTGATATTACCACTCCAACGATATTTTATAAGCATCATCACTGCCTCATCGCTCAATTTAACCGTTGGCATTTTATATTTTAAAGCAAAGTCACTAGCAAATTTTCTAAAGAGCAAATGAATATCTTCTTTGCGCTCGCGCAATGCTGGTAAATGAATGTCAATGGTACTTAATCTGTAGTACAGATCTTCTCTAAACTTTTCTTTTTTAATGGCAGCAAACATATCCAGATTGGTTGCAGCGACGATACGAACATTGGTTTTTTGTACTTTACTGCTTCCAACTTTTATAAACTCTCCATTTTCTAAAACACGTAACAAACGTACTTGAGTGGTAAGTGGTAGCTCACCAACTTCATCTAAGAAAATGGTGCCTCCATCAGCCACTTCAAAGTAACCTGAACGTGTTTGTGTGGCTCCTGTAAAAGCACCTTTTTCGTGACCAAAAAGTTCACTATCAATTGTGCCTTCAGGAATAGCACCACAGTTTACTGCAATGTATTTTCCATGCTTTCTGTGTGAAAGTGCATGAATAATTTTTGGAATACTCTCCTTACCAACTCCAGATTCTCCAGTTACCAAAACCGAAATGTCTGTTGGTGCCACTTGAATGGCTTTTTCTACTGCACGATTAAGTGCAGGGTCATTTCCTATGATTCCAAATCGTTGTTTTATAGCTTGAACTGATTCCATAATATTTCTAGCCTTTCGGCTCTGCTCAAGATAAACTCCAGCAGGAATCTTTTATTTAAATTTATATTTTAATAATACTCAAAAGTAACATCTCTATTAGGCTCACCATTATGATTTTCAGAATATGAAATTGGGAAGCCGAATTCGTCATAAACATATTCTCTTTCATATAAACTTACATTGCCTGTTGTAAATGAAGTGCTTTTTTGGGACACAATATTATGTTCCATTTGAAGAGTAAGATTTTGCGGTATATAATTATTAAAAGGAATATATATAAAAGATGTGACAAAAGCGTTTTGGTTTAAACCTAATTTGTAAGGGTTTTTATTATTGTCATAAGTAAATTCAAATGACGATTTTGGTTCAATTTCTCCTGTATTCTCATTAAATTCTTTTTCTTCAGATTTTACTAATAAATCACCTTCATATTCAAAAGTTGTAACTCTAAATATGTAAGGTGTAGTAAGAATATCGTCGTTAACTGTAATACTAAGAAGTTTTGAATAGGTAGTGTCACTAAATTCGTAGATAACATTGTAATTATTAGGTTCTCCATTGTAAAAACCTTGTGAGCTAATTATATTTCCTTCATAAGTGTAATTCCATCCACCACCTCCAGTATCTGTTCCACCATAACTAGCAGTCAAATTATTTCCTTCATAAGTTAAGCCAACATATCCAGTAGCACCAACATACTTACCTTGATCATCATAATAATATTTATTATAAACATCAGGAAGGTTTTCATAATACCCAAACCTGTCAATTTTTCCGTCCTCTCTAAAATCAAAATAACGAATACAACAGGCTCCATTAGCAGGTGTTGATTCAATTTTTTTAATAACCCTTTCAATATTGTTGTCTAGTTCTTCATTGTTGCTACAGCTAGAAAAACAAAGTAATAATCCAACTAATAATGCTAAAGGAAATCTGTGGTTTAACTTTTTCATAATATTTTAATTTAAATAATAATAGCTTAATTCAAGTTACTAATTATTCTCGGAATATCCAATTGCCTCACCAATAAGGGTTGCGCTTGTACAATCCTTCACTTTTACATTGACAAAATCACCAACTTTATAATGTGCTTTTGGAAATACAGCAACCGAATTGTGCTCAGTTCTTCCAGACCAATGCTCTGAAGATTTTTTCGATTCTTTTTCGATTAATACTTCAACCGTTTTGTTTAAATATTCTTCGGTTCTGATTCTACTATGCTCTTGCTGTAATGCAACAACTTCTGCTAATCGTCTTTTTTTAATGTCTTCAGGAATATCATCTTCCAGCTTTCTTGCAGCCATTGTTCCTGGACGTTCTGAGTAGGCAAACATGTAACCAAATGAATATTTTACATGCTCCATTAAGCTGAGCGTGTCTTTATGATCGTCTTCAGTTTCGGTTGGAAAACCTGTAATTAAATCATGAGAAATGGTGCAATCTGGAATGATTTGTTTGATATCGTCAATGAGTTTAATGTACTCTTCACGAGTATGCTGACGATTCATTTCTTTTAAAATACGATTGCTTCCACTTTGTACAGGAAGGTGTATGTAATTGCAAATATTTTTGTGTTTTGCCATAGACCTAACAACATCCAAGGTCATATCCTGAGGATTTGATGTTGAAAAACGAATACGCATTTTTGGTTGCGCATGTGCGCACATATCCAGTAATTTTGCAAAGTTTACAGCAGTTGCTTTTTGAATATCAGTAGCTTTGTCAAAGTCTTTTTTCAAACCACCACCATACCATAAATAACTATCTACATTTTGACCAAGCAAGGTAATCTCTTTAAAGCCTTTGCTCCATAAATCGTTAACTTCTTCAATGATACTTTGCGGATTTCTACTGCGCTCTCGACCTCTTGTAAAAGGCACAACACAAAAGGTACACATGTTATCACAACCACGAGTAATGGAAACAAATGCTGTAACACCATTACTCTGCAATCTTACAGGTGAAATATCACCATAGGTTTCTTCTTTTGATAAAATAACATTGATGGCATCTCTACCTTCATCAACTTCAGCGAGTAAATTAGGTAAGTCTTTGTAAGCATCAGGACCAACAACGAGGTCAACAATTTTTTCCTCTTCTATAAATTTGCTTTTAAGTCGTTCAGCCATGCAGCCTAAAACACCAACTTTCATTTTTGGGTTGACTTTTTTCTTTACCTTGTTGTATTTCTCTAAGCGCTTTCTTATGGTTTGTTCAGCCTTATCTCTAATTGAGCAAGTGTTTACCAGTACCAAATCGGCTTCCTCTAAAAGATTGGTTGTGTTAAAGCCTTCGTTAGCCAAAATTGAAGCAACAATTTCGCTGTCGCTAAAATTCATAGCACAACCATAACTTTCAATAAAAAGTTTTCGGTTGTTGTTTTTATGTTGTTCTAAAACTAAGGATTGACCTTGTTTTTTTTCGTCTATAATCTTCTCCATATTTATTTTTCGCCTTTCGGCTTTGCTCAAGATAAACTTCAGCGAAAATCTCTTTAATTGTAAAACTCAATAAGCATGCAAAGATACAATTAATTTATGTTTTATGACAAAGTGGCAGTGTGTTAAAATTAATTAAATTATTTACTTTTGAAAGCAAACCAAATGAATTGACATGAACTACTCAGAAATACAATCGAAAATACAAAACGCACAACATCTAGATTTTGGTAATATACTTGACCTCTCTATTAAAATGTTTAAAGAGGTTTGGCTTAAAGGATTTTTGATGGTCATTGTTTTGGCAGTTGTAGCAGTTGCACTCACATTTTTATTTGCTGCTATTGGATTAGGACCTGAACCTTATGTTGTTGATTGGGAAGAAGGGTTTAATTTTTATTCTTCATATTCTGGAAATGTTTTTTATAGTTTGCCTCAGGCTATCTTGACAGGGTCAATTTTAATGGGATTATTAGCTGGATTTTACAGAATTGTAAAACAAACGGATTTAAATGAATTGAATAGTGATGATTTGTTTTATTTTTTTAAAGGAGATTATATTCAAAAAATATTCATGCTAGGAATTATTTATGCTTTAATTGCTACAATTGCTCAAGCCATGTTTTTTATACCATATATATATGCCTTTGTTCCTTTGTCTTTTTTTGCAGTGGTGTTTTCAAATAACCCTGAATTGACTGAAACCGAAATAGTAAAAATCAGTTTTAGTTTAGGTACAAAAAAATGGTTGCTAACCTTTGGATTAATATTTGTCACAGGAATTTTGGGAATGCTTGGTATGATTGCTTGTTTTATTGGAGTGCTATTTACGATATCTATAATGTATCTTCCGGTTTACTTCGTGTATCGTGATGTTGTAGGCTTTGAAGATGATAGTGAAATCATGAAAATTGGAACAGAATAAAATTAAAAATACAGCTTTAAAAGTATTTAAAAACCAATCTAACAATAAACCTATTACAATATAAATTAGGATTTTAAATTGTTTTTAATATACATTTGTAGCCTTAAAAAATGAATAATGGCGAAGAATTTAGTAATTGTAGAGTCACCTGCTAAGGCAAAGACTATTGAGAAATTTCTAGGAAAAGATTTTAAAGTAGAGTCCAGTTTTGGACATATTGCAGATCTGCCTTCCAAGGAATTAGGTGTTGATGTTGATGGTGATTTTAAACCTAAATATGAAGTTTCTAAAGACAAGAAAGCAGTTGTAAAAAAACTGAAAGAACTTGCTAAAAATGCTGAGATGGTATGGCTAGCGAGTGATGAAGATAGAGAAGGAGAGGCAATTGCTTGGCACTTGGCTGAATCTTTAGGTTTAGATAAAGACAAAACCAAACGTATTGTTTTTCATGAAATTACTAAAGCTGCAATTCAACGTGCTATTGAAAACCCTAGAGGTATAGATTATCATTTAGTTGATGCTCAACAAGCGCGTCGTGTTTTAGATAGAATTGTTGGTTACGAGCTCTCTCCAGTACTTTGGCGAAAGGTAAAAGGAGGATTATCTGCAGGACGTGTACAATCGGTTTCAGTAAGATTAATTGTTGAGCGTGAAAGAGAAATTCAGGAGTTTAATCCTGAAGCGTCTTACAGAATAGATGCTGAATTTTCAAATGAAGAAGGGCAAACATTCAAGGCAAAGCTTCCTAAGAACTTTTCAACTAAAGAAGAAGCTCAAAAATTCTTAGAGGCTAATTTAAATGCTAATTTTAAAGTTGCAGACTTAGAGAAAAAGCCAGCAAAAAAATCGCCAGCAGCACCTTTTACAACTTCAACCTTACAACAAGAAGCGTCTAGAAAACTTGGATTTTCAGTGAGCAGAACCATGAGTAATGCACAGCGCTTGTATGAAGCTGGATTGATTACTTATATGAGAACAGATAGTGTTAACCTATCTGATGAGGCAAAAAAAGGAGCACAAGCTGAAATTGAAAAAGCTTTTGGAGCAAAATATAGTAAACCAAGAGATTATAAAGGAAAGTCTAAAGGTGCTCAAGAAGCACATGAGGCCATTAGACCTACAGATTTTTCTCAACAAACAGCTAATGTTGAAAGAGACCAATCTCGTCTATATGATTTAATATGGAAACGTGCTATCGCATCACAAATGAGTGAGGCTGATTTAGAAAGAACCAATGTAAAAATCTCTGCTTCTTCTCATAACGAATTGTTTTCAGCCAATGGTGAAGTCATCAAATTTGATGGATTTTTAAAAGTGTACTTAGAAGGCACTGATGATGAGGATACTGAGCAAGAAGGAATGCTGCCAACATTAAAGGTGAATGAGAATCTTTTAAACAAATACATTTCTGCTACAGAGCGTTACACACGTCCTCCAGCAAGATATACTGAAGCATCACTGGTTAAGAAGCTAGAAGAACTTGGCATTGGTCGTCCATCAACGTATGCACCAACAATTTCAACAATTCAAAACAGAAATTATGTTGAAAAAGGAACTGTAGAAGGTGAGCCACGCAATTATGCTCAAATCATATTAAAGAATAATAAAGTATCAGAAAAACAACTAACAGAAAAAGTTGGTTCTGATAAAGGTAAACTTGTTCCAACAGATATTGGAATGATTGTTACCGATTTCCTAGTGAATCATTTTGAAACTATCCTTGACTATAATTTCACAGCGAAAGTTGAAGAAGATTTTGATGATATAGCTGAAGGGAAAGTAGATTGGACAAAAATGATGAAGGACTTCTACAAAGATTTTCATCCACAAGTTGAAGATGTTCAAGAAAATGCTGATCGAGAATCTGGTGAACGTGTGTTAGGGAAAGACCCAAAAACAGGGCGTCAAGTGAGTGTACGTTTAGGTAAATTTGGACCAATGGTACAAATTGGAACTGCTGATGAAGAAGAGAAACCAATGTTTGCAAGTTTGTCTCCAGAACAACAGTTAAATACGATAACGTATGAAGAGGCTATGGATTTGTTCCAGCTTCCAAAATCTTTAGGTACCTATAAGAATGAAGATATAGAAGTTAATAATGGACGTTTTGGACCTTATGTAAAGTTTGGAAAAAAGTTCGTTTCTTTACCAAAAGGTGTTGATCCTTTATCTGTAGAGTTAGAAGAAGCCATCGAGCTTATTAAAGAGAAAGAAAAAGCGGATGCGCCAATATATACCTATCAAGGACTTCCAGTGCAAAAAGGAAAAGGACGTTTTGGACCATTTATAAAATGGAACAATATATTTATTAACGTCAATAAAAAATACGATTGGGATAATCTATCTGATACAGATATCATTGAATTGATTGAAGATAAAATTCAGAAAGAAAAAGACAAACTAATTCATCATTGGGAAGCAGAAGGCATCAAAGTTGAAAAAGCACGTTGGGGAAGACATAATATTACTAAAGGAAAAATAAAAGTTGAGCTTCCTAAAACAGTTGATGTGTCTGAAATGACCTTAGAAGAAGCCCAAGCTTATATTGAAGCAAAAACACCGAAGAAAAAATCGCCAAAGAAAAAAACAACTAAGAAAAAGAAGTAGTTTTATATGAATTTTAATTTCCTCTCTCCAGTTCAAGATTTGGTTTTAGCTCACAATGAGTTGTTATCAACTCAAATGCTCGGGCGAAAATTAAGAGTTCACTCTCAGCAAAATGGTATTCCAGACTTAGATGATGTAAAAATTGCTATCATCGGCGTTCTTGAAAATAGAAATGATGTTAACTATATAGGCGAAGAACTTAGCCTTAGCGAAATTCGTAAATCACTATATGCTTTATTTCCAGGAAATTGGCATTGCACAGTTGCCGATTTAGGAGATATTCAAAAAGGAGAAACTGTAGAAGATACTTACTTTGCTTTGCAAACAACCATCTCTATATTGGTTGAAAAAAACATAATTCCTTTAATTATAGGAGGAAGTCAAGACTTAACATACGCCAATTATCGTGCCTATGATAATTTTGCTCCAATGGTCAATATTGTAAATGTAGACTGTAATTTTGACTTAGGGGATTCTGCCAAACCAATAAAGAACAATAGTTTTCTTGGCAAAATAATCTTAGAACAACCCTATAATTTATTTAATTATTCAACATTAGGTTATCAAACCTATTTCAACTCGCAGGAAGAAATTGATTTAATGGATAAACTTTACTTTGAAGCTTATAGACTTGGTGCAATTACAAAAAACATCACCTTAGTAGAGCCAGTAATGCGAGATGCCAATATTGTTAGTATTGACTTAAAAAGTATTCGTTCAGCTGAGGTTAGCATAAAACAAAAATATTCTCCAAACGGATTTGATGGCAAAGAAATTTGTGCCATTTCACGTTACGCAGGTATAAGTAATAAAGTATCATCTTTTGGTATATATGAATATTCCCCATCAAAAGATGACGATGCAACTTCAATGTTGATTGCGCAAATGATATGGTATTTTATTGAAGGTGTAAACTGTAGAGTAAAAGACGATGATTTTAAAAATGAAAACAGCTACCAAAAGTTTATTGTGCTGGTTGAAGACGAAGAACTCACCTTTTTTAAAAGTAATAAAACAGGACGTTGGTGGATAGAAATACCTTTTTTGCCAAATGTCAATAATAAATTAAAACGTCATACGTTATTACCTTGCATGCATGAAGATTACAACGCTGCATGTAGCGGAACCATACCAGAACGCTGGTATAAGGCGTATCAAAAAAATTGCATATAAATCCGATGAAATACATTAAAATCATCGATGAAATGCACTTTTTCTAGATTAAATGCATTTTTTTTGCTTTAAAAGTTGTTTTTGTGAAAATATATAAATATGTTTACCACCTTGAAATTTATAAAGGGATTAATTAACCTCGAATTTATGTTTATGAAGAAGCTAGTTTTATTAACCGCAGTTTTAGCCATTTTAACCAGTTGTGGCTCTGGAGACAGAGGCGAATTGGTTGGAGTTAAAGGAAAGAAATGGCATCCTGAAAAACCCTATGGAATGGAATTGATTCCAGGAGGTGCTTTTATTATGGGTAAATCTGATGATGATTTAGCTGGTGTGAAAAACGCACCAACAAAAACAGTTACTGTAAGATCCTTTTACATGGATGCTACTGAGATTACAAATAGTGAGTATCGTCAATTTGTTGAGTGGGTAAGAGATTCTATCATTAGAACCAAACTTGCCATTCTTGCAGATGAAGAAGGGAAAACACCTACAGACGACCCTGATGGAATTGGTCAGTTTGCATTTAAAGATGCAGATACTACCAATATGACTGTATATGAAAAGTACATGATGGATAATTACGCTGGAACAGGCGATGATTACTACGAAGGAAGAAAGCTTAATAAAGATGTAGATCTTATTTTTGATACAGCTGAATATCCAGACGCACTTTATACTGAAGTTATGGATACCATGTATCTTCCAATGTCTGAATCATACAATGGACAACGTACTTGGGACGTAAAGAAATTTAAGTTTCAATATCAAACTATGGATATCAAAACCGCTGCTAAATTCAGAGAACTAAAGCGTAGCGATGTTATATTAAAAGAAGAAATAGAAGTATATCCAGATACAACAGTTTGGATTAGAGATTTTGCTTATTCCTACAACGAGCCTATGCACAATGATTATTTTTGGCATGATGCATATAGCGAATATCCTGTTGTAGGCGTAAACTGGAAACAAGCACAAGCGTTTGCGCAATGGAGAACCATTTATAAAAATGGATATCAAAAATCTAAAAGCAAGCAGTTTGTAAACAAATTCAGATTACCATCTGAAGCAGAATGGGAATATGCCGCTAGAGGAGGACTTCAAGGAGCCACTTTTCCTTGGGGAGGACCTTATGCTAAAAACGATAGAGGTTGTTTTATGGCAAACTTTAAACCATTAAGAGGTGACTATGCAGCAGATCAAGCTTTGTATACTGTTGAAGCTGATGCTTATGAACCTAACGACTATAATTTATATAACATGGCTGGAAATGTATCAGAATGGGTAATGGCATCTTATGATCCTTCATCTTATGAGTATACATCAACAATGAATCCAGATGTTAACGATCCTGATAACGAACGTAAAGTAGTTAGAGGTGGATCTTGGAAAGATGTTGCTTACTTCTTACAAGTAAGCTCAAGAGACTATGAATATGCTGACTCAGCTAGAAGTTATATTGGATTCCGTGTGGTACAAGATTATATGGGAACAGATGTAACTGCTAATGCTGCAACAAACAGCAAAAAAATAAAAAGAAGATAAACGACTTAAATACAATTTAACTTAACTTAAAACAAACATTATGGCACAATCAAAAGCAAGCAAGAAGTTCATGAACATGGCTTACGGCTTAGGAGCATCAATAGTAATCGTTGGTGCATTATTTAAGATTATTCACTTCGAAATCGGACCACTAACAGGTAACGTTATGTTAACCATTGGTCTGGTAACAGAAGCAATTATTTTCGCACTATCAGCGTTCGAACCAGTAGATGACGATTTAGATTGGTCGTTAGTCTACCCAGAATTAGCTGGAGGACAAACCAAAGGTAAAAAAGAAAGCCCTAAAGATGCCGAAGGATTGTTATCTAAGAAATTAGATGATTTATTAAAAGATGCTAAAATTGATGGTGAGCTTATGGCTAGCCTTGGAGATAGCATTAAAAACTTTGAAGGAGCAGCTAAAAATATGGCTCCAACAGTAGATTCATTGAATGCTACTAAAAAGTACAGCGAAGAAATGTCTTTAGCAGCTGCACAAATGGAATCATTGAACAGCTTATACAAAGTACAATTAGAAAGCGCTAATCGTCAATCTTCAATCCATGAAGAATCGATTGAAAATGCTGCTAAGTTGAAAGAACAAATGCAATCATTAGCCTCTAACTTATCATCATTAAATGGTGTATATGGCGGAATGCTTTCTGCAATGAACAAAAGCTAATTAGTTAAATCCATTAAAAAAACCAAAAACTAATTAGTTATGGCAGGAGGAAAATTATCCGCAAGGCAGAAAATGATTAACCTGATGTATTTAATATTCATCGCTATGTTGGCGTTAAATATGTCTAAAGAAGTGCTTTCAGCATTTGGGTTAATGAACGAAAAGCTGGTTGAGTCAAACCAAGCAGCGACACAGAGAAATACAGACTTCTTTGCTGGTTTAGAACAACAAGCTAGTGAACAACCTGATAAATTTAGACCATTACTAAATCAAGCGAGTCAAGTACAATCTTTGGCAAATGACCTAAACAGTTATATTGCTGATTTGAAAGGACAAATGACATCTACCTTAGATGATCCTACAGATTATGAAATCATGGATAAAGGTGATTTCTTAGATGAACGCTTTTTTATTGGTGATAAGCTAAAACCAGAAGGACAAGAATTTTTAGATAAAATTGCCGCTTTTAGAAATGGAATAGCTGACGTTCTTGGAGAAGATTATAAAGGAATAGTCACAGATGTACAAGAGAAATTTGCTACAGACCCTGTAACTAATAGTGATGGTAATGTTTTAGAATGGTTAGATTACCATTATAAAGGTTTCCCATTGGTTGCATCGTTAACAAAAATGACACAGTTACAAGCTGATATTAAAACAACTGAATCTGAAGTGATGTCTACCATGCTTCAAGGAAAGTTAAAAATTGAAGCTTCATTAACAAACTTTGACGCTATCGTAGTTCCAGACAAAACAGCTTTCTTCTCAGGAGAAAACTTTACAGGAACCATCATCTTAGGTAAAAAAGATAATACCTTACGCGCAGACAAAGTAATTGTAAATGGTAATGAGTTATCAGCAGATGCTATGCAAGCTGGACAAACAAAATTAAACTTCCCAGCAGGAGCTGTTGGCGAAAGAGAAATTAATGGTGAATTCCAGTTCGTTGAAGGTGGAGAAACTATTACCATACCAATTAAAAGTTCGTATGCTGTAGTTCCTAAACCAAACTCTGCAACCATTTCAGCAGATAAAATGAATGTGGTATATCGTGGTGTTAAAAACCCAATGACTATTTCATTTGCTGGAGTATCTGATAACAATATACAAGCTAATGCTCAAGGACTTACTAAAGTTGCTGGTGTTGGTAAATATGTTATGGATGTGACTAGAGTACAAGGTAGAGAAGTTTCAATTAATGTTACAGGTACGTTACCTGATGGCGATAAAGTAAGCGATAGAGCTACGTTTAGAATTAAAGATTTACCAAAACCAACTGGTACTGTAAGAGGTGAAGACGGAAGTATTAAAATGCAACGTAACGCTCTTGAAATATCAACTATTGGTGCTAAGTTTGACGACTTTGATTTCGATTTACCACTTAATGTTACTGGCTTTAAATTTAAAGTTTTAGGTCAGCCTACAATAAATGTAAACGGAAGCAAGTTAGATAGTAGAGCAAAAGCTGCTTTAGCAAAAGCAAAGCGTGGTTCTGATGTTCAAATCTTTGATATTGAAGCTAAAGCTCAAGGTGTAAGTGTGTTACTTAAGAAAGTATCGCCAGTAATTATTGAGCTTACAAACTAAAATTTGATAGATAATATCTGTCCCAATACATAATTTAAAGTAAGATGATAAATAAACGTTTTATATTAACAGTAATAGGAGTTTTAACCATTTCGCTAGGATTTTCTCAAGCTAATATTTTAAATGCTAAGAGTCCAGAAGAAATAGGTGTTAAAACCGATGCTCAAATTGCACTAGACAATGACAAGCCGTTGGAATATGGTTATGTTGATGATAGAGACATTTTGTACTCACGTATGACTTGGGAAAGGGTTGTACTGGATGAACGTGTTAATTTCCCACTTTACTATCCTATTGACACGAATAACATTGGTAAGAACAGACGTTCATTGTTTGATGTTTTAATATCTAATGTTAAAAGTGGAAAGATTGAAAACATTTATGACGATTCTTATTTTAATAACAAGCGTACATTAAAAGATATTCAAGCAGCAATGACAATGGTTGATACGACTGAATTAGGTATCGAACAAATTAACGCTGGCGAAGCTTTATCTGCAGAATATATCAATAGAAGAGATATTACTGCTGCAGATATAAAAGAGTATCGTGTAAAAGGTATGTGGTATTTTGATAAGCGTTTAGGCGAATTAAAATATCGTTTGTTAGGCATTGCTCCTGTAGCTCCAGATGTTAATTTTATTGACTCTGATACTCCAGATTTAGTTGAATTATTTTGGGTGTTTTTCCCTGATGCGAGAGAAGTATTGCATCAAGCGAAAACCTTCAATAATGAAAACAGTGCAATTCCTTTATCTTTTGACCACCTCTTAAACTCAAGACGTTTTAACGGCTATGTGTATCAAGAGGAAAATGTACAAGGTGACAGAAAAATATCTGAGTATATAAGTGACAACGCATTGATGCAGTTGCTTGAATCAGATAGAGTAAAAGATAAAATTCGAAATTTCGAAATGGATATGTGGAGTTATTAACTCTACATGATATAAAGTAAAAAACGCTCACTAATTTAGTGAGCGTTTTTTATTTACAGAATTTTCAATTAAATATTACTGTCATTCCTGCGTAGGCAGGAATCCATTTTTAGTTACTTTTGTTTTTTATGATAAAAGTAGATTACATCATCGTTGGTTCTGGTCTTGCAGGCATTCTTTTTACTGAGGTTTTAATCAGAAGCAACAAATCCTTTATAGTTATTGATGATGCATCACAGCAGTCTTCAATAGTTGCTGGAGGACTTTATAATCCTGTGATACTGAAACGTTTTTCTGAGGTATGGAGAGCCAAAGAACAACTGGATTTGGCTTTGCCTATTTATGAAAATTTAGAAGATTTGTTGCAAATAAAGTTGGATTATAAAATTCCTGTAAGGCGATTGTTCAACTCAGTTGAAGAGCAAAACAATTGGTTTATTGCTTCAGATAAACCTACACTTTCAGAGTTTTTATCAACTAAGATTGTCTCAAATGATAATCAATTCATAAAAGCAGATTTTGGTTTTGGTGAAGTACAACAAACTGGTCGAATAGATACAAATGCAATGATTAACGCTTTTAAAGAGTATCTTATAAACAAAGAACAATTTCTAAATGAATCTTTTGAATATGACGCTTTAAAAGAAGATGCAAATCATATTCAGTATAAGAATTTAGAAGCTTCAAATATTATTTTTGCAGAAGGATTTGGATTAAAACAAAATCCATTTTTCAACCATTTACCATTAAACGGAACAAAAGGCGAGTTGTTAACCATTCACGCTCCAGATTTAAAAATTGACTATGTGTTAAAATCGAGTGTGTTTTTAATTCCGCAAGGTGACGATTTATATACAGTTGGCGCAACCTATGAATGGGTTGATAAAACCAATAATACAACTCAAAAAGGAAAAGACGAATTACTTAAAAAGCTGAAAACATTCTTAAAATGTGAATTTGAAGTTGTAGATCAAGTTGCTGGAATACGCCCTACAGTTATAGATAGAAGACCTTTGGTTGGACAACATCCAAAACACAAAAGAATGTATGTTCTTAATGGTTTAGGAACTCGTGGTGTGATGATTTCGCCTTATGTAGCTCAAAAATTATTCGATTTTATAGAGCATAACGTAGAATTAGATGATGAAATAAACATTACAAGATTTCAATCAGAATAAATACTTCTCTCAAATAGATAAATCAATTTGTTTGATCTTGTCATTCCGCAGATGTCACCTTGAGCGCAGTCGAAAGGTTGATGAGGAATCCACATTTATCAAAATACACTATTGTTTTTTAATGGTTATTTTTTAGCCAAACTCTTATCATAATGCATAAACATATTAATCCAGATATTTCTTGAAAGTCTTATTATGATTGGTAAAAAGACAACAAGAGTAGCAATGATGCTTATAAACGCAACGTTTCTACTTGCTCCTAGAAAAAGAAAAGAAATAACAAAAGCAGCAACTGCAAAAGCAATACCAACAGCATAACTCACATACATGGCTCCATAAAAAAAGGAGGGTTCAATTTTGTATTTAGTGTGGCAATTTGAGCAATGTTCGTGCATTTTTAATGTCTCAGAAAAAACATAAGCATTCTTGTTTACATACATACTTTCTTCATGACATTTCGGACAATATCCTGTTAAAATACTATATAATTTATTTCCTTTTTTTAACATCTGTTTTATGCTATTTTTGCAACCTATTAATTTTTACAAATTTAAACTTTTAAAAAGTTTGAGAGTGTAACCTTAGTCACAAAAATGTTAAATATTCATAAGCTGTCTATAGCCTTTCAAGGCGATTATTTATTCGAAAACATATCTTTTAGACTCAAAGGAGGAGATCGTGTTGGTTTAATTGGAAAAAATGGAGCAGGAAAATCTACCCTTTTAAAGATAATTGCTGGGGAATTGGAATATGATTCAGGACAAGTAGCAGAAGAAAAAAATCTCAAGCTTGGGTTTTTAAAACAAGATATCGACTTTGTTTATGGAAGAACTATTTTGGAAGAAGCTTATGAAGCATTTACTGAAATTAAACAACTTGAGGCTAGACTTGAAGATATAAACACACAACTGGCAGAACGTACAGATTACGAAAGTGAAGGTTACCATCAATTGATGGTCGATTTGAATGACGTTCAGCATCAATATGAAATCCTTGGAGGTTATAATTACCAAGGCGAAACAGAAAAAATACTTCAAGGGTTAGGATTTCAGCGTGAAGATTTTGATAAGCTTACTGACACCTTTTCTGGAGGTTGGAGAATGCGTATCGAACTCGCTAAGCTGCTTCTTCAAAACAACGATATTTTATTGCTGGATGAGCCAACCAACCACTTGGATATTGAATCTATTATTTGGCTGGAATCATTTTTAAAAAGTTATGCAGGAGCAGTTGTGATTGTATCTCACGATAAGATGTTTTTAGATAACGTTACCAACAGAACGATTGAAATTTCTTTAGGCAAAATCTACGATTATCCTAAACCATATTCAAAATATCTAGTGCTTCGTGAAGAGATGAAAACCCTGCAGTTAGCCTCTCAAAAAAATCAGCAAAAGCAAATAGAGCAAACAGAGAAGTTAATCGAGAAGTTTCGCGCCAAAGCTTCAAAAGCGACCATGGCGCAATCGCTTATTAAAAAGCTAGATAAAATAGATAGAATTGAAGTTGATGAAGATGACAATAGTGTAATGGCTGTAAACTTCCCAGTATCTGTTGTTCCTGGAAAAGTAGTGATAGAAACACATAAAGTTTCCAAAAATTACGATAAGCTTCAAGTCTTGCAAAATGTAAACTTACAAGTGGAGCGCGATAGTAAAATTGCTTTTGTTGGGCAAAATGGACAAGGAAAATCTACACTTGCTAAAATTATTGTAGGCGAGCTTAAGCATGAAGGGAACGTTAAGCTTGGTCACAATGTTCAAATTGGTTATTTCGCTCAAAATCAAGCCGAATATTTAGATGGTAGCAAAACCGTTTTAGATACCATGATTGATGCTGCCAATGAAACTAACCGTTCAAAAGTTCGTGATATTTTAGGATCGTTTTTGTTTAGAGGTGAAGAGGTAGATAAGTACGTGAGAGTCCTTTCTGGAGGAGAACGAAACCGTTTGGCCTTGGCAAAATTGTTGTTGCAACCACTTAATGTGTTGGTCATGGATGAGCCAACAAACCACTTGGATATAAAATCTAAAAACGTACTTAAAGAGGCACTTATTAAATTTTCTGGAACTCTAATTTTGGTGTCGCATGATAGAGATTTTCTGCAAGGATTAACCAATAAGGTGTACGAATTTAAAAACAAGCACATTAAAGAATATTTGGGAGATATCGATTTCTTTTTAGAGCAACGAAACCTTGAAAACCTTCGAGAAGCCGAAAAACGTGATGTTGTAAAAACCATAGAAACCAAAACAGATAGCAAGCAATCTTACGAAGATCAGAAAAAATTAAAATCCTTAAATAATAAATTAAGCAATGTTGAAGCAAAAATTCAACAGCTAGAAAAGGAAATTAAAACTATTGATGTGGAGCTTCAAACCAATTATGATGCTACAGTTTCTGATCCTAAATTCTTTGAAAAATATCAAGCTAAAAAGGACAAATTAGAAAAGTTAATGGTAGATTGGGAAGCCACTCACGAGGAATTGGAAAAATTATCGTAGTCGCATCTTTCTTTTAAGTTTTTTTTAACGCAGTAACATTAAGTATTAGATAATTTTGCAAGAATAACCATCAAAGTGATCTAATGCGAAACATAATACTTTCAATAATTGGAGTTGTACTCATTATAGCTTCCATTTTCTTTGCAAAAAAACTTATTGATAACAAAAATAAGCCTCGACCAGTAGCAGCCAAAGTTGTGAAAACAGTGTTTGTTGATACAGTTAAAAATGCTACAATCCCAATTGTACTTCCTGCTAATGGTAATTTAACTGCAAAACAAAGAGTAGAATTATATTCTGAAGTTCAAGGTATTTTCCGTACAGGAAATAAATTATTCAAACCAGGACAAACGTATAGAAGAGGTGAGGCTTTAATTAGAATTGATGCTTCGGAGTATTATGCAAGTGTACAATCGGCAAAAAGTAATTTGTATAATGCTATAGCTGCAATAATGCCAGATTTGCGTTTAGATTTTCCAGAGGTTTTTCCAAAGTGGCAAACCTATCTCAATAACTTTGATTTGGCAAAAAGTACTCCTGAATTGCCAAAAATGACTTCAGAAAAGGAGAATTATTTCATAACTGGAAGAGGTATCGTATCGAGCTATTACAATGTGAAAAACTTAGAACAACGACTTTCTAAATATAACATTACAGCACCTTTTGATGGGATATTAACAGAAGCTTTGGCAACAGAAGGTTCATTAGTAAGAAATGGACAAAAACTGGGTGAGTTTATCAATCCTAAGGTTTATGAAATGGAAGTGGCTATAAGCAAATCTTTTGCTAATATTTTAAAAGTTGGTGAAAAAGTTAGTTTGAGCAATTTAGATAAAACTGAAAGCTACTCAGGAACCGTTTCTAGAGTTAATGGAAGTATTGACCCTAACACGCAAACCATTACAGCTTTTATTGAAGTGGCACACGAAAATTTAAAAGAAGGTATGTATTTGGAAGCAAGTTTGAATGCGAAAGATATTGAAGATGCAATTGAAATCAATAGGAATTTGCTACTGGATGACCAGAAAATATTTGTAGTAAATGATAGTTTGCTGGATGTTATTCCAGTAAGACCAATCCATTTTTCAGATACTAAGGTGGTTTTAAAAGATGTGCCAAACGGAACTATTATTTTAAATCGAACAGTTCCTGGTGCTTATGCAGGAATGTTGGTTAAGCCTTTTGAACCTAAAGCAAATGCTGCTAAATCATCTACTGAACAATGAGAAATATAATAGCTTATTTTATAAAATACCATGTTGCAGTAAATGTATTTATTATTGCGTTTTTTGCCTTTGGTATTATTGGTTTGCTTTCGTTAAAGTCATCATTTTTTCCTTTAGTTGAATCTAAAATCATTAACATAAACATTACCTATCCTGGCGCATCACCTCAAGAAATTGAAGAAGGTATTGTACTTCAAATTGAAGATAATTTAAAAGGATTAAAAGGCGTCGATAGAGTTACTTCCGTATCTCGTGAAAATAGTGGAAGCATTACTGTTGAAATTGAAAAAGGTGATAATTTAGATTTCATGCTATTAGAAGTAAAGAATGCTGTAGATAGAGTGCCTTCTTTTCCAACAGGAATGGAACCTTTGGTTGTTTCAAAACAAGAAGCCGTTAGGCCAACCATTTCATTTGCTGTAAATGGCGAAAATATTCCTTTAGCGACACTAAAGCAGTTGGCGCGTCAGATAGAAAATGAATTGCGCGCAATAGATGGGATTTCTCAAATACAAATTTCAGGATATCCAGCAGAAGAAATTGAAATTGCAGTAAATGAAGGTAGTTTATTGGCTTATAATTTGACGTTTAATGATGTCGCAGAAGCAGTGAGTACCTCGAATATTCTTGTCACTGGAGGGAACATAAAAACAGATGTTGAAGAGTATTTAATTAGAGCCAATAACAAACAATATTATGGCAGTGAGTTATCAAATATCATTGTAAAAGCTTCCAATGATGGAAAAGTTGTAAGGTTGAAAGACGTCGCCATAGTAAGAGACCGTTTTTCTGAATCTCCAAATGCAACGTATTTTAACCAGCAATTATCAGTTGATGTTACTGTAACCAGTACAAATAATGAAGACTTAGTAAGTTCCGCAGATAAGGTTAAAGAGTATATTCAAAGCTATAACCAAAAGCACAACAATGTACAATTAGATGTTGTAAGAGATTTGTCAATTACACTTAATCAAAGAACCAAGCTATTAACTGAAAATGCCATTATTGGAATGGTGTTGGTTTTGGTCTTTTTGTCACTATTTTTAAACACACGATTAGCCTTTTGGGTGGCTTTTGGTTTGCCAATTTCTTTTTTAGGGATGTTTATATTTGCTGGTAATTTTGATGTAACCATTAATGTATTATCACTCTTCGGAATGATTATAGTTATAGGTATTTTGGTTGATGATGGTATTGTAATTGCCGAAAACATTTACCAACATTACGAAAAAGGGAAGACTCCAACGCAAGCAGCTATTGATGGTACTATGGAGGTTATTCCGCCTGTTGTGTCTGCGATTATTACAACACTTCTAGCATTTTCTTTATTCTTGTTTTTGGAAAGTAGAATTGGAGAATTTTTTGGAGAAGTTTCGGTCATTGTTATTTTAACTTTGGCGGTTTCTTTAATTGAAGCCCTTATTATTTTACCAGCTCACCTTGCACATTCCAAAGCTTTAAGACCTCAAGTTATAGAAGAAAATCCTTCAAAACTAAAATTGTTTTTTGCCAAAATGAGAGGCATCAACAAATTTGGGGATAATATAATGACGATTTTAAGAGATAAAGTTTATAGTCCAATTTTAGCTTTAGTGCTTAAATTTAAAATGTTTTCATTAGGTGTTTTTCTGACACTATTAATACTCACATTAGGTTCAGTAGGAGGAGGTGTTATTGGTGTTACTTTATTTCCATCAATTGCTAGTGATACAGTTACTATCCAGCTTGGAATGCCAAATGGAACTAATGTAAAAGTGACCGACTCTATTATATCAATGATTGAAGAGAAGTCTTTTATAGTTAACGATGAACTTACCGAAAAATATTTAAAAGGCACAGGTAAACAATTATTCGAAAATACCATATTGAATATAAACGGAAGTTCTAATGCAACATTAAACATTAACATGTTGCCAGGAGAAGAGCGACCAGATGAAATTGTTGCATCGATGGTTGCTAATAGATTGAGAGAGCTGGTTGGTCCAGTTATTGGTACAGAACGCCTTATTTTTGGTTCAGGTGGTAATTTCGGAGGCAGCCCTGTTTCAGTATCACTTTTAAGTAATAATATAGACGAGTTAAAAGCGTCTAAAATTGAGATGAAGCAATACTTGGAATCTAATCCATTACTCAAAGATGTTGAGGATAATGATCCAGCTGGTATTAAAGAAATTCGCTTAGAGCTAAAAGAAAGTGCTTACTTACTCGGTTTAGATTTGAGAACTGTGATGAATCAAGTGCGTTCAGGATTTTTCGGAGCACAAGCGCAACGTTTTCAGAGAGGACAAGATGAAATTAGAGTTTGGGTGCGATATGACGTTCCGAATAGAAATTCTATTAATGATTTGGATGATATGCGTATAATCACACCAACAGGTGAGCGAGTTAATCTAAAAGACATTGCAAATTATACGATTGCCAGAGGAGATGTGGCTATCAATCACCTTGAAGGTCAGCGCGAAATACAAGTTTCGGCAGACTTAAAAGATCCAAGTACAAGTAACACAGATATTTTGGACGATATAAAGAATAGCTTTATGCCTCAATTAAGATCCAAATACCCAACCGTTTCTGCTTCTTTTGAAGGTCAAAATCGTGAGGCCGCTAAATTGTCCACTTCATTGAGAAATGCTGGAATTCCAATTTTAATACTAATTTATATTGTCATTGCTTTTACTTTCAGAAGTTATAGTCAGCCATTATTACTATTGATGTTGGTTCCATTCAGTTTAACAGCAGTGGCTTGGGGACACTGGCTCCTTGGTTTTCCAGTTAACATATTATCCTTATTGGGTATCATTGCATTAATAGGTATTATGGTCAATGATGGACTTGTACTAATTGGAAAATTCAACGGCAATTTAAAAGAAGGTATGTCATTTGATTTGGCATTATCTGAAGCAGGAAAATCACGTTTTAGAGCAATTTTCTTAACATCGCTTACTACCATTGCTGGATTGGCGCCATTACTTTTAGAAAAAAGTAGGCAAGCACAATTTTTAAAACCTATGGCTATTTCAATTTCTTTTGGTATTGCTTATGCAACTATTTTAACATTGTTAGTACTACCATTATTTTTATCATTTAGTAATAGCATCAAGAAAAATGCGAAATGGTTAGCGACAGGAAATGATGTAACTAAAGAAGAAGTAGAACGCGCTATAAAAGAACAAAATGAAGAAAATGAATTTTAATTACATAACGCTATCTGTTTTACTTGCCTTTTCTATTCAAATTCAGGCTCAAAAAGTATTGTCTCCACAAGAAGCAATTAGTTTGGCTTTAGAGAATAACTATGGTATTAAAATGGCAAATAATACTGTTGAAATAGCTGAAAATAATACAAGCATCCTAAACTCAGGATTTTTACCAACAGTAACAGGAAACAGTGGTGCTACTTATAATTTGGATAATACAGAAGCTGTATTTTCTAATGGTAATGTTACCAATCTTAATGGAGCAGAGAGTTCAAGGTATAATGCTTCGGTTAATTTGAATTATACCATTTTTGATGGTTTAGGAAGACGTTATAACTACAAACGCTTAAAAGAACAAAAACAATTAACTGAGCTTGAAGCCAGAGAAACTATTGAAAATACAATGTTGCAACTGTTTACAGTCTATTATAATGTGGCACAATTGTCACAAAATATCGAAGCTGTAGAGCAAACCTTAACCATTTCTAAAGACCGTTTGATACGTGCGAAATATCAGTTTGACTATGGACAGAGTACCAAATTAGGTGTTTTAAACGCT
>JAUIGO010000019.1 GCA_030429955.1 Bacteroidia bacterium
AAAATGCAGGAACTCAAAACGAGCGTAGAGATTGTGTTGCCAGTGAAATCTCAGAGCATATAAAGAAAAATTTTAATCAAACATTAGCATGGAATTTAGGATTAACAGGCACGCAGCGCATTAATGTTATTTTTAAAATTGACACAAACGGAAATGTGTTTGGAGTGCGATCTAGAGCACCACATCCAGATTTAGAAGCCGAAGCTATTAGAGTGATTAAAACCTTACCACGATTTACACCTGGGAAACAGAATGGTAAAAAAGTGATTGTGCCTTATTCGCTGCCAATTGTTTTTGAAGTAAAAGAGTCTCCAAATTCAATAACTTCTTATGTGCAAACGACAAATTCACCTTCTAAAGAGATTATTGAAAAACAAGACTTAACCGAAGTGCCATTTGCCGTCATTGGTGAAGTTCCAGTTTATCCAGGTTGCGAAACTATTGCAGACCAAAAAGAGCAAAGAAAATGTATGGCAAATATGATTAGTGAGTTTGTACAAAAGAAGTTTAATACAGATTTAGCAGGAAAATCAGGATTAACAGGAAGACAACGTATCAATGTTATTTTTAAAATTGACACCTTAGGAAATGTCACAGGAATACGCTCAAGAGCAGCACATCCAAATTTAGAAACTGAAGCTGAACGAGTTATTGGTTTGCTTCCAAAAATGCAACCTGGAAAACACAAAGGTGAAAAAGTAATTGTACCTTATTCATTGCCAATTATTTTTGAGGTTGCTGAAAGTTCAAACAAAACAAAGAAAGATGATAAATCAAATGAGGAAATTAAAAATGAAAAAAGCTCAGCCGAAATAAAAAGCTATGCAAATGATGGTGCATTGCCTTTTGCTATCGTTGATAAAGTTCCAATGTTTCCAAAGTGTGAATCCTTATCAACCAATGATGAGCAGAGAAAATGTGTGTCTGATGAAATTATAAAAATTGTTCAGAAAAATTTCAATACAAATTTGTCAGAGAAACTTGGTTTGAAAGGGAAAAGACAAATCATGGTCGTTTTTCAAATAAATGAAGAAGGAAGCCTTCAAAACATTAAAGCTAGAGGTCCACATCCAGAGTTGGAAGCAGAAGCCATTAGAGCTATTAAATTATTGCCAAAGTTTATTCCTGGAGAACATGAAGGCAAAAAAGTTAACGTATCTTATTCGCTTCCAATAGTGTATATGGTTGCCAATTAATTTAAACTGTATAAAATTTAATGCTCCTAGTGTTTGGCTTTATTATTGATGTAAGTTGAAAAATCTGTTTCAATAATAACCAAACTCCTAACCAACAATGAAAAAAAAGAATCTTATTCTATTAGTATTTATAGGCTTTTATGTATTTATGAATACTATTAAAGCTCAAAATACAAATGTGGTTTTAGATAGCATAGAATCTAAAACATTAAATGAACACAGAAGATTTTGGGTACAATTACCAGAAAATTATAATCCTGATTCCAAATTACGCTATCCCGTTTTATATGTACTTGATGGTGTGTCATTAAAAAGCACCTTGGAAACTGTATATAATAATTATTGGGGACATTATTTGCCTCACATGATTCTTGTTGGCATTTCAAATCAAGACCATAGAACACGAGATTTAACAATTTCTAAAATTGAAACAAGACGTGGTAGCCCAATGAATAATGATACAGGTGGAGCAGATGCCTTTACAAGTTTTATTGAAAAAGAACTTATTCCGCATATTGACAGCCAATATAAAACAACCCCTTACAGGACGTTGATTGGTCATTCGTATGCTGGATTATTTGCCGTTAATACCTTACTCAATCATCAACATTTATTTACCAATTATATAGCCATTGATCCTAGTTTGGATTGGGACAACCAAAATTTACTTAAGCAAGCCAAATCAAAATTGACTACAGAAAGTTATAAAGGAAAATCATTATTTGTGTCTTTAGCAGCTGAACAACTTAATATGCAAGATGAGAACGTAACTATAGAAAATGTAATGGACGACACATCTGAATTTAGCTTGTTTGCAAGATCCATTGTTGAATTTTCCAATTTTGCAGAAACACAAAAACAAAACGAACTCAATTTTTCATGGAAAGTATATCCAGAAGATTTACATGGCACAGTGCCTTTACCATCAATGAGAGATGGCTTAATCTTTCTTTTTGAATGGTATCAATTCAAACATCCTCAAAAATATAATAATCCGCAAACGTCTGTAAAAGAGATAGAAGCATTATTAGAAAATCAAGCCAAAATTTATTTGGAACATTTTGGCTACGCAGTTCCTCCAATGATTGAAGAACTCTTTAATGGTTATGGATATATGAATTTGCAAATGGGATTTCCCGAAAAATCTTTGCTGTTCTTTAAAAAAGGCATTCAATATTATCCAGAGAGTGCAGGCACTTATGATGCCATGGCAGATTACTATGAAGCTCAGAATGATTTTGCTAACGCTTTAAAATATGAAAAAAAAGCATTTGAAATTAGCGGAAACGAATATCATAAAGGTAGAATGAATACCTTTAAATCTAAATTAAAAGAAAACTAACTCATACAAATGCGTTTTAGAATAGTAATAATTGTAATTCTATTTGCCTTTCAAGCTAAGGCACAAACTTCGGTTTTACAGCTTGCAGATAGTTTGTATTTACATGGTAATTACACCAAAGCTATTGAAGCGTATAAGAGTCACAATAATCAAGATGAAGTCTATCAAAATATTGCAAAAGCTTATATTGCTTTAGGTAATTATGATGAGGCCTTACTTAATTACGAAAACAGCCTAAAAGCAAACCCAAAAGATGCTTTGGTGCTATTTGATTATGGCAAATTATTAGCAAGGGTTAAAAAATACAAGCAAGCCTTAGAGGTGTTTTATCAGCTTATCAATATTGATTATAAAAATCCAAACTACCATTACGAAAGTGGTTTGGTATTACAACACTTAGGCGATTCTACAGACCAAAACAGATTTCACAGTGCCTATAATTTAGACAACACACATCAAAAAGCCATTTTTCAAATTGCCAAGTTTCATTTAATAAAACGGCATCATTCTGTAGTAGATAAATACGTGGATATTGGATTGAAATCGTATGAAAACAACAAAGAACTCATCAGTCTAAAAGCCCAAAATTTTTATTGGAAAGAAGACTATGAAAATGCAGCTAAATGGTTTGAAAAATTAATAGAACTTAATGAGTCCTCTCAGTTTATCCATGAAAAATTAAGTTTTTGTTATTCTGAAATCTACGAAGTTGAAAAGGCAATTGAGCAACAATTATTAGCTTTAAAATACGAAGCGCAAAACCCTAAAAATTTGTTCATTCTTGGTCAGTTATATCAGCGTGTAAGTGATTATGAAAACGCATCAAAGTATTTTAAAGAATCTATAGAAATTCAAGACGTGCCTTTAGACCATGAGTATATAAAACTAGCAACCGTTTACAATCTTCAAGGTAAAGAAAAGGAAGCCATAGATGCATTTAAACGCGCCATTGATGAAAATCCAGAAAATCAACATGCACAATTTTTCTTGGTGCTTACTTTAGATAGTTATTACAAGGATATTGATGCACGAATTAAACTGTTTGAAAAATTTAAAGAGAAGTTTCCAAAAAGTATTTTTCACACTGTAGCAGAACAAAAATTAAAGGAACTTAAAGAAGAAAAGCACATGAAAGAAGATTGATAGAATTCATCTAAAAAAATCGTACTTTTCCACCTCAGTTTGCAATCATGAAGTACCTGACGATTTTTATTTTAATGCTATGCCTTTGTTCTTGCGATTATTTCGATAAGAAAAAAGTGAATTCCCAAGATATTGTCAATGAAGAACTGCAAACCTTCAATTGGAATGATGTTGACGAATACCCAAGTTTTAAATCTTGCGAATCATCAAACTCAAAGCAAGAAAGTAAACAATGTTTTGAAACTACATTAATTACTCATATTACCAATAAATTAAGTGATGAAATTATTGTGGTTACTGAAAATGTTGAAGATACAGTAGTCATCAAATTTCATATTTCTGAAACAGGAAACCTAAGCGTTCTTAACATAAAAAACAAAGAAACAACCAAAGAGCAAATCCCAAATTTAGATTCGCTTTTACTTAAAAGTTTAGACAGCTTGCCAACAATATTTCCAGCAATAAAACGAGGCCAGCAAGTAAAAACAGAGTTTACCTTGCCAATTGTGATTCAAGTGAACTAAAATCTGATAGCGAGTTTATTCATCAATCGTAAGGTTTCTACATACAGCCAAACCAGAGACACCAAAAGTCCCCAAGTTGCGACCCACTCTTTTTGTTTAGGCGCCTTGTTTTTATGTCGTTCTATGTAATCAAAGTCCAGAAGTAATGTAAATGATGCTACAATAGCAGCAATCACATTAAACACAATCGCGATCCACGAGGTTCCCCAAAGAAAAGATTTAATACCGAAGAAACTTAAAATCCACGAAATAATATACACAAGAAAAATACTTGCAGCAGTAGTAATAATAACGCTTCTGAGTTTTTTGGTGACAACAATTATTCGTGTTTGATATAAAATTAAAATAGTAAAGAATGTCACAATAGTAACACCAATGGCTTGGTATGGTAATTCAGGAAATTTTGCTCGTATATAAGCACTAAAGCCACCTAAAAAACAACCTTTGGCAATACAGTAAAGTGGCACTAAAAAGGCAGCCCAATTTTGCCTAACGGAAATTACTATACTTATCACAATAGATGCTAACATACCACCAAGCGTGAACCATCTTACGTTAGTGCCTGCACTATGAAGTTGCCAAACATATACTGTGATGGCTGCAATTACTGCAATACAAAAAAAGGACTTAATAAGAATGCCTAAAACAGACATCTTTTTTGAAGAAGCCGATTTATTGTCCCAAAAATAATCTGTAAACGCAGGATTAGATGTTTTAAAATTACTTAATCTACTCATAATTTAAATTTGTAGCCAACAGCAAAACTAGTTGAAAAATTACCTTCATTTTCCAGTAATAATGCAAAAAGTTCATTGTAAGTAATGCTTAAAAAGCTTGTTTCTGAAAGCTTAATATCTGCTCCCACTCCAAAAGTAAAAGGTGCTTCAAAACCGTTTTCTTTGATGTGACCAATTTCAAATTGATCTTGATTATTTACAATTACGCCTTCTACTTTAGTAAAAACATATTGAGCTAAATCCAGACTTGCATAAAAATTAAAAGCTTCTTTATTGATAATTCTAAACCTATAACCAACAATAAGATGTGTTGCAGAATAATCAAATTTATTTGTTGCAAAAACTTGCCTTCCTTGGAAGTAAATAGAATGTCTTGGCAAGGTTACTGCTTCAGAAAACTCAAATTCTGCACCAAAAACAGGATTGCTTATATTGTCTGGATTATTCACAAAAGGACTATTGGTTACACCTCCAAAAACACTAAAACGTGTTAGTAGTTTTGCATTTGTACTTGTTATATAATCTGGATCTACAGAAGCATTATAGGCTTCAATATAATCTCGTAAGCTCTCTAAAGTCAGCTTTACTTTTGAAGCACTTGAAGACGCTTCTGGAGTGATACCTTCTAAAATAGTTTTGTATTCTTCTTTGTAATTATTGTTGTCATCTTTGGTATTAGTGAGCTCAACAATAGCATCGCCTTTTTTTGCAAAATAGCGATAGTTTCCATCAATAATATTCCATAGCAAATCAATGGTACCTGAGACTTCTGTTTTGAGTTCGTAGGAGTTGCCATTAACTGTGTAAGTTTCCTGTGATAGGCTTGTAAATGTGATAAAACACAAAGCAAAACTTAAAATGTAGCTTTTCATAATTTCTATAATTTGGGCACTTAGGTAAAGCTATAAAAAATAAATGACACCACATTATTTTTTAAAACTTCTGCCTTTCCACTTGTAATTAAAAAACATAGAATAACAACTCATAGCAACCACAAAAAAAGGATACATCAAACTGTTTAAAGGATAGCGGATTAAACTGAAATTTTGATTGAAAAAATTGGAAGACCTAAAAATAAAGAAGAAGTCAATACAAAACTTGATAATAAAAAGAACACTTAAAAATTGCCATGATTGCAAACCCAAAATTGAAAAAACAAAACAAACAACTAGCGATGCATTCATCAATAAAACAATAAGAGCAAGCATTTTACTAAACAGACTGTTGTATGCTGAGGTTTTTGAAGCCCAACGAACACGTTGATTAAAAAGAGCCTTTAGTGTCCTTTCAGGTTTGGTGTGAACAATGGCTTTTTTTGATTTTAAAAAATGAATGTCTTTAGGATAATTTTCAACCACCTTTTCCATAAAAAACAAGTCATCACCACTTGCAATGTTCGTGTTGCCTTCAAAGCCACTTAGTTCTTTAAAAACATTTTTGTTATAACATAAGTTGGCTCCATTGCACAAAAACGGATTGCCAATGCCAAAACCTCCAACAGTTGCTGTTTGCAAACTTAAAAAATCATGCAGCTGAAAATAATCGAGTATTGAGTTTGAAGTTCTGTAACCAACAGGAGCAACAATCAGTTTTGGAGTATTATGCTGGATCAAGGCGTCAAAACTTTGTAGCCATAATTCTGGTACAACACAATCGGCATCTGTAGTCACAATCCATTCAAAATCGGCATGAGAAATAGCAGTTGTAATGGCATCTTTTTTTGGCGAATGGCTTTGTCTTTTATTTTTTAGGATGTGTATGTTCAGTTTGTTTTGCTGATTTTTTTCTAAAAAAGATTGAATGATTTCAACTGAATGATCTTCAGAATCATCATCAACCATAATAATTTCAAATAATTCTTTCGGATAATTTAGAGCTACAATAGATTGTAACAATGCCTCTAAATGATTGGCTTCATTCCTGAAAGGAACCACAATTGAAAACCTTGAAACTGGATTTTCAGCTTTCAATTTAAAAGCTTTTACTTTATTATAAGCAATGTATAAAGCACTTATAAAAATGACGTAAATGGCTGTTATGAAAATAAATAAAATTGTCATTCTGAATCCAATTTTCTAGCCGAACGCATTAAGTTGCTTGCGTTAAAACGCAACACGAAAAAGCTTCCAATGATACTTGGAATTACAAAATTCAGAATCCACATTAAGGTAATAATGCTTAGCACAGTTAAATCGTTAACACCAACAATTTCAAAAATAAACAATGCCACACTTCCTTTAACAACCACATCAAAAATAAAAACAGATGGAATAATTGAAGCTACCAAATACATGGTTGTGATCACGACCATGGCATTAAAATAATAAACATCTACACCAAACAGATTTAACAAAAAGTAGAATTGAAACGAAAAAATAAAATATCTAATCACAGAAAAAACAGCATTTTTGAGATGTGTTTTTCTAGAAATACCTTTGATAAAACCGATTACTCTTTTAAATGAAAATCCTTTAACTGTAAAGGTATTTTGTTTTGCGCCAACAATTGTAAAAGATAATACGACAGCAAGAATGATTACAAATCGTCCTAATTTGTAATAAGAAATGTCTGGATTATAAGTGTATATAAAAAAGCCTAAACCAATTACACCAAATAGAGTTGTTACGCTCATTTGCATCATGTGGCTCAGTAAGTTCAGCAGCATGACCTTAGGCCGTCTTGATGCTTTGTAATAGATGGCTTTTGCAGCATAATCACCTATTCGATTAGGTGTAAAAAGTGACGCTGTTAAAGCAGCTAATGATTGTTTAGTGGCATCAGAAAATGAAATATCATCAACGATTTGTACTAGATTCTGCCATTTTAAAATTTCGAAAAACCAATTCAAAAAGGTCAAAAACAGTAGAAAAAGAATGTTTTTTAATGAAAAAACATCGTTTTTGGTCAAAAAATCAACAAAAACACTAAAATTTAAATGTTCATTTGTCGTTAGTCTATTATGGATAAAATAAAAAGCGCCAATTACTATGCTTAACTTAATAAGCATAAAAAACAATTGTTTAGTTTTGTATGAGAGTCCACCAACCATATATCAGAAAAACCTAGTAATCACAAATTAAAACTATTATTGTAAAATGACCTCAATAAACAATAAATATCATAAATACTTAATTTGTTTTGCATTTATAAGTGTCATGACCTTTAGTTATGGACAACGAGATACAGAAAAATTTAGAATGCAATTTGCTGTTGGTGTTAATAACCCAATTGATAATGGCGAGAATGATGGCTATTATAGTAAAACACTAAACTTGCCAACTGTAAATTTAGGCTTTCAATATATGTTTAAACCCAATTTAGGAGCAAAGTTAGATTTTGGTTTTAATAGATCAAAAAATGCAGATGGCTCTGAAGAGTTTAAGCTCAATTATTCACGAGTGAACGCACAAATTGTTTATGATTTTACAGATGTTTTAAATTTTTTACCAGAACCAATGTCTATTCAAGCTCATGCTGGACCAGGAATGAGTTTTACTAAGCCTTTGGGCAATGACTCTGAGAATAAATACACGTATTTAAATGTTTTGTTAGGATTAGAACTTCAGTATAAAGTTTCTCGAACACTCTCCATTTTAGGTGATTTTGGTTATGCAAAAGCCTTATCAAGCAAAGACAAATATGATATAGAAATTGATGGTTTTTCTTTTAATGGTGATTTAGTTTATGCTACATTTGGACTTTCAGTAGCTATAAGCGGTTGCAGATATTGTAATTAATGGATAAAGAAAAAATTATTTTAGGCATTGATCCTGGAACCACAATTATGGGTTTTGGGCTCATTAGAGTGCGAAATAAAAAGATGGAGTTCATGCAACTTAATGAGCTTGACCTTAAAAAATACAGTGATCATTACCTGAAACTCAAACTTATTTTCGAGCGTACTATTGAGCTTATCGATACACATTATCCAGATGAAATAGCCATTGAAGCACCTTTTTATGGTAAAAACGTGCAAAGTATGCTCAAACTTGGCAGAGCGCAAGGTGTGGCTATGGCAGCAGGTTTGTCAAGACAAATTCCTATTACAGAGTATTTGCCGAAAAAAATAAAAATGGCAATTACAGGAAATGGTAATGCAAGTAAAGAACAAGTAGCTAAAATGCTTCAAAGCTTATTAGACCTTAAAACCTTACCTAAAAACTTAGACGCTACAGATGGATTAGCTGCTGCAGTTTGTCATTTTTATAACTCTGGAAAAGTAACCGTTGGGAAAAGTTATTCTGGCTGGGAAAGTTTTGTAAAACAGAACCCTAAAAAAATAAGTTAGCAGTATACAGTATCAGTTACCAGTCTGTTAGGTTTCGATTAGCATGGAAAATATAAAAAGTTCAGATTGTTTGAATAATAGTCCTTCCCCTTTGGGGAAGTTAGAAGGGGCTGGTATCTACATTCATATACCATTTTGCAAGCAAGCATGTTACTATTGCGATTTTCATTTTTCTACCTCGTTGAAGAAAAAGGATGAGCTGATTCAGGCTTTAGTAAAAGAGCTTCAACTCAGAAAAAATGAACTGCAAGACCAAGTTATT
Source organism: Bacteroidia bacterium (assembly GCA_030429955.1). GTDB lineage: Bacteria > Bacteroidota > Bacteroidia > Flavobacteriales > Flavobacteriaceae > CAJQLB01. The sequence continues at coordinate 9,493 of JAUIGO010000019.1, forward strand.
GAAACTATTTATTTTGGTGGAGGAACACCTTCATTATTAACGATTGATGAATTACGATTGTTGATTGACGAGGTTTATAAGAACTATCAAGTTATTCAAAACCCAGAAATAACCCTTGAAGCTAATCCTGACGATTTATTGTCAGTTCGAGCGCAGTCGAGAACTATTTTTGAAGACTACAAAGCTATAGGAATCAACAGATTGAGCATTGGAATTCAATCGTTTTTTGAAGACGATTTACAAAGCATGAATCGTGCACATTCAGCTGAAGAAGCAAAGAAGTGCTTAGAATTAGCGACTAAACAGTTTGACAACATTACTATCGATTTAATTTACGGCATTCCAAACATGAGCCTTGAAAAATGGAATGAAAATTTGCAAATGACTTTCAACTTTGGTGTTAATCACATTTCAAGTTATGCCTTAACGGTTGAACCTAAAACAGCTTTAGATAGTTTTATTAAGAAAGGGACTTATCCTCCAATTGATGAAGATTTAGCCTTGCAACATTTTAATCATTTAATCACTGAAACAGAAAAGCAAGGTTTTATCCATTATGAGATTTCCAACTTTGGAAAACCGGATTATTTTTCAAAACACAATACAAGTTATTGGCAAAGCAAATCTTATTTAGGTATTGGACCTTCAGCACATTCTTTCAACGGAAAGGAAAGAAGCTGGAATGTTGCAAATAACACCAAGTATATACAAGCAATTCAGCAAAGCACGTTGCCTTCAACAATTGAAACACTTTCAGAAAAAGATCGATTTAATGAATATGTCATGACAGGATTACGAACCATTTGGGGAATTTCATTAGATAAAATTGAAAACGATTTTGGAGTCAGTTACAAAAAGCATTTACAGGAAAGTTCTGAGAAATTTGTACAACAAGGTTTCTTAACATTGGCAAGTTGTCACACTGAGCGCAGTCGAAGTGTGCTTAAAGCAACTCAAAAAGGTAAGTTTTTAATAGACGGAATAGCTTCGGATTTATTTATGATTTGATTATATTTGAGACATGCTCGCAACCATACAGTACAATTCACAAAAATTAAAAATAGATTTATCAAAACCATTGGATATTTCAATGCCATTGAGAGCATCCAAAAAAAATGTCAATGCTTGGTACATTGATGAACCAACCATAGAGCCTGTGGTTCTTGATGGCTGGACAGCTTCAGTTGAAGAAGGAGCGTCCATTAATTTTAATAATATTACATTTAATCCGCATGCTCATGGTACTCATACAGAATGCGTTGGACATATTACCAAAAAAGTTCATAGCATCAACAAAAATTTAAAACAATTTTTCTTTTTAGCTGAAGTGATTACAGTTGCTCCTGAGAATTATAATGAAGACTATATTATCTCAAAAAAACAACTACAGTTTGCACTCGGAAATAAAAAAAGAGAGGCGTTAGTAATAAGAACAATGCCAAATACAAGAGAGAAGCTATCACATCAATATTCCAATACCAATTGGCCCTATTTCCAAAAAGATGCGATGGAATATTTGGTCAAAAAAGGAATAAAACATTTGTTAATTGATTTGCCAAGTATTGATAGAGAGAAAGATGAAGGAGAATTACTCTGCCATAATACCTTTTGGAACACCAAAGGGAAACTAAGAATGGATGCGACCATTACAGAACTGATTTATGTAGAAAACAAAATTGAGGATGGTAAGTACTTTTTAAATTTACAAATTGCACCTTTTGAAAATGATGCTTCGCCAAGCAAACCTATTTTATATAAAATTGAAGACTGATGCACATCGATCTAGTGCGAGAATATTGCCTCTCTAAAAAGGCTGCAACCGAGAGCTTTCCGTTCGATGAAAACACACTTGTATTTAAGGTAATGAACAAAATGTTTTTAATGGCACCATTGGATAAATGGGATAAAGGCGAAGCTTCAGTAACTGTGAAATGTGATCCAGATTATACGATAGAATTAAGAGACCAATATGAAAGTGTTTACGCTGGCCCTTACGTAAGTAATAAACATTGGAATACCTTGGCGCTTTATAAAAATGAATTATCTCAAAAGTTGGTATTGCAACTCATAGACCATAGCTATGATATGGTTGTAAAAGGTATGACAAAAAAAATGAGGAATGAATTAGAAGCTCTTTAAAGACGTATAAAAACCTTTAAAGTTGTATAATTGCATCATCAAAAAGCAATCATGAGTATAGAACGAGAACTACAAAAAAGAAGTCATTATAAGTGTGAATTATGTGGTAATGAAGAACAACTTCAAGTGTATATTTTACCACCTTCAAAAACTGAAGATTTAGACCATGCCTTAATGTCTTGTGCCACTTGTGTCAATCAAATTGAAGATCCAGAAGCAGTTGATGCAAATCATTGGAGATGCTTAAATGATAGTATGTGGAGTGAGCATAAGCCAGTTCAAGTGATGGCCTGGAGAATGCTTACGAGATTAAAAGCCGAAGGTTGGCCTCAAGATTTATTGGACATGATGTATCTTGATGAAGAAACCTTAGAATTTGCAAAAGCAACAGGCGAAGGAGTTGATGACTCCAATAAAATTGTGCATCGTGATGTTAATGGAGTTATTTTGGAAGCTGGAGATTCTGTAGTACTTATTAAAGACCTTAAAGTAAAAGGATCAAGTATGGTTGCAAAGCAAGGAACAGCTGTGAGACGTATTTCGTTAGACCACAATAATCCAGAATATATTGAAGGTAAAGTTGATGGTCAGCATATTGTTATCATTACACAATACGTCAAAAAAATCTAATTTATAGAGTCTTTAATTTTCGATATTCTGAAGGCGCCAAATGCTTGACAGCTTTAAACTGTCTGTTAAAATTTGAGATATTGTTGAATCCAGATTTTTCAGCTACTTCAGCAATTGACAACGCTTCTTTTGAGAGCAATAATTTACAAGCATGTTCAGTACGTAATTCGTTTAGGAATCTAAAATAAGATTTATTAGTACGCTTTTTGAAATATTTACAAAACGCATTTTTTGTCATCGCTGATACTTTTGAAATAGCATCAAGACTAATAGGTTTATTAAAATGATGCATGGTATAATCCATAACGTCACGCATTCGCTTCCCTTCACTATCAGTATACTTCTTGTCATAGATAAAAGACGATAATGGCTGCGACTTAGCTCTAGATAATATTTTTAAAATTTCTAGCAGAATAATAAACCTTTGAAACTTGCTCGCTCCATTTAATTGTGCAAACTTATATTCTAGTTTATTTGATTTTATAGATACCTTAAAACCATAGTTCACTTTTTTAAAAAATGTTCTAAGCTCCCTGAGTTCTTCCAAATCAAAAAATGAGTTGCCAAAAGCAGAGTCTGAAAAAAAAAGAGTCAACATAACAGATGTTTTATTTGAAGAAGTATCACTTTTGAAAACATGAGGTAAATTACTCCCAATGGCTATTACGTCTCCTTTTTTATAATAGTTAATAGTATCGCCAACAATTAATGTGCCTTCACCTTCATCAATAAAACTTACCTGAATTTCTTCATGTTGGTGAAACTTATCATAAAATTTCAATTCCTTGTCTTCCTGATAAACCAAAGCATCATGTTCAGGTTTAGGAATTTTAAAAGGGAGCACTTTCATTTTATATCATCTCTAATTTAATATTAAAAAATACGCAAATAATATTCAAATATACAATATCATAAATTAAACAGGATAATATAGTACATATATTGGATAAAAAGACATTATTTATTACCGATAAGCTGTGCTACTTTTGTATCACATAAAATTAATTACAATGAGTTTAAAATGGAATGGCGTTATGCCAGCTGTGTTTACATGGTTGAAAGAGTCAAAATCTGGCGCTCTTGAAATTGACTTTGATGCAACACAAAAACAAGCTGCAGGTATTTTAAAAGTTCAAGGAAAGGGAGGAAGCAGAATGAACGGACTTGTTGGTTCTGGAACGCTAGGTGAGAATAGCTACTTGAGCACAAAGCAGCGTATTTCCTTGCTTAAATCTCTTTCTGAGGTTGCTAGAGATTATAATGTGCCTTTAATCAGTGGTGCTGCAGCAGAAACTAAAGAAGAACTTGCAACAATCGTTGAAGGACTTGCAACAGCTGGTGTAGACACCGTAATGGTTATGCCACCAAAAACTAAGGAACTTCCTTCGGATGAAGAAATGTATTCGTACTATGAGCTTGCAGAATCCACTGCAAGAGGTGCAGGTGTATCAGTAATGCCATATAACAATCCTGATGCAGCTGGTTATCATGCGCTTTCAACCGAGCTTCTTCTAAAACTTGCTGAACTACCCAATATAAGTGCCCTTAAAATATCTACAATTGATGTTTCAATTATTGAAACGATGATGTTGGCAAACAAAGATTTAAAAATTTTGGCAGGTGTTGATACCGTAACGGTACATGCAGGACTTGCTGGTGCATGTGGTGGAATTACAGGAGTTGGTTGTATTTTTCCCAAAGCCAGTGTTACCATGCAGGAATATGTTTCAAACGGACAATGGGCTGAAGCAAATAAAATTTCTCAGGCAATGAATTCCATCTCGTATTTAGATGCTCAGCCACTACTTATGGAATATCTTAAGCTTGCTATGGGAATTCATCATAATGATGTTGCTGGAGGACTTCGTACCTTTGGTAAGAAATTAACTCAATACGAAATTGATGATGTCCGAGCAAGATATATTCTGGCAAAAGAAAGACTTGAAGTTCTGGATTTAATAGATTAAGTCTTTTAAATATTAAAGAAAGAGAAAGATTCGTTTTTATAGAAGGTATAATAAAACATTTAAAAAAAATAAAAGAAGCATGATTACAGGAAAAAATTATATAGGAAATACACTTTCAGCCAAAGGCAATAAAACCTACAAAACATTCAATCCTCAATTAAATATCGAGAACGAACATACATTCTCTGAAGCAACTTCAGATGAAATAAACGAAGCAGTTGAATTGGCTGCAAAAGCATTTAAGAGTTTTAGAAGTACTTCTGGAAAGCAAAAAGCAGATTTTCTGAATGCAATTGCCGATGAAATTTTGGCACTTGATGACGAACTTATAAACGTGTATTGTTCAGAATCTGGATTGCCAGAAGGAAGAGCAAAAGGAGAACGAGGACGAACCGTATATCAATTACGCACATTTGCCGATTTAGTCACAGATGGTTCATGGGTTGAAGCAACCATAGATACTGCAATTCCTGACAGACAACCATTACCAAAATCTGATATTCGAAAAATGAATATTCCTTTAGGTCCAATTGTGGTTTTTGGAGCGAGTAATTTCCCATTAGCATATTCAACAGCAGGAGGAGATACTGCAGCAGCTTTGGCAGCAGGTTGTCCAGTCATTGTAAAATCGCATCCAATGCATGCTGGAACAGGTGAATTAGTGGCTTCAGCCATTATAAAAGCTGCAAATAAGACAAACATGCCAAATGGTGTGTTTTCAAATTTAAACAGCTCAGGTATTGAAGTTGGTGTGCAATTGGTTAAACATCCAGAGGTGAAAGCAGTTGGTTTTACAGGAAGTATTCGTGGTGGACGTGCTTTGTTTGATTTAGCAGCACAACGTGAAGAACCTATTCCAGTTTTTGCTGAAATGGGAAGTATAAATCCAGTCATAATGCTGCCAAATGCATTGAAAAACAGAAGCGAATCTTTGGCTAAAACCTATGCAAGTTCTATCACTCTTGGTACAGGTCAATTCTGTACAAATCCAGGTTTAATTATTGGGATTAAAGGAAATGATTTAACAAACTTTATCTCAACCTTAGCTAATGAAATCGTAAAAATAGAACCATCATGTATGTTGCACCCAAATATTTATGGAGCTTATGAAAGCAATAAGGCAAAAGCTTTGTCTCAACCAGAATTGAGTGTTGTCGCTAATTATGATACTGATGTTAAAGAAAATTATGCTAGACAAGTCATTACTACTGTAGAAGGCAAAACTTTTTTAGCCAACACAACACTCCATCAAGAAGTTTTTGGGCCTTTCTCAATGGTGGTTCAATGTGAAAATATTGAGCAAATGGAGACCATAATCAGTAACCTTGAAGGCCAACTTACAGGAACGTTAATAGCTGATGACGAAGCAGACAAATATGCTAATATCATTTCAGCATTACAAAATAGAGTAGGTCGTATAATTTATAATGGTGTACCAACAGGTGTTGAGGTTTGCCCTTCTATGGTTCATGGTGGACCATATCCAGCTTCAACTGATAGTCGTTTTACAGCTGTTGGTATTAACTCCATAAAGCGTTGGGTGAGACCTTTCAGTTTTCAAGATTGGCCAAATAACTTGCTCCCTGATGAATTAAAAAATGAAAATCCTTTAGGAATCTCACGCAATGTAGATGGCAAGCAAACAAATCAAAAAATTTAATTTAAAAACAGTTTATATGAAAAGCTTCAGACCCTTATTAGTCATTTTTTGTATTGGATTACTGTCCTTTCAACCACGTTCAAATTGCGACAAGTTAAATGCTATTATTGCTAAATATGAAGCAGATAGAGAGTATGAATTTGATAGCTACGAATCCGTAGAAAATACAGCAAAATATTATCAAGCTGAAGCTGACTTTTCAAAGAAATTAAAAGAAGAATTAGAGCAAGTCTCAGAAGAAGGTCTGTCTGAAACTGAAAAAATTTCAAAGGAATTATTATTGTTCGTATTACAAGACAAAATAGATTCTAATATATATAAAACATACTTAAATACGATAACTAACGAATCTGCTTTCCATCTTAATTTAAGTAGAATGGGAAATAGAACATTCAATAATAAAAACCAAGTTATTGATTATTTAGAGCGACTAGACAATTTGCCAAAACGGATTGACTATAATCTCAATATATTAAGAGCTTCAATAAAGGAAGGCATGGCTCAGCCTCGAGCTGTCTTTAATAATTATGACGACACATATAACAAACATATAGTCTCAGATGTCACTCAAAGTGAGTTTTATAAGCCATTTTTGAATTTGCCAGAATCATTATCAGCAGCTGAAAAAGATTCTATCATTAAAGCTGCGAAAGTAAGTGTGCAAAAAAATGTAGTTGATGAATACAAAAAAATCAGAAGCTTTTTTCAAGATGAATATTTTCCAAATACTAGAAAAGGGTTGGGTATTTCAACCACACCAAACGGGAAAGAGTTTTATCAAAACAGAATCAATTTTTTCACAACAAGTGATCAATATACTGCAGATGATATTCATCAAATTGGTTTAAATGAAGTCGCTCGCATCAAAGCTGAAATGCAAAAAATTATTGATGACTTAGGCTTTAAAGGTAGCTTTGCCGAATTTTTAGAGTTCCTCAGAACAGACGAGCAATTTTATCCAAAAACAGCAGATGAATTGCTAATGTTTGCTCGCGATATTGCAAAAAGAATTGACGCAGAATTGCCTAAATTTTTCAAGACTTTGCCAAGAAAACCTTATGGTGTGGTTCCAGTTCCTGCAGACCTTGCGCCTAATTATACAGGAGGACGATATTCAGGATCGCGTAGCGAAACAACAGCTGGATTTTATTGGGTAAACACCTATAATTTACCAAGTAGAACACTCTATACCATTCCTGCTTTAACAGCACACGAGGCAGTTCCTGGACATCATCTACAAATCTCTTTGAATAATGAATTGCCAGAAACTATTCCACAATTTAGAAGAAACCTATATCTGTCAGCCTATGGAGAAGGTTGGGGATTGTACTCAGAATATTTAGCTGAAGAAATGGGCATTTACACGACACCTTATGAAAAGTTCGGACAACTAACTTACGAAATGTGGCGAGCTTGTAGATTGGTGGTTGATACAGGCGTGCATGCAAAAGGTTGGACAAGACAACAAATGTTGGATTATATGGCCAAAAACACAGCCCTCTCCATTCATGAAGTAACCACTGAAACAGATCGCTATATATCTTGGCCAGGACAAGCATTGTCTTATAAAATAGGAGAAATAAAAATAAGAGAACTTCGTAAAAAAGCTGAAGAAGCTTTAGGCGATAAATTCAATATTCGTGAATTTCATGAAGTGATTCTTGAAGAAGGAACCGTAACACTTTCTATTATGGAAAAACGAATGGATGCTTACATACAGAAAAAACTAAATGAGTAGATCAAAATTTGTTTGCATTGATGCTCACACTTGCGGAAATCCAGTTCGTGTGGTAACCGAAGGGCATCCAAATTTGGTTGGTGCAACCATGAGCGAAAAGCGCCAACATTTTTTAAAAGAATTCGATTGGATTCGTAAAGGACTCATGTTTGAACCACGTGGTCATGATATGATGAGTGGTAGTTTTTTATTTCCACCTCACAACCCAGAAAACGATTTTGCCATTTTATTTATTGAAACCTCAGGTTGCTTGCCAATGTGTGGACATGGTACCATAGGCACGATTACTATAGCCATTGAAGAAGGTTTGGTAACTCCAAAAATTCCTGGAAAAATTAAAATGGAAGCACCTGCTGGTTTGGTCGAAATTGAGTATCAACAAACCAACGGAAAAGTAGATTGGGTAAAACTTACTAACGTAAAAAGTTATTTGGCTGCCGAAGATTTAATTGTTGATTGCCCTGAACTAGGCGAAATTAGTTTTGATGTCGCTTATGGTGGAAACTATTATGCTATTGTAGATCCTCAGCAAAACTTTTCAGGAGTGCATGATTTTACAGCAAGTAAAATTGTGCAGTACTCTCAAGTAGTTAGAGAACGTATCAATAAAAAATACCCAAATCTATTTATTCATCCAGAAAATGAAACCATTCGTGATGTCACACACATGCTGTGGACAGGAAACCCAATAGACCCAACATCATCTGGAAGAAATGCAGTTTTTTATGGAGATAAAGCTATTGATCGTTCGCCATGTGGCACTGGAACTTCCGCAAGATTAGCACAGCTATATACAAAAGGAAAACTAAAAATAGGTGAACCATTTGTACACGAAAGTTTTATTGGAAGCAAATTTATTGGTCGCGTAGAAAAAGAAACCACTTTAGACGGTAAATTAGCAATCATACCAAGCATACAAGGTTGGGCAAAAGTATATGGTTATAATACAATTTTTATTGATGATGAAGATGACCCTTATGCACATGGATTTCAAGTGATTTAAAATATTCTAGACATGAAACAGATTACAATTTTACTGGTAACTTTAATCTTGCTATCAACAACTTTGAAGGCACAAGAAATCACCCAAGATGATTATAGTCGTGCAATCAGTTTTATGTATGACAATGTCTATAACAAATCAGTTTTTAATCTTTATACAAACGTCAATTGGTTTAAAGATGAATCTGGACTTTGGTTTATTGACCATTCAAAGGATACGAAGTCTTATAAAACCGTAAGTTTTAAAAAAAATAAAGTTGTTGATTTATTTAATCATGAAAAGTTGGCTACTGCATTAAGCAAATTGAATGACAAATCAGTAGAAGCAAATAATATCTCTATTTCTAATATTGAAAGATCAAAGGATGGAAATTTGGATTTAAATTTTGAAGGCAAGACCTATACTCTAAATCTTAAATCCTATGAACTTCAGCCGAAAGAAGAAAAAAAGCGAGAAGAAAACAACGAATTTGAAGCTAAATCACCTGATGGAAAATGGATAGCCTATACCAAAGATTACAATCTATTCATAAAATCAACTGAGAACAATAAAGAATACCAATTAAGTACAAAAGGAGAAAAGGGTTATGAATATGCATCATGGTATGGTTGGTATGATAAAATGGAAGGTGAAAATGGTGAGCGTCCAAAACGATTTTATGTGAGTTGGTCACCTGATTCAAAATGGATTGCAACAAGTATTGTTGATACGCGAACTGCAGAAAAAATGTACATGTTAGATTACAGTATCGACTCACTCTATAAACCAAAATTATTGTCGTATTATCGAGGGTCTCCTGGTGATACCACTATGGTTCACATTACTCCTGTTTTTTATAATGTTTCAACCAAAAAAGAAATAAAAACAGATTTGCCTACAGGAACTCACATAAATTCGGTTGCGGTTGAATGGTTAGAAAACGAGGGAGAATTATTAGCTAATTATTCAAAAAGAGGGTTTAAAAAAGAAACTCTTAAGCATGTTAACTTAATCAATGAAAAAGAAGAAACTTTAATTGAAGAAACAAGCAAAACAAACATTGATAATTTCTGGTTTCGTCAATTTCAAGACAAAGGGAAAATTATTTTCCTATCAGAGCGAAGTGGTTGGCGACAATTGTATATGGTTGATATAAAAACCAAAGAAACAAAGCCTTTAACTACAGGAAATTATTATATAAATTCCATAGCACATACTGATGAAGTTAATGAAAACATCTACTTTTTAGCTTCAGGGAAAGAACCTAATGCAAACCCTTATCATCAAAAGCTCTACAGAGTTAATTTTAAAGGTGAAGTCACATTGCTAACACCTGAGAATACACATCATATAGTAGATTTTTCAGAAGATGGAAAATATTTCGTTGATAATTATTCAACTATAAATATTCCAACGAGAACGGTTTTAAGAGACTCTAAAAACGGAAAAATTCTAGCAGAATTAACAAAAGCTGATGTTTCTGAAGTCGTTTCTAAAGGTTGGCAATCACCAGAAGTTTTTGAACTAACTGCCAAAGATGGAAAAACCACTATTTATGGTGCTATCTGGAAACCTACAAATTTTGATGCCTCGAAGTCTTATCCAATCATTGATGCTACATATACAGGACCACATACACATGTATTTCCAAAATCGTTTGATAGAGGTTTGAGCAATCAATCATTAGCAGAGTTTGGTTTTATTGTTGTTGGAATTGATGGTTTAGGAACATCAGGACGCTCTAAAGAATTTCACAACCATTCTTATAAAAACATGGAAAATAATTTAGAAGACCATGTATTGGCAATAAAACATCTGGCTCAAAAATATTCATGGATTAATATAGAAAAAGTTGGTATTTTTGGTCATTCAGCTGGAGGTTATGATACAGGAAGAGCTATGCTTGGGTTTCCAGATTTTTATAAAGTTGGAGTTGCGAGTTCTGGAGACCATGATTTTAGAATGGAGAAAGCGTGGTGGCCAGAAATGTATCAAGGTTGGCCAGTTGATGAGACTTATGAAAAAGTATCAAACATTACAAATGCTAAAAACTTAAAAGGAAAATTATTATTGGTTCATGGAGGTATTGATGATAATGTAAATCCATCAGCAACCTTTAAATTAGCTGAAGCTTTGGTCAATGCAGATAAGGATTTTGATTTATTAATTTTTCCAAGTCAGCGACATGGTTATGAAGGCAAAGCTCGAAATTATTTTATTAAAAAACGCTGGAATTATTTTATTGAACACCTATTGGACGCTAAACCAATTTGGGATTTTAAATGGGAATAAATGAGTAAAAACATTATCGTTATTGGAGGTGGAATTATTGGTTTGAGTTCCGCTTATTACCTTCAAGAAGAGGGTCATCAAGTTACTGTTATAGACCAATCAAACATGGATGCTGGAGCATCTTATGTAAATGCAGGCTATTTATCGCCTAGTCATATTATACCATTGTCTGCTCCTGGAGTCATGAAAAAAGGCATAAAGTGGATGTTTGATAAATCAAGCCCTTTATATATTAAACCACGATTAGATGCAGATTTTTTAAGATGGACTTGGGCCTTTAATAAGTCTTGTAATCCAAAACATGTAGAAAGGGCTGCACCAGTAATTAAGGATATTGCAGTATTAAGTCAAGAGTTATATAGGGATATCTCAAGAAAAGAAAATATAGATTCCCATTACGAAACAAAAGGATTGTTTATGCTTTGTCAAACGGAAAAAGCACTTGAAGATGAAATAAATGTAGCGCATTATGCTAATAGATTAGGATTGGAAGCTAGAGAAGTAAATGCAATTGAAATTAAAGAACTAGAGCCTAATGTTCAGATAAATGCTATAGGTGGAGTTTATTTTGAGTGCGATCACCACACCACACCACATGAATTTATGACTGGATTAAAAGCAACATTAAAAAATAAAGGTGTAAAGTTTTATACAAACGAAAAAGTAGTTGATCTTGAAGTAAATAATAACACTATTAGGTCTATAAAAACTGATAAACAAACTATAGTTGCAGATGAGTTTGTGCTTGCGGCAGGATCGTGGAGCAATATGTTGAGTAAGAAATTAGGAATTAAATTGCTTTTACAAGCAGGAAAAGGGTATCGTGTAAACTCTGAAAGGGACACAGGAATTACTATTCCAGCAATATTAGCTGAAGCCAAAGTAGCTATTACACCTATGAACGGATTTACACGTTTTGCTGGCACTATGGAAATAGCAGGAATTAATCAAAATATTAATAAAGTTAGAGTTGAAGCTATTGCAAATGCTACTAAAAGATATTATCCAAATGTTGAACTTACAACTGAAGAAAAAGAAAATGCCGCTTGTGGGTTGCGTCCTGTGTCACCAGATGGATTGCCTTATATCGGAAAATCACAAAAATGCAAAAACCTTACGATTGCTTCAGGACATGCCATGATGGGTTGGAGTATGGCTACAGGAACAGGAAAACTGGTGGCAGAAATTATTTCAGAACAAAAACCATCTATGGAATTAGCATCTTTTAACCCAGATAGAAGATTTTAATCATTTAGATTCATTCGCATAGTGATAAGATGCTTTTTTAAGCCAACTTTTTCATAAGCTCTAATGGCAGAAGGATTGTCTTCATAAACATCTAATCGGATTTCAGAAATATTTCGGTCTTTACACCATTTTAACAATGCATCCATGATGAGTTTGTTATAACCATTGCCACGATGTTTTTTAGGCACAAACATAAAACCTAAATAACCTTGTTTTTTGTGTTTTAGGTAAGGTCTGTCATCTTTTATTTTGACATAGCCTGAAGCTACCAATTCGTTGTTTAATTCAACCACAAACAAATCAGATTCTTCATTTGCCATAATTTCAGAAAGATCATAATAAACAACATGTCCATCTTTAATGGTTGGATCCATTGGACGCTCTGCTTCAACAAGACCATTCATAAATTCCATTAAAATCGGGAGGTCTTTTTTAGTTGCTTTTCTAATAATTGGTTTCATAATTTAACAAGAGGTATCTGCAATTATTTTCCATTCACCATTTATTTTTTTAAATATAATCATAAAAACACCATTGGCATCACCAACATTTCTAGTTAAATAATATTCACCCATAACAAAATATGACTCATTAGTTATTTTTGAAATATCATTTATCTTAAAATTCAATGTTCCTGTGTGTTCTTTAGTTGGATATCTTTTTTTATAACTATCCAATGTGGTTTGCCAACCATATTTTAGTCCTGCAGCTCCATAAAATTTTAAAGAATCGCTTTTCCAATAGCCTTGCATAAAAGCGTCGATGTCATTGTCTGACCAAGCTTTTTCTTGAGTTTTTAAAATAGAAATGATTGCATCTTTGTCTTCATTAGTGTTATTTGAAGTACATGAAAACACAACAACATACATTGTAATTAAAAAAAATAGTTGTTTCATAGTTATATTAGTTTTGTACCTTCTGAAAGATTTACTGAGTAAAAAGAACATCTAGCATTGAATTTTTGTTCATAAGAATTGACAATTTCTTTTTTAAACACTTCAACAAGGTTAGTTTTAATAATATTAATAGTACATCCACCAAAACCTCCTCCCATCATTCTTGCTCCAATTACTGCATTTGATTTTTTTGCTTTTTCTACTAGAAAATCTAGTTCTACACAACTTACTTTATATTGATTTTTTAAACCATTATGTGAATCATAAAGTAAGTCTCCTAGTTTTTGCATATTATTTTCTAAAATAGCTTCATAAGCATTGAGCACTCTTTGATTTTCTTGAATTACATATAATGCTTTTTGATATTCATCATCTGTTAATCCATTTTTTACGGAAATCAAATTTTGCAAAGTTGCGTGCCTTAAACTTTTGACGTTTAATTTTGAAGCAACTTTTTCACAAGTTTTACGTCTTTCATTATAAGCGCTTTCTGCTAAACTGTGTTTAACGTTAGAGTTGACCAATAGCAAAGAATAACCGTCAAGATTTAACGTAACTGTTTTAGCTTCTAAGTTCTCACAATCTAGTATTATAGCTGCATTTTTTACACCAAACATACTTGCATACTGATCCATAATACCACATTTTACACCAACATAATTGTGTTCAGCCTTTTGAGAAATATAGATTAGCTCTTTTCTTGTTAAACCTAAATCGAATAATTCATTTAATGCAAAAGCAATACTGTTTTCTAATGCAGCTGAAGAGGAAACTCCAGCACCATTAGGAATATTACCGCCAAAAACGAGATTAAAATTTTCAATCTGGTGTCCTGTTTTTTGAATTTCTGAAATAACTCCTAAAGCATAATTTTTCCAACCTCCATTTTTAATTTGCTTGAAAGTATCTACTGAAAAGTTATAACGTTCATTTTCATCAACTGCAATAATTGAAGATGTGTTTGATTCACTTTTATGAATAGCAACCACAATACCTTTATCAATTGCAGCAGGGAATACAAATCCATTGTTATAATCAGTATGCTCACCAATAAGATTGATGCGCCCAGGTGAAAACACTAATAGAGGCTCAGTTTTAAACTCAGATATAAACCTCGATTGAATTTTTAATTTTAGATTTAATAGCATTTAGATAAAATAAATGTAAATGACTAAAACGATAAAACAAATCCCAATTCCAATGCTATTTACATGTTTCCAAGGCGTAATCTCAACTTGCTTAGAATATGTTAATTCAAAAGCTTCAGTTCTAGGTTTATATTTACTAATTATTAGCATAATTAGGATATTTAAAATAAATAATATGGCCATAATGTGTAAGTAATGCGGATAATTATCATTGCCAAACACATAAGGTTTTAAAATAAACTGACTGATGCTATATAAAATCACACCTGAAAATAAAGCTATTTTTGCAGCAATTGCAGAAACATATTTTGTTAAATAACCAACAACGATAATCGTTAATATTGGTATGCTGTAACAGCCATTAACCTCTTGTAAATAGCCAAATAAACCATCAGGAGCATTGGCAATTAAAGGAGCAATAAGCATTGAAATTATGGCTAAAATAATTCCAAAGTTTTTTCCAACCCTCACTACTTTCTTTTCATTTGCTTCTGTATTAAAATGTGATTTGTAAATATCAACCCCAAAAAGAGTTACAGAGCTATTCAAAGCTGAATTAAAGGAGCTTAAAATGGCTCCAAAAAGTACTGCTGCAAAAAAGCCTAACCAAGCATCTGGTAATACTTTTTCTACTAACATTGGATAAGCTTCGTCAGGATTTTCTATTTGACCTCCAAACATATGATAAGCAATAACTCCAGGTAATACAACAATTAAAGGCCCAAGTATTTTTATAAAAGAAGCAAGCAATAGTCCTTTTTGCCCTTCTTTTAAGTTTTTAGCTCCTAAGGCACGTTGTATAATAGCTTGATTAGTTCCCCAATAAAACAACTGAACTAGCATCATTCCTGTGAAAATAGTTTCCCAAGGAATAGATGATTTTGGACCTCCAAGTGATTTAAATTTTTCTGGGTTATCTGTCATTAATGTTGAAATTCCTTCAGAAATACTACCGTCACCAATAGCCATTAATCCAAAAATTGGAATTAACATACCTCCAACTAATAATCCTAAAGCATTAATGGTATCAGAAACAGCAACAGCTTTTAAACCACCAAAGATGGCGTAAATTGAGCCAATAATTCCAATGGTCCAAACAGTTATCCATAGAGCTGTTGTTTTTGAAACACCTAACAACTCTGGAATATCAAACATGTTACTCAAAGCAAGTGCACCAGAATAAAGTACAATGGGCAACAAAACAATGGCATAACCACTTAAAAAGAGTCCTGATGTTATAGTTTTTGTGACCTTGTCATAACGTTGTTCTAAAAACTGAGGTACTGTAGTTAATCCTCCCTTTAAATAACGAGGTAATAAAAATACAGCGGTAATTACCATGGCTATAGCAGCTAAAGTTTCCCAAGCCATTACTAAAATACCATCTTTAAAAGCAGCACCATTAAGCCCAACAATTTGTTCAGTAGAAAGATTAGTTAACAATAAAGAACCTGCAATAACAACTCCTGTTAGGCTACGTCCTCCTAAAAAATAGCCATCATGACTAGATTCATCTGTTTTTCTAGTTTTCCAGTAAGATATAATGGCAACAAAAAGCGTGAAAAGTATAAAAGTTAGTATTTGCATTAGTTTTTAATTGTTGGTTGTATTGTAAATGTATACGAATAATTTTTATTTGCTGAAATGGTATATTCAGGATGTACCAATCGTCCCCAAGATGTGTCACCACCCACTCCCATTTGGAGATAATCAATATTCCATTGAACCGTATTTCCAATATTAATATCTGCACCATGTTTTGTCGTTACTGGAACCAATCCTGAAGCAGATTCAGCGCCTTCATGACTGCTAAAGTCGATTTCTTTCATATCAAAAGGCCATACACTCGAATTCAATAATTCTTTACCGGAAACTTTAAGTTTTAAATCCTTTGACGAGACTTCCATCCATCTTATATCTGTTTTGTTTCCTGTTTCTTGTGGACGAGGATAACGATGAAATTGTTCTTCAATTCTACCTGAATACAAACCAGTTTTTTGTCCTGTTTTCCTATCCCAATAGGTTTCTTTGGGTCCTTTTCCGTACCATGAAACATCTGTGTATGTATTGTTTAAAGTCATATACATCCCTAGCCTTGGAATATTTGGCAACTCCTTATTGTTTGGTTTAAAACTTAAGGTAACTTGCATAAGCCCATTTCTGCCAATCATATAAGATGCAATAACTTTTGCTTCATCGTTTGGTAACTTGTATTGCACATCATAAATGACATATTTTTTTATAATATGTGGCTTTCTTAATAGTTCGGCTTTATAATTGTACGTAGCATCTTGCCATATTTTAGCCCATTTGTCCATGCCATTGCCTAAATCGTTATCTGTTGGTGGACGCCAAAAATTTGGACGAATTGGTTGATTAGTCACCTCTTTCCCCTCATGTTTCCAGGATATGATTTCTCCAGATTTGGAGTCGATGTTTAAATCAATAATATCATTTTTTATTTGAATAGTATCTGCAGAAATTATTTCTAAATCTTTGCCGATTTTTGGAAAATTAAAACTTTTCCCTTCATTCAAAATAAATTGATCCCAAGCAACTTCATGGCCTTTTGGAATTAATTCAGTAGCATCTTTTTGAATTAAACTTATTTCTAGAATAAACTCACTCTCTAGAATAAACATTTTAGGAATTTCTGGAAAAGTCATTTTTACTTTGGTTTGAGGCTGAATGTTAATTTCAACATCTTTTTTTAGTATTGTTTCTTTGCTATCGACCAATAGTTTTAATTGAAGTGTTTTATCTGAAAAATGTGCAAAGAAATTCTTGTTTTCAATTTCTACAATACCATTTCCTAAATAGTTAAACTGAACTGGCTCATATACTTTTTTCACTTCAGATAAATGAGGATGCGGATTTCGATAAGGGTCCACCAAACCATTATTTAAAAAGTTGCCATCTGTAGGCAAATCTGGATGGTAATCGTGTCCATAAGCTAAATAAGGTTTTCCATTTTCGTCTTTATACTCCAAACTTTGGTCTACCCAATCCCAAATATAACCTCCTTGTAAATTTGGGTATGTTTCAATGATATCCCAATAATCTTGCAAATTTCCGACAGAATTTCCCATGGCATGCGCATATTCTATCATGATGGAAGGTTTATCGGAATCTGATTTTCCATGATTGATTAGGTATTCTGGTTTTGGATACATTGGACAGTACACATCAGTATAATCTTCTTTTCCTGCAGGTTCGTATTGTACAATTCTATTGTCATCTTGTTCTTTAAGCCACTTGTAGGTCGCTCTAAAAATATCACCTTCTCCAGCTTCATTTCCTAAAGACCAAGAATAAATGGAAGGATGATTTCTATCACGATAGTACATACGCTGTGTACGCATCATATGTGCTGGCAACCAAGACATTTCATTGCCAATTTGTGTGTCTTCTGAAATAGCTAATGGATGACTTTCAATATTGGCTTCATCAATAACATATAAGCCATATTTGTCACAAAGGTCTAACCAATAAGGGTCGTTAGGATAATGTGCAGACCGTACAGCATTAATGTTATTCTGTTTCATTAATTTGATATCTTTTTCCATCGATGTTTTTGACACCACATGACCTGTAAAAGGATCTGTTTCATGTCTGTCAACACCTTTAAAGTAAACCGCTTTTCCATTAATGAGTACTTGACTGTTTTTTATTTCAACACGCTTAAAACCAATATGTTTAGTGATGAATTGATTGTCATCTAATGATATTTTTAGAGTATACAAATTCGGGATTTCAGCAGACCATGGTTTCACTTCATTGATAATGGTGTTAGCGTTAAATTCTTTTATCGAATTTGCTGGTATGTAAATATCTTCTGAAGTTTTAAAGATTGATTTTTCACCATCTAAAATTTCAACAGAAATATTTTTCGAAATAGTTTCATCGGTATCATTCTTAATTGAAACAGTTCCTTTAAAAATACCATTGTTATAAGTGTTGTCTAAATTGGTGTTGGCGTGAAAGTCGGAAACATGAATTTTAGGTCTAGTAAATACATAAACCTCACGTTCAATACCACTCATACGCAACATATCTTGACTTTCTAAGTAACTGGCATCACTCCAACGAAACATTTGTAGTGCAATAAGGTTTTTGCCTTTTTTTAAGTAGTTAGTAATGTTAAACTCAGCTGGCGTTTTACTACCTTGTGAATAGCCAACATACGTGCCATTTATATACACATACATGGCAGATTTTGCGCCTGCAAAGTGAAGGATAACATCTTCAGATAAAAATTCAAAATCTATATCGATGAATTTTCTATAGGTGCCAACTGGATTATAATCGGTTGGAGCATCAGGCCATTTTGTTGTAAAAGGATAGCGTTCGTCCAAATAAATGGGGTTTCCAAAACCTTCAACTTCCCAATTAGCAGGAACTGGAATTGTTGTCCATTCTGAATCATCGTAATTGATGTTTTGAAACGTGTTAGGTCGTTGTTTAGGATCCTTAACCCAATGGAATTTCCATTCGCTATTTAAACTCACGAACCGTTTTGAGTCTTCTTTTTCTTTAATTGTTTCATTTTCGAATGAGAAAAAGGTTGCTCGAGGAGGAAGTTTGTTGTCTTCAAAGATTTCATGATTGTAATGAAAAGTTTGTTCCGAAACAATCTGTAAAGGATCTTGTTGACAACCAAAAATTAAAAGGAATGGTATTAAAAATATATTTTTTTTCATGAATAAATTTATCAAAGTTCTCGATACGATTCATTAACATGAATCACTCGAACTGACGTTATATGATTGTCACATCGAGTGATTCCGATGTTCATCGGAATTGTATCGAGATGTCATAAAATCTTCAGATAAAATCTTTTTTAAATAGAATAATAATTCTTTGGCATTTTCCATATTGAAAACTATTGGAGGTTTAATTTTTAGAACATTATAGTCTGGACCATCAACACTCATTAAAATGCCATGGTCTTTCATTCTGTTTGCCAGATAATCAGTTTGTTTGGCTAATGGATTTAAATTATTATCCACCAATTCAATTCCTAGAAACAAACCTTGACCTCGAACATCTCCAATAACAGGAAACTCTTTTGACATCTTCTTCAGTTCTTCTTTTAAAAACTCACCAACTTCATAAGCGTTTCCTTGAAGCTTTTCACGTTTTACAACACGCAACACTTCAGTGGCTATTGCACATGACACAGGATTACCACCAAAGGTGTTGAAATACTCCATGCCATTGGCAAATTTTTCTGCGACTTCTTTTGTGCAAGCCACAGCTGCAACAGGATGACCATTACCTAGAGGTTTCCCAATAGTGACAATATCAGGAATAACATGATGTAACTGAAATCCCCAAAATGTTTTTCCCATGCGACCACAACCCGTTTGAACTTCATCAGAAATACAAACACCTCCAGCTTCTCGAATTAAACTATAGGCTTTTGGTAAAAAACCTTGAGGTAATTCTACTTGACCACCACAACTAATAATTGGTTCAATGATAAAGGCAGCAACATTACGTCCTTTGCTTTGAATGCTATCAATACATTGTTTAACCTCTTCGGCATATTTATCTGCTGTGTTTTCACCTTGATATTTCCCTCTAAACGCATTAGGAATAGGAAAAATATGCGTGTGTTCAGGTGCACCTTTTCCACCTTTTCCATCAAATTTATACGAAGATATATCAACACACATATTGGTATTGCCGTGATAACCAACTTCACTTGCAACGATGTCTTTTTCTCCTGAATAGGCTTTTGCCATTCTAATAGCTAATTCGTTAGCTTCACTACCTGAATTTACAAAATGTAAAACGTTTAATTCTTGAGGTAAATTTTCAATGAGTTCTTTAGCAAGGTCATTAATATTATCATGCAAGTAGCGTGAATTGGTATTTATCAAAGCCATTTGTTCTTGACCAGCTTTCACAACACTAAAATGTTCATGACCAACATGTGCCACGTTGTTTACCGTGTCCAGATATTTTTGCGCATACTGATCCATAAGGTAAACTCCAGCACCTCTCACCAATTTTATTGGTGTTTTGTATTGTAAACTCAAACTTTTACCTAGATGCTGTTTTCTGTAAGCAATGAGTTGGTCGTTGGTTTTATGATTTGAATTTTTAAGCGCTTCAGATTTAAACAATAGATTTGGGTCTGGACATAAGCCTTCCCAAACATTAAGTTGTTTAAAATAAGCGACTCCAGGAAAATCAACTTTATAATCTAACATGGACATCATTACTTGAAAATGCAAATGTGGTGCCCAATTCCCATTTTCAGGATAGTTGCCTAATTCAGCAATTTTTTCGCCTTTTTTAATGATGTCACCTAGTTTATGTTTGGTGGCACTTTCAACTGTATTATGACCATAAAGTGTGTAAAATTCGAAATCTTCAAAGTGATGTTTTAGTATGACTAATCCACCATATTCTTTATCACCAGCATCATTGCAAGCGGTCACCACTTCGCCATCAAACAAGGCATGCACAGGAGTGTTGGCGTGAAACCAAAAATCGATTCCTAAGTGAATGGTTCTACTCTCACGACCATTATTGCCTATTTTGTCATAAGCCGTTGAAGTATAAATTGGTCGAGGTTCTAAATAGCCACCAGCAAGTACTTTGTTAGGATGTTCAGCTTGTAATCTGTCAATTTTAAACTGAAATAAATCCAAATCGTTAAAATTCTCTTGATGACCAATCCATTTGCTAGACACACTTAAATCGATATGATGAAATTCATCACTTGGAGCAGTTGGAAATAATTCTGTTACTTTAAATTGATAAGTCGAAGCCCATCTGTTGAATTTTTCGGTGTCAGGATGAGCCGCATAACCACAAGCCACTCTAAAACTGAAATGAGCAAAATCTGAACTTATATTGAACCATTTTTTAAGTAATTCCCAAGCTGGTTTTTCACTAATAAGAAGATACGTGTTATCAGGTTCTTTTACTTTATTGATAGCTGATTTAGTAACTGAAATCACCAAACGCATCGCAATACAATTGTAAAGATGTTTAAGCTCATTTTCTTGTAAAGGGAACGACTTGTGATAGCCTTTTACAATGGCTAAGGATGCATCTAAAGGATCGTTATGATGCATAATAGCATAGGCACATGCGGTAGCTAAGTCGTTTATTGTTTGCGTAAAAATGGCATCGCCATAATCGATAACAGCTTTTACTTTAGGTTGTAATGCATCATTAGAAACAACAATATTATTATCGTTAGCATCATTATGTACCACACTTTTTCGAAGTTGAGCATATTCATGTTGGGAAACCTCAAATTCTTGTTGAAAGTATAAAAGCATTATTTGCTCATCAACTTCAAATAAATTAAGATGCTCTTTAGTCCAAAGTGATTGTGCAGTATCCCAATCAAATTTGCGTCTAGCTTCAACATGATAAAACCCTTGTAACGCTTTGGTAAGTAAACCACATTGCTCACCCAAACTATAACGTAAATCATCTAGTTGAGGATTTACTTGACTCCAAAGTCTGCCTGAAATCCAAGTTAATAGTCTAACGAATCTTGTGTTTCCTTGTTCATCTACAATTGAAGATATCACATTTCCATTAGAGTCTTTGATGACTTTTGGAGCAATGATGTTTTTACCATTTTCTTGAATATGTTGCAATAATTGTTGTTGAAAATCTAGATAAGATTCATTTTCATTAGAGCGTGAAATTTTTAAGATATAACCGTCTTCGTTATCAAGCTTTATTCTAAAATTAAAATCAATTTCTCCAGGAAGTTCAGATGCTTTTCCTTTGATGCCATAAAGCTGAAAGAGGATTTCTTCTGCTTGTGATATTGATATTTTTAAATCTGCGTAATTCATTGTTATTTTAACCTACTGTTATTGATTTGGAATTAACTTGAAAAGCACAACGTCTCTTTTAGGCACTTGAAGATTAATGATGTCTTCTGTAGTTCCTATAGTTTTGTTTTCCCACACATTTGAAACTGTATAGTCACCTTTAAATTCTCTTATTTTCAGCTTTTTCCAGTTCAAAGTGTACTCTTTAGCATTTGTGTCTCTATTAAACAAACAAATGGCGATACCTCCATTTTCTAAAGGTTTTTGCCAAATCTCAAAATGCCCATCATCATGAATTTTGAAGCCTTGTTTTCCAAGTTTGTCTTGATCTATGGCTATTACGTTTTTATTAGTAAGAATTTCTTGTGTTTCTATAGTCATGTTTCGCAAGTCATTTCCAGTCATTAAAGGTGCTGCAAGCATACACCACATGGTAAAGTGAGCTCGACTTTCGTTAACTGGCATTTCAATACCTACGGTTAACATATCAGGATCGTTCCAATGTCCTGGGCCTGCATATTTTTCTAATCCAACTTGCATGTCAAGAATATTTGACCATCCAATTTGGTTTCCCCAACTATCACCATCAAAACGACCATCAAAACTAATATCGTAAGTAGTGCGCCATATATGACCAACCTCTTTTGCCCATTCCCAAGGTTTGTTAATTCCCCATTCACAAATACTAAAAAGCATTGGCCTTTTGTTTTCGAATAACGCATCACGCATTAAGGTGTAAGATGCAATTGCATCTTGACCTTCGGTGTTGCACCAATCGTATTTTAGGTAATCAACTTCCCATTCGGCATATTTTTCGGCATCTTTAAATTCAAAGCCTTTACTTCCAGGACGTCCACCACAAGTGTGTGTGCCAGCATCTGAATAAATCCCAAATTTTAATCCTTTTGAATGAATATAATCAGCAAGCGCTTTCATTCCTGAAGGAAATTTTTCTTTATCAACAATAATGTAACCATTTTCATCACGACCAACTTGCCAGCAATCGTCAATAACTATATATTCATAGCCAACTGCTTTTAACCCTTTAGAGACCATAGTATCTGCCATTTCTCTAATAACTGTTTCGTTAATGCCATCACACTTAAATGTATTCCAGCTATTCCAACCCATTGGAGGTGTTAATGCAATACCATCAAATTTTTGTGCCTGTGAGTAAAAACATATGAGAGTTGAAAGCAAAATGAGTTTATACTTCATAGATTGATTTGTTAATTATTATATTTTTTGCTTAAAGTGATAAAATCACCTTCTGTTTTGTTTTTGAAAGGGACTATATAAAAGCTATAACTATATTTCTGTGAGCCTTTAAATTGATATTTTTCTTGCGGTTTTGAATACCAGCTATCGTCTCCAGCGAGGCCACGTTGTCCTAAATCTATATTTATTTGTACTAAGTTCTTTTCTTTGATGTCTATAGTGTGTTTTCTTTTATTTGAGTTTTCATAATCCAACCCAGAAGTGGTGTCAAAATCCTCATTTTCCATATGCAAGGCACTGAAACTAATTTTGTCATTGCTGTCAGAAATAAAAAGTAACCCATTGTTTTGGGAACTTGATACAGCCATCCAACGTGTGTCAATTTTGTAACCATTGTCTTGCGGACGAATATAAGGTACATATTGCTCACTTACTTTAGAAGTATATAAATCAACAAAAGATGATGCTTTTCTGTCTTGATAATTTTCATGTGGACCACGACCAAAATAACTTAAGTTTTCATACGATTTTGGTACTTGAAGTCGCATCCCAATACGTGGAATATCGCCTTCGTAAGTCGTTTCGTTTAAGGTGTTTTTAATATGAATAACCCCATTTCCATTTATAGTGTAGTTGGATACAAAAGTCGTTTTAACTCCTGGTAAGTAATAATTTACTGTCATTGAAATTGCTTCGTTTTCTAATGTTTTGTAATCAACATTTGAAACTTTAAACTCTAAAGATGCTCTTTTCCACTCGATATTTTTGTTTTGCATCTTGTTTCCAAAATCATTGTCAGTCATTGCTCTCCAAAAATTTGGTTTTGGACCTTTTCCGTCTTTTAAAAGTTCTGTTCCATTAAAATTGTAAGACGTGATACGACCTTTATTTTTATCGAAAATTACGTTTAGAGTTTGGTTTGATATGGTAATTCTACTTTGATTTTCAGAAATATTAAGTTTTAAACCTTCTTCAAGTTCAGTTTTTACTTGTTTGAATTTACTAGTTAAAGGAAGCTGCTCACGAGCCACTTCAAAGCCTTTAGGCAAAACTCCCCAAACTTCTTTGGTTGTTGCAGAAAGATGCACAAAATATTCGGTGTTATCTTCAATAGTGATACCTTTTAGGGGAAGGCGAATCAGTTTTCCAGTATGTGTCTCCACTGAAAGCGTATCAATATTTATGGATTGCAACAGCTTACCATCTGCTTTAATTTCGACTTTAAAATCAAATTGATTAAGGTTGGTAAAATCGTATAAATTTTCAACGAGTACTCTTAATTCATCATGACGATTAATGCCTTTATCCTTAAAATTAATAAATTCATGAGCCTTTTTAACTTCATATAAAGCAGGTTGAGGTGTTCTGTCAGGAAATACGATGCCATTATTTAAAAACGTGTTATCACTTGGC
Source organism: Bacteroidia bacterium (assembly GCA_030429955.1). Taxonomy (GTDB): domain Bacteria; phylum Bacteroidota; class Bacteroidia; order Flavobacteriales; family Flavobacteriaceae; genus CAJQLB01. Next base: position 34,635 of record JAUIGO010000019.1, read on the forward strand.
ATGTTTTCACCAAAATCACCACCATAAGCATAATAACGTTCGCCTTTTTCGTTGGTTTTCCAAATGGATTGGTCAACCCAATCCCAAATAAATCCGCCTTGTAGGTTATCGTATAATTCGATAATGTCCCAATAGTCCTGAAAATTACCTGTGCTGTTTCCCATAGCATGTGCATATTCACTTGGAATATATGGTCTGTCGGTTTTTGATTTTCCGACTTCTTCAAATCGCGCAGGACTTGGATATTGAGGCACAATAATATCTGTATTTGAATCCATATCGTACAAACTACCATCATAATCTTTATAAGGTCGTTCGTATTGCACAGGACGCTTCGAGTTGTCGTTTGCTTTGATAGCATCATAACCTTTAAAGAAATTAACACCATTTCCTGCTTCATTTCCCATGGACCAAATAATTACAGAAGGATGATTTTTATCACGCTCTACCATTCTCACCATTCTATCTACATGAGCATTTTCCCAAGATGGAAATTTTGCCAAGGAATATTTTCCATAGTACATGCCATGAGATTCAATATTAGCTTCATCGACTACATAAATTCCATATTTATCGCATAATTCATAGAAGTTTCTGCCTCTTGGGTAATGTGCCAATCGAACCGCATTAATGTTGTTTTCTTTCCAAAGTTGAATGTCTTTTTTTATAAGTTCTTCAGACATGACATGACCAGTTTCTGGGTCAACTTCATGAGCGTTGACACCTTTTAATGTAATGCGTTGGCCATTAACTAGAAGCAGGCCGTTTTTTATTTCAACAGAACGAAACCCAATTTCTCTATGTGTGACTTCTATGGTTTTCCCTTTAGAATCTTTAGTTTCAATAATGAGTGAATATAAATTAGGATGTTCGGCACTCCATTGTTTAACATCAGGAATTATTTCCCTAAAACTAGTAGCATCTTTTTGAGAGTTAGGGATTTCAATTTTCTTATTTCCTGAAGAGATCATTTTGTCACCATCTAATAACTCATAGCTGATCTCAATGTTTCTATTTCTTGAAGTGTGATTTTGTAAGTCAACGTCTAATTGAAATACACCATTTTCATATCCTTTATCAAGTGTTGAAGTCACCTCAAAATCCTGAATCCTAATTTTAGGTTGTGCATAGATAAACACGTCACGTTCAATGCCACTGATACGCCAAAAGTCTTGACACTCTAAATAGGAGCCATCTGTCCAACGAAAAAGTTGAATCGCAATGGTGTTTTTGCCTGTTTTTGCTGCTTTAGTAATATTAAATTCTGACGGTAATTTACTGCCTTGAGAATAGCCAATATACTCACCATTCAGCCATACAAAACCACCAGCTTTCATAGCTCCAACGTGTAGAAAAATTTCTTTTTCGTTCCAAGTTTTTTCAATGGTGAAATCACGACGATAAGTACCAGCAGGATTATAATTATCTGGGACATCACCTGGGTTTTTTGGATAGATGCGATCAACCAATTCCATGTCGTCAGCAATCATCGCTTTGTAATCGGTAAACTCGTATTGATGATTGACGTAAATAGGTACACCAAAACCTTCAACCTCCCAATTGGATGGTACTTTAATGTCATTCCAATTAGAAGTATCAAAATTTGACTTCATAAACTGTGTTGGCCTGTCTTTAGGATTTTTTACCCAATTGAATTTCCAAGTGCCATTTAATAATTTATAATAATGAGGATTGTTTTTTAAAGCATTTTCTTTTGAAACGAAAGACGTAAACGATGCATGTGCAGGTTCTTTATTTTCAGAAATGACTTGTTCGTTTTCAATGTAGTGTTTGTAGTCTTTTATTGGGTCTTTTTCTTGACTGTAACTTAACAGGCAAAAAAGTAAAAGCGTAAAAATTGTAAGTTTTTTAATCATTCGTTTCGTTCATTAGTAACATGATAATGTGAGCTGCACTCCAACTAAAATTTTGTGCATGGAGTCCTTCCCCTGTAAGTGGATGGTAATTTTCTCTAATAGATTTTCCTTTGCCTAATAGGCCTTCAGCACCTTCAAGAATTTGCACGGTGGCTTTGTCTGCTTCCTCGTTAAAACCATAATTCCGTAAGCCTTTTACTCCAAAATAAGCTTGGTCTAACCAATTTGGACCTCTCCAATACCCTTTTAAAGGGTCAAATTTTTCATGGTCTGCACTCATGGTTTGAAAAGGCACTTTGGTGAAGAATTTATCAGGATTCATCATTTTGATTTTTATTGCTTCTGCTTGCTCTTGGGTTGCAGTATTTGCCCAAAGGGCTGTCCATCCTTCACTACCTTCACCTTTTATAAATTGCGTTCCTTCTAAATTGGTGTCATAAAACCAGCCATCATTTTTATCATAAAATTGTGTTTGTACTTTGACTTTTAAACTTTCTGCTTCGCTTTTATACTTTGAAACATCATTTAAATTTAGGGCTTCTGCCAGTTGTGACAAAAATAATTTTTCGGCATAGAGGTACGCATTCAAATCGACACTTTCTTGGTCTAATGAATAAGCGCCTTCTTCATTTTTTAAAATTTTAGAATCATCAAACCTGATGGCATTATCCATGCCACTTTCCCATTTGGCAGCTACCAAACTACCATCAGTGGAGCCATATTCACAAAGTCCATCTTGGTCGTGATCACGTTTGTTGTACCACCAATAATGATATTTTTTAAGTTTGGGATACATGTATTTTACGAACTCTAAATCCTTGTCTTTCTCGTAAATCTTGGCTACTGCCCAAGCTGATAAAGGTGGTTTTGTATCGCGATAATTATGTTTTTCAATGGTTGTGTCTCTAAACACACAATCTGCTACAAAGCCATCTTCTTCTTGAAATTTAAACATGAGTTTTACCTGCTCTTTGGCTAAATGTAGATCGTAATAGGATAAGCCAACTGCATGTTTCCATGAATCCCAAGACCAGAAGCCATTAAACCATTTGTAATGATAGCTTGGGAATAAGCCTTCATGCTCAATTTCGCCAGCTGGAATGCGCCAATTGTTTTGCAAAGTTAAATGTGCTTTGGCTAAAACTTCAGCATATTTTTCATCTTGGAATTGTGGTTTTCTGTTGTCAATAAGGGACTTTAACTGGGTGTTTTTTTCTTGTTTTCTAGCGTTTAAAACTGAGTCAAAATCAACACTTTCAATGAGTGCTTTTTCTTTTTCCCAGGAGTATTCTGGGAAAAAGAAGGTTTGGGAGACTATAAATGATTTTGTTTCGTTTGCGTTTAGGTCAATATTATAAGTACTAGTTGAATAAGAGCTATCAGAAGTTTCTAAAGTCATTTCTTTGGGAAAAAGTATATGACCTTGTGCTTTTGATTTACTGGATTTAATTTTTAGCTCGTTTTTTATAGATTCAAAAGTTAAACTATTTGCAAAGACTGATAAATTTTTCAAATCAAAAGATACTTCTGTATTATATCTTTCATCTTCTTCATTACTTGTAAAATCAAATCGAATAAGTGAAGTGTTTCCATTTAAAAACATAAGCTGTTCTCGAATAGTAACTCCAGACACAGTAATTTCTCTTTCAAGATGACTTGAAAAGGCACTTTGGTAATTTAAATGGATGTCTCTTTGATAAATAGGATGATCTCCAACAGTTAGCCTTAAATAAGCAAGATTTTCACTACTCCAAATACCATTTTGCTGAGTCATTAGAAAAGGACCGGAAAACCCAAAATTTAAAGATGTTGAATCAGGTAACCCATAAGCAAACCAAGCACCTTGATCTGAAAACATTAAACCGGATTTATCCAAGGAATCTTTTGGCGTGATTCGGTAATCTAAAATATTTTCACTGAATTTTAGATAATCAGCTTCTAATATAGTTTTCGGTTCTGATTTACAGCCAAAAAAAGAAACAAAAATGATGAATGATATGATGATTTGTTTATTCAAGTATTTTTAATTTAATGTTCCAATGATAAGCATTGTTTGGCTTGAGTTCTAATAAACCTATTGTATTATTAAATGTATTTGGGGCAGAAGTTATTGGTTCAATAGCAATGCTTTTTCTATCTAAAGGTGTATAAATCTGTAAAAAACTGTTATGTGAATTTTTGAAATTCATCTTGATTTTGTAGTTGTTTGTTTTGAAATACACTTCGTTTTTTAAAAGTATGAAAGTATCATCAAACAACTTATTATTTATCATAAAAGTTGATGGCTCTGTATTGTTTGTTTTTTTTAATGGAATCATTTGTTCATCACAAACTAGTTTTTCTTTTGAAGAAAATGACAAGGTATTTGAACTTAAATCATCCGTTTTAAAATAAGGATGCCAACCTAGTCCGAAAGGAAAAGAGCTTTCATTTTGATTGAATATTTTGAAGTCAATTTTTAAACCTTCATTTGAAATTATATAAATGACTTTCAACTCAAATTTGAATGGAAATCCTTTTAAAGTTCCATCAGAACAATATGATAGTTGTACACTAGCTTTTGTAGTTGACGTATCGCAATTGTCAACTTTAAAAGCCTTATTGAAAACTAAACCATGTAACGCATTGGAACGATTAGTTTCGTTTGTTTCAAGCCTATAATTTTTATTTTCAAAAATATATTCACCATTTGGGATCCTTCCAACAAAAGGAAAAAGAATAGCAGATTGATATACTTCCTTGTAAGTTTCTAATCCATTTTCTGAAATAGCTATTCCGTGAATAATATCAATATCATTAAAAGCTAATTCCTGAATACTCGCTCCTAAATTTGGAAAAATTTTGCATGAAACATTATCTCCATAAACATGGATATAATTCAGTTTTGGATTTTTATTTGTGGTTTTTTTTAATGAGATCATTTATCTTAAAATAAATCCATCTTTCATAGGATCATTTGGATCAAGCACAAAGGTCTGCATTCCTGTAATATGTGCAGTGCCTTCAACTTGAGGTATTACAGCTTTAAAAGAACCATAATCTTCTTCCGAAATTATTGAGCCTTTAAACTTAGAGCCTGTAATACTTTCTATAATCATTTTTTCACCATAATCAATTTCTTTTCTCGCTTTATGAATTGCCATTCGACCAGATACACCAGAGCCTGTTGGACAACGATCTACTTCACCTTCGGCAAAAATGCAAACATTCTTGCTGTCTGCTCCAGAAGGTTGTTTGTTGTTGTCAATAAATATGGTTCCATAAAGGAAACTTAAATCATTCTCAAAAGGATGTTGTATTTCTTTGTCAGCTTTCATCACAGCGTGCTTTATTTTTATTCCATTATCAATTAATTTTCGATAGGAATTTTCATCTAAATTAAAATCAAATGTATTTTTAGCCATATCTACATAAGCATAAAATGCACCACCATAGGCTAAATCATAAGTGATTTTTCCCAAGCCTTCAACTTCTATAGTTCTATCTAATCCAACCACAAAACTTGGTACACAATGAAAGCGAACTCCTGTAACTTTGCCATGTTTAACATTTGCAAAAGATGTAATCCTTCCACAAGGCGCATCTATTTTAATTGTATTGTCACCTTCTTTTACATCAATCCAATGCATTTCAACAGCTAAAGTAGAAATGGCAATAATGGCATGACCACACATAGTTGAGTAGCCTTCATTATGTAAAAATAGGACTCCAAAATCAGCTTCACTATCATTAGGAGGTAATAAAATGCAGCCATACATATCTGCATGACCACGAGGTTCAAACATTAAAGCTGTTCGTAAATGGTCATAGTGTTCTTTACAATATCGTCTGTATTCTAAAACAGAATTGCCTTTTAATTCAGGGAAACCATCTACAATGACGCGAAGTGGTTCGCCTCCTGTATGCATGTCTATGGTTTTGATTTGCAACCAGTTATTTGGCACATTGAATTTTGTTTTTGACTTTATGTTCTGGTAAGTTTTATTCATTAATAAATTTTGTATAATAGTATTTTGCTGCAACTAAATCTTCAAGGGCATGACCAACTGATTTGAATACAGTGACTTCAGAATCATTGATTCTACCTGATTTATCACCTAAGCAAAGCTGAAATAAATCGGCTTTTATGTCTTCTTTTTTTAATGTTCCATTAGTAAGCGGAATCAGAATATCACCACTTTCTTTAAGTCCTCCTTGAAACGTATCAACAAAAACTGAAGATTTTTTAATGGTTTCGTCATCAGCTTCTCTCATGTCTTTTTTATAAGCACCAACAAGATCGATGTGTTGCCCATCTTTAAGATATTTGCCAAATACTAATGGTGTTTTTGATAAAGTTGCACATGATATTATGTCAACTTCGGAGATTTTTTCTTCAATGGTTTCTATTGCTTTTGCAACATATTTCTCATTTGAAAGTTGGTCACAAATTGCTTTAGCTTTCTCAATAGTTCTTCCCCAAACATAAACGGATTCTATTGGTCTTACTGAAGCATGTGCTCTAATTAAATTTAAAGAAAGCGCTCCAGTACCAATCATTAAAAGAGAGTTGGAGTTTTTTCTTGATAAAAATGAAGATGCTAAGGCAGAAGCAGCTGCAGTTCGTTTTGCTGTTAGGCTTTTGGCTTCTAAAATGGCTTTAATGGTTCCTTTTTTAGCGTCTAAGTAAATGTAAGTTCCTTGTATAGAAGGTAAATCAAATTGACCATTTTCAGGGTTTACAGTTACAATCTTTACTCCAGCTTCTTGGCTTGGTTTCCAAGCAGGCATTAACAGTAGCGTTGAATCTGAATTGACTTCATGGTTAGGAAAATCATGGTGATGACGCATAGGAACAATGATTTCTTTTGAAGAAAACCCTTGTTTTAATGCTGAAATTAACTGAATAAAGTCAGTGTTTTGTTCAATAAAATCAGCATTAATTTGTGCAATGGTATCCATAGTTTAAATATAGATAATTCTTGAAATTTAAGTATTGAATTTGAAGATAAATTAAGGACACCTTATTCACAAAGATTAAGCAGTTTAACCAAAAAATATGCATGAAACGCTATTTCAACAGAAAAGCATTTCTATTCGTCGAAATATTAAAGTTTAGTCGATTAAAAATGAGATATTTAGAATAGATTAATAGCCCAAGTTTATTGTTAACCTTAATTTTTTGTTATGAATTTAGAAATTACCAGCTACAACAACTTTTTTAAAATTAGAGGTATTCTCGACCGAAAAAGTTTACATTTATTTCAAACTACGTTTGAACACATTTTTGAAACTTTCGATAAGCTTACCATTAGTATTGAAGGTTTAGAAAGTGTTGACCGTTATGGTGTTAATGCATTAGCGAAACTACATAACGAAGCCATAACAAAGCATAAAAGTTTGTCTATAATTGGTTATGGTTGCAAAGATGTTTATGAGCATTTTACAACCAATGATGCTGCTTAATTTGAATTATAAAATTCTAGTTTGTTTTTTATAGAAGGCCTCTTGTTGTTTTTTCATTAACTCGCGTGCCAATTTTTTCTTGTAAGCATAGAGTTCTTCCTCTTCTGCAATATCTCCATACACACGATCATTTATTGTATTATCTGCATTTAATACTGCATTCTGCTGATATTTTTTCTGTTCGGCCCAAGATTTCAATTCATCTTCACTTTCTAAAAATTTAATATCGTATTCGCCTTTTGGAGATAATAATTTAGCGAAAATAGGAGAGGTTTCAATAGCTAAAAACAACAGAAATATAAAAAACGATGGTAACCAAGGAAGTTCTCCTAAAGCATTTACTCTTGCCATTAAACCATCAAAATTATCAATTATGGGTTGCGATGTCGTGACTTGAGTTTCATAATCTGAGTTAAGGTTTGATATTTGAGTTTCAGCTTCTTGAATTTTTTTAGTATTGGTTTCCCTTAGTGTTTGTAACTCAGCTAAACTTGCATCATGCTTGTCACGCTTTTCTTTATAAACAGGCCCTTTGCCTAAAAGCATAGTGCCTTCTCTACCTTCAGCTTCAGCAATATAAGTGTTGTAGTAATTATTAACTTCAGTTTCTTTTGTAGTGATTTCATTTTTTAGATTTGAAATTTCACTTTGAAGCGAAGCAATGGTTGGGCTGTATTGTTGTGCAATTTGATCTTTATTAGCTAGAGTAAAATCATTTTTTTGCTCTAATAACACTTGATTGATTTCTTTTTCAAAAATTTTAAGCTCAAGAGGTTTTGCAATAACAATGGCAATAATAACAGCTAAAATGATACGTGGTGAAGCTTGTATGAGTTCGTCTATAACATTTCCTGTTTTTTTAATGGTAGATACAATGTATCGATCCAAATTAAAGATGAGTAAACCCCAAACTAACCCAAAACCGATAGCGGCGAATAGATTGTCAAACACTGTATATAATGCATAACTAGCAGCAATAAATGCCATGAGTGCTGTAAAAAACACTGTGGCTCCAATACCTGCGTATTTGTTTTGCTCACCCTTGGAGCAGTCTTTTAAAATGTCTGTATCTGAGCCTGAGCAGATTATGAAAAATTGCTGTAACATAATGTCTTGGTTTGATTGATCCTTCGACTAAGCTCAGGACAAGTTTGTCTATTAGAACGCAAGTTTGGGGAAAATGTTACAAAAAAAGCCTCAAATTATGAGGCTTAATATTTTAGGGTGATGATATTAATTATCAATTACAACAGGTTTTTTTGAAATGTAAACCTTTGGTTGTTTAGAACTCGCATCAAGAGTTTGAATGTTTAAATGTTTGTTTTCTTTTAAGGTTTTAATGGCTTCATCAGAAGAGATTTCTTTGCCTTCAAGGTAAAATTTAGCCTCCTTTTTTGCCATGTCAATTACATGATCTAATGGAGATTTAGGTGGTTTAGGTGGTTCTATTTCTCGTACTCTAATTAAACGCTCTTCATCTGATAGTTTTGCTCTTTGAGCCTCTGCATAAGCTAGCTTTTCTTGTTTTAGCTTTTGTACATCTTCCTTTTTTCTTAGTTCTTTTACTTTAGCAAGCTCTCTTTTTTCAGTTTTTATTTTGGCAGATTGAGCTTCTTTATAAGCTAGCTTTTCTTTTTTCAGTTTTTCTACATCAACACTTTTTGCTTCTCTTGCTTTGGTAAGTTCTAGCTTTTGTCTATTCTTATAAGCTTCTTTTTCCTTTTTAAGCTTGGCAGTTTCTTCTTTGGTTAGAACTCTAACTTGAGTAAGTTCTCCTTTTTCAGTTTTTATTTTTGCCAATCTAGCTTCTTGATAAGCTAGTTTTTCCTGTTTTAAATCTTTTACACGAGCTTGCTCATTTTTTTCATTACGCAATTTATATAACCTTGTTGCTTCTTCATATTTTTTTCTTTGATCTGGTGTGGCATTGTCTGGAATTGGAGGAGGTGGTGGAGGTGGGTTCTCAGAAACCTTTCCATTCTTAACAGTATATTTTCTATTGTACTCTTCAATAACCTTTTTGTACTTTTCTTTTTGTTCTTCAGTTGCGTTATCTGGTATTGGAGGTGGAGGTGGTGGTGGAAGCACTTTTTCCGCCTCATTTGCGATAGGTGCTGGTGGAGGTGGCAACACAGGAAATGGTTCTGTGTCCTTTTTTTGCTTATCACTCATTAAGTGATAGATGTATTTCATACGCTCTAAATCCTCTTTTTTAATAATGAGTTGGTCTTTAGGAAGTGAGTAATAATGCTTAGCCAACTTTTCGTATTCTTTCATTTGTTCTCTAGAAGCGCCATCTTGTTCTTGGCTTATGTTTTGAGAAGAAATTTCGGAAGGTATTTCATCATTACTTTTTTCCAAAAGTTCAAGTTGATTTTTCTCTTCAATAATTTCAATACGATCACTAAAACTATAAAGTGTTAATGCCAATAATGGTAAAAGCACGAAGCTTCTTAACCAAATTTTCTGTTTTGATGTTTGTGTTTTCATAACTGTGATTCGTTTTTTGATGGATGAATAATTGATGGCATTCGCTAATTGAATGTCTTTGTCATTAGTTGTAAATGCCAATAAAATCTGCTGATAGCTTGAGGTTTCAACACCTTTGTTTAATACAGCTTTATCAGCCAAAAACTCATGATTTAATTTGATTGAGTTTTTAATGACATGGATTAATGGATTGAACCAAAAAATCACTTGTAAAATTTCAATAAGCAGAATGTCTATACTGTGTTTTTGCTTTGCATGAGTTTGTTCATGTAACAAGACTTCTTCTGGAATTTGATGCGTTTCGTATTTGTGTTTATTTAAAAAAATGTAGCTAAAAAAGGTGTGTGGTGAAACCAAATCTTGTAATAGCACATTGATAAATGATGAATTCTTCAGCTTAGGATTTCGCTTTATTTTCAAAATCATTTGGGCAAGGTTAAAGGCAAATTTTAACCCGAACAATAACAACCCAATTCCATAAATACTCCAAAGAATGATGGGTAAATAATTGGTTGGATTTTCAGTTGTTGCCAAAACTAACTCAGACGTTAAAGGGTCTATTTTGTTAAAGCCATCAACAATGGGTTGTGGTTCAATATATATTGTAAACGTTATAAAAGGAATAGCTATAGAGGTTAATATACTTCCTAAAAGATAGAACCGTTTAAACTGATGCATGTTTTCTCGCTCTAAAAAGAGTTTGTAGAACGCTAAAAATATAGCTAAGCATGCGCTGAATTTTAAAATGTAAATAATCATGCTTACTTCTTTTTAATTTCGTTATCAATAAGTGTTTTTAAATCTTCAAGCTCTTCTTTACTCAGATCGGTTTCTTTAGTAAAGAATGATGCAAATTGTGTAGCACTATCATTAAAAAAGGTTTTAATTAAACCATTAACATGTTTAGAAAAATAGTCTTTCTTTTTAACCAAAGGATAGTACTCTCTTGATTTTCCGTCAAGATTATAAGCAACAAAATCTTTATCAATCATACGTTTAAGCAAGGTAGCTACAGTTGTAGTTGCTGGCTTTGGCTCAGGATAGGCTTCTAATAAATCTTTCATAAAAGCGCGCTCTAACTTCCAGAGATATTGCATGAGTTGTTCTTCTGATTTTGATAATTGCATGGTTCTTAAAATTAATTAACTCTACAAACGTAGAACAAAATTTTTAATTCTACAAATGTAGAATGTAAAATTTTAGTTAATTAAATTAGATTAAGATGTTTTTCGGGAGCGAATACCTTCAATCAAAACCGTTGAAATGATGAGGAAACCTCCAATAAAGACGTTCTTACTAGGAATTTCATCTAAGAAGAAATAAGCGATTATTATTCCGTAAACTGGTAAGGCGCTTGTCATGATGCTTGCAGTGCTTGACGAAAAATGCTTTAAACTATGCACAAACATGGTATGACCAATTGCTGTTGTAACGATGGCTAACAATAAGACATAAGGAAATTGAGTACTAATTCCTGAGGTGTCCATAAAATATAAAAATGGAGATAATACAATGGTGAGAATTAACAATTGATACATCATTAACATACTTCCGTTGTAGTTGATTACATGTTGTTTCAATATTAAAATGCGTAACGAATAGCAAAGAGCAGACAGCAATCCAAGCAAAATGCCTTGAACATGAGAACTCTCTATGTTAAATTCTGGAGCTAAAATATAAATACCAACAAGCACTATAAAACCGAGAAAAATATGAATTGGGTCTAATTTAATTTTAATAAAGAAAGGTTCTAAAAGTGCTGTTATTACAGGGAATGTGTACAGCGATAACATGCCTATAGCTACATTTGAAAATTTGAGCGCATAGAAGTAAGTAATCCAATGTCCTCCCATAAAAAGGGCACTTAAAATGAAGGTCCAAAGATCTTTTCTTGAATTTATTTTAAGGTCAATCTTTTTGAATTTACAATATGCAAACAAAAATAGAAGTGCTAAGGATGATCTCCACCAAATAATAACAGGAGTTGGCATTTCAATAAATTTACCTAAAGCACCAGACGTACTGATAAAAAGCGTTGCTAAGTTTAGCAACATAAACTGTTTGTAGTGGCTATTTTTCAATAAGTCAATCTAATTCTATTTTGATAACTCGGTAAAATATTTATAAAATAATGGAATGGTTTCGATGCCTTTATAGTAATTAAAAACTCCAAAATGTTCGTTAGGTGAATGTATAGCATCACTATCTAAACCAAAACCCATTAATATGGTTTTGCTCTTTAGTTCTTGTTCAAACAAGGCAACAATTGGGATGCTTCCACCACTTCGTTGCGGAATAGGTTTTTTCCCAAAGGATTGTTCGTAGGCCATTGATGCTGCTTGATAACCAATATTATCAATTGGAGTCACATAACCTTGTCCACCATGATGAGGTGTTACTTTTACAGTAACTCCTTTAGGTGCAAGACTTTCAAAATGAGTTTTGAATAGTTGCGTGATTTCTTTCCAGTCTTGATGTGGTACCAAACGCATAGATATTTTAGCGTAAGCTTTACTTGCAATAACCGTTTTTGCAC
>JAUIGO010000081.1 GCA_030429955.1 Bacteroidia bacterium
CTAGTGCTCCAGTTGAAGATGTTACTGTAACCAACAACATCATCATTGGTAAAAACAATGCGTTACGATTATTGCATGTAAAATCGTTGACTTTTAAAAACAACATTGCTTATTGTGGTTATGTACATTACAATAGTTCTGTTTTAAAGCATATTAAAGCTGGATGGAAATTTGATGAGAATGCCTATTACACCAGAAAATCAAATGCGCAACGCATGAGCAAGCATAGAGATTTTACGCTAAAACAATGGCAAACCAGCTTTGGATTGGATCAAAATAGTAATTGGAAACAAGTGAAGGATTTTGACATGAAATCGGTTTTGGATGTTACAAAAACTAACGAAACTGAGGATACATATAGAGTGACCTTGTTCAGTAAAGGAGGTGAAAATGTTTTGGTTGATTTTTCAAACTTAGATTTAAAAAACGGAAGTACGTATAAAATTTACGATATCGAAAATCCAGAAAAAATCATTAAGTCTGGTAAGATTTCAAATGAGAGTAAATTAGAGTTTCCAATGAATACTACTGTTATTGAGCAACCTTTGCACAATCACATTGCGAAAAAAACACCAAATAACTTTGGTGTATATATTGTGAAATTTGAAAAGAGACTTAGTCTTTTTGAGCGTCTTTTTGGTAGGTTTTAATTTTTACGTTGCACTACTTCATACACTTTATTATCATCGCATTTTAAGGTTTTACTTGGATACTTTAGTAGCAAAGCATAATCATGGGTAGCCATTAAAATAGTATGTCCTTTTTTATTTAAGGCTTGTAAAACTTCCATCACTTCAATACTGGTTTGAGGGTCTAAATTTCCAGTTGGCTCATCAGCCAAAATAAGTTCTGGATCATTTAATAAAGCTCTTGCAATGGCTACACGTTGTTGCTCACCACCAGACAGCTCATAAGGGAATTTAAATCCTTTGGTTTTCATGCCAACGCGAGTTAAAACATCTTCAATTTTATTGGTTATGTTCTCTTTGTCTTTCCATCCAGTAGCTCTGAGAACAAACTCTAAATTACCATTAACGGTTCTGTCATTTAAGAGTTTGAAATCTTGAAACACGACTCCTAATTTTCGTCTTAAAAAAGGAATGTCATTTTCTTTTAACGTTCTTAAATTAAAATCAACAATACTGCCTTCGCCTTCAGTAAGCTCTAAATCGCCATAAAGGGTTTTCATAAAACTGCTTTTTCCAGTTCCTGTTTTACCAATCAAGTAAACAAAGTCGCCTTTCTCCATTTCAAAATTGACATTAGAAAGTACTAAACTATCGCCTTGATAAATTGACGCGTCTTTTAATTGTAAAACAGTTTCAGGCATATGTTCTGATTATTTTTAAAGTGTGGTAAATGTATTATTTATTCCCTCAAAAGACAAAACTTAGTTTGTCAAGCTTTATTGTAAATAAAAAAATTAACATTTAATAACTTCGTTTATAATTATCGTAAAATTCTGACGTTATAGATGCGAGATAAATTATCTTTGGTATTCATCAAAAAACGAGTTTAATGACTAAAAAAGGATTCATAGCACTGGCTTTGGCCATCGTTTGCAACTTTAGTATTTTTTCCCAACAATCAGCCACTTATACAAGTGAATTGGTCGATTTTCAAAAGGCTCTTTCTCTTTACAACAGTCAACAATATTTAGCAGCGCAATCTTTATTTGATCAAATTCAGGATGCTGCAAAAGACGAAGTTGTGAAATCAGATTGTGCCTATTATATAGCCAATTGTGCTGTACGATTAAATCAACAAAATGCTGATGATTTGATTTTAAGTTTTGTTGAAGACTACCCAACAAGCACAAAACGCAACACAGCATACATTGATGTAGCAGATTATTATTTTGAAAATTCACGATTTGCCTATTCCAGAAAATGGTATGAAAAGGTTGATGAAGAAGCATTGTCTAGAAGTGAGCGCGAGAAATTCTACTTTAATTATGGCTATTCCTTGTATAATACCAAGAACAATGCTGGAGCAAAAAAGTATTTGTCGCGTGTTGAAAACTCACCAAAATATGGTTCTCAAGCAAAGTATTATATAGGCTTTATGGCTTATGAAGGTGATGATTATGATAAAGCTTCAGAGTATTTTGACCAAGTAAGTGACAATGAAAAATACCAACAAGATTTATCGTACTACCAAGCCGATTTAAACTTTAAACTTGGCAATTTTGAAAAGGCAATAGCTTTGGCTTTAGAGCAATTACCAACCAGTGATGACAATGAAGTTTCCGAACTTTCAAAGATTATTGGAGAAAGCTATTTCAACCTTGAAAAGTATGCTGAGGCCATTCCTTATTTAAAAGCATATAAAGGCAAACGAAACCGTTGGACCAATACAGATTATTATTTACTTGGATATTCGTATTACAAGCAAAACGATTTTGAAAATGCCATTTCTGAATTCAATAAAATTATTGATGGAAACAATTCTGTAGCTCAAAACGCATACTATCATTTAGGAGAAAGCTACATTAATGTTGATAAAAAACAAGAAGCGTTGAATGCCTTCAGAAATGCATCTCAAATGGATTTCGATTTAAAAATTCAGGAAGATGCATGGTTAAATTACGCAAAAATTAGTTACGATATTGGTAATCCATATCAATCTGTACCACAAGTATTGGCAGCTTATCTTAACAAATATCCTGATACGAGCTATAAGGAAGAGATAGAATCGTTGCTAATTGATTCTTATATCACGTCCAAAAATTACAAAGAGGCTCTTAATTTATTAGAGGGGAAAAACAGTTTTGATAATAAAGTGGCTTATCAAAAAGTAGCGTTTTATAGAGGAATTGAATTATATAATGAATCCAAATATTTGGAAGCCGAATCGTATTTTGATAAGTCCTTAAAGGAACCAAGAGACGAAAATTATACAGCAAGAGCTACGTTCTGGAAAGCTGAAACCGATTATAACCTGACCAATTATGACGATGCGCTTGTAGGTTTTAAACAGTTTCAAGGTTTTGGTAAAGCGTCGTCTACAAAAGAAATTGCAAACATTGATTATAACTTAGGATACACCTACTTCAAGCAAAAAAACTATAATAAAGCGACTGAGCATTTTCAAAAATACATCTCAAAAACCTCTGATGATAAGGTACGACTTAACGATGCGTTTTTACGATTAGGTGATGGTCATTTCGTGTCTAGCGATTACAGAAAAGCGATTGAGGCTTATGAAAGAGCCATTAAAATGAATGAAATAGAAACTGATTATGCCTTCTTCCAAAAAGCAATAAGTCATGGTTATATTAATGAAGGTTCACAAAAAATAGAGCAGTTAAACACATTTATAAATACCTATAAAAAATCAACTTTACGGGATGATGCACTTTATGAATTAGGGAATTCCTATGTAAAGTTAAATGAAGTAGACAAAGCCATGAACATGTACGATCAGCTTAACTCAGAATATCGTGCAAGTCCTTATGTGTCAAAATCCATTTTACGTCAAGGGTTGGTGCATTATAATGCAGGAAAAAATGAGTTGGCTTTAAACAAATTTAAAAATGTAGCTAATAATTTTCAAGGCACACCTGAAGCTGTTCAAGCAGTGTCAACAGCACGTTTAATTTATATTGATTTAGGACGTGTTGATGAATATGCTGATTGGGTAAGAACCTTAGATTATGTGGATGTATCTGATGCAGATTTAGATAACACTTCGTATGAAGCTGCCGAAAAGCAATATTTAGCTGGTAATTCAAGTAGAGCGATTAAGTTGTTTAACTCTTATTTGAATGAGTTTAAAAATGGTATTCACGCTTTAAATGCACATTATTATTTGGCGCAATTGTATTACAAAGATGATTTGCAAAGCAATGCCATTCCGCATTATGAATACGTTATCAATAAACCAAGTGGAGAATATACAGAGCAAGCTTTAACACGTTTGGCAGAAATTTATTTGAATGATGCCAAGTGGTCCAATGCGATGCCTTTACTGCAACGATTGGAAAACGAAGCACAGTTTCCGCAGAATGTTGTATTTGCTCAGTCTAACTTAATGAAAGCCTATTATCAAGCACAAGATTATACCAATGCTGTGGCTTATGCCGAGAAAGTGTTAGATAACAGTAAAGTTGATAAAAACGTTAAGAGTGATGCTCATGTAATTATTGCACGTTCTGCAATGAAAACAGGAGACGAAAGCAAAGCGAAATCGGCTTATGCTCAAGTAGAAAAAATAGCTTCTGGCGAATTGGCTGCTGAAGCCCTTTATTTCAATGCCTATTTTAAAAATAAAGAAGGGAATCACAAAGCGTCCAATACAGTCGTTCAACAACTGGCAAAAGATTATTCTGGTTATAAATATTATGCAGCCAAAGGGCTTATCATAATGGCAAAGAATTTTTATGCCTTAGATGATGCTTATCAAGCAACCTATATTCTGGAAAGTGTGATTCAAAATTTTGCTGAATTTAACGATGTCGTTGACGAAGCCAAAGCTGAACTGAAACGCATCAAATCAGAAGAATCAAAAACAAATTCATCAGTACAAAATCAAGACGGAAACTAAAATCAAAAAACGATTTGTCATGCTGAGCCAGCCTGCACTGAGCGGAGACGAAGTGAAGCATATAGACAAAAAAACAAATCATAACGTATGATAATTACAAGAAATCATTTAGCAATTGCACTCATAGTATTGTTTACTTCCTCGGCATTTGCTCAAGAAAACAACAGAACCAAAGACACCATAAATACTGAAGTTGTTAATGTTGTTAAACCATATACACCAACAATTTCAGATGCATTTAAGGTAAAAGAAATCCCTTCACTTGACGATGAAGTTACTGAAACCAGAAAAGAAGTTAAGTACAATATTTTTTCAATTCCTGTTGCTTCAACCTTTACACCAGCAAAAGCCACAGCAGCAGCTGTTGATAAGGCAGAACCTGTTAAGTTGTATGATAATTATGCTTCGTTTGGTGTTGGTTCCTACACGAGTTTTTTAGGTGAAGTGTATTTGAATCATGCCATTAATAGTACAGAAAGTGTTGGAGGTTATGTGAGTCATCATTCATCTCAAGGCGGAATTGATGGCGTACTGTTGAATGATGATTTTTCAGATACCAGATTCAATGCGAATTATTCCAGAAAATCACGTGATTTTTCTTGGAACGTTGATGCTGGAGCAAGACATCAAATATTCAATTGGTATGGCTTGCCTGAAAGTTTTGATGAAGATTCAGCTCCAGATATCGATCCTCAACACACCTATTTTACCTTCGATTTTGGTGGTGAAATTAAATTTGATGATCGCATTATTAATGATGGTCGCATGCGTTTTCGTCGCTTTGCAGACGATTTTGATTCTGGCGAAAACCGATTCACGTTCAGCACCAATGTTGATATTCCTTTAAATGATGGTGATTTAAATACCACATTTAAGTTTGATTATTTAGGAGGCACATTTGAGCAATCTTATTTTGATACTGATAAAATAGAGTACGGAAATTTCCAAATAGGAGTGATACCAAGTTACCAGATTTTAGAAGATGATTTAACTGTGAATCTTGGAGTTTCGGCTTTTTATATGAAAGATACTGAAGCCAGTAAAAACAAGTTTTATATTTTCCCAAAGGTAACAGCTTCGTATCGCTTGGTTGATGAGATACTTATTTCTTATGGAGGCATTGAAGGCGATTTAATTCAGAATTCTTATTACGATTTTGCTACTAAAAATCCGTTTGTGTCGCCAACGCTGTTCATCATGCCAACAGACCAACAATACAATGCTTATGTTGGTTTAAAAGGGAAGTTATCTAATAACATGAGTTATAATATTAGAGGTAATTATATTGCCGAAAATAACAAAGCACTATTTAAAAATAACACTCAAAGAAACTACTCACCTGAAAATGGTTATAATCAAGGCAATTCTTTTGGTGTGGTTTATGACGATGTAAATACCTTTAGTCTTTTTGGTGAAATCAACGTAGACGTGAACCGAAATTTCAACTTAGGAATTAAAGCTGAGTATTTTACTTATACAACTGAAGATCAAGAAAAAGCATGGAATCTTCCGGATTTTGAGGCTTCATTATTTATGGATTTTCAAATTGATAAGCATTGGTTTGCTGGAGCAAATCTGTTTTATGTAGGCGAACGTTTTGACCAAGGTTCTTTGGAAGGCTCACTTGATCCAGAAGCCGATTTAACCTTCACTATGGCTTTAGAAAGTTATTTTGATGCCAATGTACATTTAGGTTATAGAATTAATGACCAATGGTCTGTGTATGCTAAGGCAAATAATATTGCAAATCAAGATTACAAACGTTGGATGAACTATCAAGTACAAGGCTTACAGTTTTTAGCAGGAACCACGTATAAGTTTGATTTTTAATTCCCACGAAAGTTGGAATCTCATGATGTATTGGTGAGATTTAAAGGATTAAAATTATTAGAGATTAATAGGTAAATAGATGTTTGTTAGTTATTAATTGCTAAAAATATAAGGTTCGTTTAATGGGTTTGTGTATGGTTTAATGAATAAAATCTGCGGAGATTTTTAGAATTTGGTCGAGCAGTACCAATTAATTATACTAAGTGTTACCTGAAGTTTTACTATTTAAATAATCTATTTCAATTAAAAGAGCGCTGTTTTGAATACTCTTTAAGTAAGTAATTATACCTATGAGTGGTATATCTTTAAAAAAGTATTCTAAAAAGATTTCATCTCCATTATAATTAGTAACTGAGTTGACAATTAATTGATAAATCTTTGTCTTTAACTCTCCTTCTTCTTCATTAGTTAATTGCAAAATAGACTTCTTAAAGTGATTTGTTTTGGTAATGAAAGTTTCACCATATTTAGTATATCCATCAGAAGTAAAAAAAAGTTCATTTGAAAACTTTACACTAGATAGTTGTTTATAGTTTTTGCTATCAAGAATATCATCAACCTTCGACATGTTTATAAGAGTGTCTATTATTGACTCTAAATAGCTGTAATGTTCTTTAGTTAAATTATGAAACATCTTCTCCTTAGTAGAATCAATTAATCCGCTAATTTTATTATCTAATTCTTTATTTAGTATTTCGTTATGGATGTCAAATCTTACTATAAGTTGCATATTAGTAAAAGAAGTAATCTCAAACTCTTCTATTGATAGTGTATCGTTTTTACATGAAATAAAAAATAAACAAACAGTATACAATATTAGGTTTTTCATGTTTACAGGTAATGTTATAATATCGAACGTTTTAATTATTTATATTCATACTTTACGAAATTCGTCTTTTTTTCTGTTAAAGTCAAGAGTTAAAAGTATAAAAAGCAAACTAACTCAACCTCGCCAAATAATCAAAATGCTCACCTTCCATAACGAGTTCACAGTTGAGACCAACAGAAGTGCAAGCGGTTAATAGTGTATTGAAATCGAGGTACAACCATTTCATAGGTTGCTCTTGTTCGCCTTTATAGCTTAAAAAATAATCGAGCTCGCCATAGTAGTCATTGTTGGCATCAAACCAAATGCCTCCATCTTCGTCTTCGTACATGTATTTAATGTCAGACGAATCAATTAAAATTTGCCCATTAGGCTTCAATAATGATTTTAAATGCTTCAAATATGTTGAAACTTGTGACATGTCTTGAAAAATTCCTGTGCCATTCATCAACAATAAAATAGTATCAAAGGTTTGCGTTTCGTTTAACAGATCTA
>JAUIGO010000020.1 GCA_030429955.1 Bacteroidia bacterium
AGCAATTTCTATTTATTGAAAAAGAGGATTACGATGCTATCTCAAAGTCAAAACCTATTTTATCTACAGATTTGGTAGAGTTTGTTGAAGATGCATCCAAACACCTTTATCCAATTCCAATTGGATCTTCCTTAAATGGTTTATCATTACTAAACCATTCACATGATGGTAATACTACTTCTGTCAAAAACCCTAAATCAGAACTTATAAAAACAGCCTTCTTGTATTTAAATGCACCATATCTATGGGGCGGGAAAACACCTTTTGGTATTGATTGTTCTGGGTTTACCCAAATGGTCTATAAACTAAATGGGCATAAATTACTTCGTGACGCTTCTTTACAAGCGACTCAAGGTGAAGCATTGAGTTTTATTGAAGAAAGTGAACCTGGCGATTTAGCATTTTTTGATAATGCCGAAGGCGATATTGTTCATGTTGGTATCATCATGGAAGACAATTACATTATTCATGCCCATGGAAAAGTACGAATTGACAGATTGGATCATTCAGGAATTTACAACACTGAAAAAAATAGTCATACACACAAGTTAAGGGTTATAAAAAAAATTATTTGAATATAAAAAATGCCGCTTTAAGCGGCATTTTTTTGTAACATCAAATTAGATGTATTAATTATTTTCCAACTCATCAACCTTAGCTTTCATTGCTTTAAAGTTAGGTTGGTCGTCTATTTGACTATAAATATTCATTAGTGTTCTTGCGGCTGAAATATTATCTGGTTCGTTTTCAAACGCTTTTTTCAAATAAGGAATTGCATCTTGGTAAACTTGCATACGCTTATCCTTTAATTCGTTATATCTTTTATCATCTGCAGCTGAGCTTCCAAGCCCATTCATTTCGGTAATAATGTCTTGTTCTTGATCTAGGATTAATGCAGCCATGTTCATATATGCTCTTGTATAAGTAGGATCAATTTTAATTGCTTTATCATAATAAGACTTAGCACTTTCTATATCTTTCTCTTCAGCAGCAACTACTCCTAAATTAAATAATAAATCAATATTATTTGGTTCTAGGCTTAAAGCTTTACTGATTAGACTTTTGTACTGATCCATTTGTCCTAACTTGTAACGTACATTGGCTTCAGCAACAAGAAGATTAAAATCATTTGGATTTGAAGCTTTTGCTTTTTCTAATGAAGATAAAGCTTTATCTGTATCTCCTTTTTCAATATAAATAAGAGAAATGTTTTTTGCTATGTCTCCTACTTTAGACTCACTTTTCTTGTTACGTGCATTTGTATGGGTTCCTGCTTTTACAGAAATATCTCTAATTGCAGCTGAAGGAAAAGATTGCTCTTCACCAGACTCAGTTTCAGTAGCCATATATTCTGTGCTTATTCCTGTGTAACCTATTTCTTGAAGCTTTGTAAACATACTTATTGCTTCATCATAGCTTTGATTTGATGTTGCTAATAATGCTGCATTGTATAAATATAAGGTGTCAGTTGGCGAAGACATATAAGCATTTTGAAAATTCTTATAGGAAACCGAATAGTTTTTTTCACCTAAAGCCTTTTGAGCTTTTGAAATAAAATCATTAGTCATTGATGTATTCATTTCATCCACCTTTGAGGTATACACTATTTTACCACTAGCTTTTTCAGTTTCACGAAGTAATTGAAAGTTCTTTAATGCTTCTGAAACATCAGCATCGCTTCCTGTTCCATTGGCATATAATGCTTGTCCTTTTAGAAAGTAAAATTTTGCTTTTTCCTTATCATCCATAGCAGACATCATAGATTCAGCTTGAGATAGCATAGATTTGGCATCAGCAAAATTATTATCTTTGATTGCTTTTTCTGCTTCTTTCAGTTCTTTCTTCTGTGCATAAGAGAATGCTCCAATCATTAAAGCAAAACTCAGTACAACAATTTTTTTCATTTTAATATAGTTTATGTGTTAATTGTTATTTTCGTTTTCTGAATTATCAAGAGTTGTGCCATTATTGTCAGCATCCTCGTTATCAGGTATCTCATTTTCATCAACATCGTCTTCATCATGCATAACTTTAGCAACAGCTGCAATAGAGTCATTTCCTTTTAGGTTAATTAATCTTACACCTTGTGTTGCTCTTCCCATTACCCTTAAATCTTCAACAGCCATTCGTATAGCAATACCAGATTTATTTATAATCATCAAATCATCAGTATCACTTACATTTTTTATGGCTACTAAGTTACCAGTTTTTTCTGTAATAGAAATAGTTTTTACACCTTTTCCTCCTCTATTGGTAATTCTATAATCTTCTAAACTAGATCGTTTTCCATAGCCATTTTCAGAAACAACAAGGATATCACTATCCATATCATCTACAGCAATCATACCTACAACTTCGTCTGTTTTTTCATTGGCAAGCTTTATACCTCTTACTCCAGAAGCATTTCTACCCATTGGTCTCGTTTTGGCTTCTTCAAAGCGAATGGCTTTTCCAGAACGTAATGCCAACATTACTTGACTTTCACCAGTTGTAAGTTTTGCTTCAAGTAATTCGTCATCCTCTTTAATCGTTATGGCATTGATTCCGTTGGTTCGAGGTCTAGAATATTGCTCTAAAGCAGTCTTTTTAACCTGACCCTTTTTAGTTGCCATAATCACATAATGGCTATTGATGTAATCTTCATCTTTTAAATCTTGCGTACAAATGAAGGCTTTTACCTTATCATCTTGCTCAATATTAATCAGGTTTTGAATTGCTCTACCTTTAGATGTTTTGCTTCCTTCAGGAATTTCGTAAACACGCATCCAGAAACATTTTCCTTTTTGTGTAAAGAACAACATGTATTGGTGGTTAGTGCCAACAAATAAATGTTCTAAGAAATCTTCATTTCTAGTGGTTGATGCTTTTTGTCCAACACCTCCTCTATGCTGTGTTTTATACTCAGTGAGTGATGTTCTTTTAATATAGCCTGCATGTGAAATTGTAATAACAACTTTCTCATCAGGAATCATATCTTCTATGCTCAAATCTCCTCCAGCATATTCAATAACTGAACGACGTTCATCACCATATTTTTGTTTAACTTCTTTAAGTTCTTCTTTAATGATTTCCATACGACGTTCCTTTTTATCAAGAATATCTTTTAAATCGTCAATGGTTTTCATTAAATCTTCATACTCGGAACGTAATTTATCTTGCTCTAAACCTGTAAGCTGACGCAAACGCATTTCTACAATGGCTTTGGCCTGAATTTCTGAAAGTTTAAAACGCTCAATTAATTTTTCACGAGCTTCATCTGCATTTGAAGATGATCTTATAAGTGCAATAACTTCGTCAATATTATCGGAAGCTATAATTAAACCTTCAAGAATATGTGCACGTTCTTCGGCTTTACGCAATTCATAAGTGGTTCTTCTTACCACAACATCATGACGATGATCAACAAAATGATGAATCATGTCTTTAAGATTCAACATCTCTGGTCGACCATTAACCAATGCAATATTATTTACACTGAATGATGATTGAAGTGCTGTGTATTTGTATAATTTATTTAAAACAATATTAGGTATTGCATCACGCTTTAAAACATAAACAATACGCATTCCATTTCTATCAGATTCGTCACGAATGGTTGCAATTCCTTCCAGTTTTTTCTCATTAACAATATCAGCAGTTTTTTTAATCATATCTGCTTTATTGACTTGGTAAGGAATTTCAGTAACAATAATGCATTCTCTACCTTGAACTTCTTCAATATTAGCTTTTCCTCGCATGACAATACGTCCACGACCAGTTTTAAAAGCTTCTCTTACGCCATCGTAGCCATAAATAATTCCTCCAGT
Organism: Bacteroidia bacterium; assembly: GCA_030429955.1. Classification (GTDB taxonomy): domain Bacteria; phylum Bacteroidota; class Bacteroidia; order Flavobacteriales; family Flavobacteriaceae; genus CAJQLB01. The sequence goes on from JAUIGO010000020.1 coordinate 3,807, forward strand.
AGGGAAATCTGGTGCTTTTACATGTGTAATGAGTTCATCGATTTCAATATCTGTATTTTCTATATATGCTATTATACCATCAACTACCTCTGATAAATTGTGAGGAGGCATATTAGTAGCCATACCAACAGCAATTCCGGAAGCTCCATTTACAAGGAGTCCAGGGATTCTGGTTGGCAATACGGTTGGCTCTTGGAGTGTATCATCAAAATTTAACTTATGATCAACTGTTTCTTTGTCAATATCTGCCAACATGTCTTCAGATATTTTACGCATTCTAGCTTCAGTATAACGCATTGCTGCAGGACTATCGCCATCAATAGAACCAAAGTTACCTTGACCATCAACAAGCATATAACGTAAACTCCATTCTTGTGCCATACGTACCATGGTGTCATAAACAGATGTATCACCATGTGGATGATACTTACCAAGTACTTCACCAACTATTCTAGCTGATTTTTTATGTGCAGTATTAGATCTAACTCCAAGTTCGTGCATCCCATAAAGTACACGTCTATGTACTGGTTTAAGACCATCTCTTACATCTGGTAAAGCACGTGACACAATGACTGACATTGAATAATCAATGTAAGCCGATTTCATTTCATCTTCAATATTTATTGGAATGAGTTTTTCTCCTTCAGTCATAAATAAAATGTATTAGTTTTTTGTAGGTTTCTAAATCGAGCTAATATAAGTATTTTGTTAGTGGCAGCCTGAATTTAACATCATTTTTTGAAGTATTTTATCAACAATATTTTAGGTGTTTTTCGTTAATAACTATAACGTTAAATATTTTGATTTTATTAAGTTTTTTTTGTCTATTAGCATCAATTGGTCGAATTAAGGTATGGTTTTTGAATTTATTACCTTGTTTTTACTATTTTTAATGCAGAAAGGAACTATTTATGGACGATAATTTTTCACCAAGGGTAAAAGATGTAATTGCTTACAGCAAAGAAGAAGCTTTGCGTTTAGGTCATGATTTTATAGGCACTGAACACTTAATGCTTGGTTTATTGCGTGATGGGAGTGGCAAGGCTATTGACATCTTAGAAGCTCTAGAAATTGATTTAAATCATTTAAGGAGGAAAGTTGAAATATTAAGCCCAGCAAATCCTAATATCAATATTGCTTCCAATGAGAAGAAAAACCTGCATTTAACAAGACAAGCTGAACGTGCACTAAAAACAACATTTTTAGAAGCAAAGCTATTCCAAAGCAATTCTATTAATACAGCTCATTTATTGTTGTGTATTCTTAGAAATGAAAATGACCCAACAACCAAGTTGTTAAACAAATTAAAAGTTGATTACGACAATGTTAAAGAGCAGTTTAAATATATGATAACAAACGACGACGATTACATAGAATCACCAAAAGCAGAATCATTTTCAGATGAGGGCTCCTCTTCTGAAGAAAGCTCAAAAGAAAACCCATTTGGACAATCAACTGGTAAAGGCACAAAAAAGTCTAAAACACCAGTTTTAGATAATTTTGGTCGTGATTTAACTGCAATGGCAGAAGAAGGCAAACTTGACCCTGTTGTTGGTCGTGAAAAGGAAATACAACGTGTTTCTCAAATTTTAAGCAGACGTAAAAAAAATAATCCACTCTTAATTGGAGAGCCAGGAGTTGGTAAATCTGCAATAGCTGAAGGATTAGCAGAGCGAATTGTTAAACGTAAAGTATCTAGAATACTATTTAACAAACGTGTTGTAACTCTTGATTTAGCTAGTTTGGTTGCTGGCACAAAATATAGAGGGCAGTTTGAGGAACGCATGAAAGCTGTAATGAATGAGCTTGAAAAAAATGATGATATCATTCTATTTATTGATGAAATACATACCATTGTTGGTGCTGGTGGTGCAACAGGAAGTTTAGATGCATCCAATATGTTTAAGCCTGCCTTGGCACGTGGAGAAATTCAATGTGTTGGAGCTACAACTTTAGACGAATACAGACAGTATATTGAAAAAGATGGTGCCTTAGAGCGTCGTTTTCAAAAAGTGATTGTTGAACCAACTTCTATTCCAGAAACCATTGAAATACTCAATAATATAAAAAGCAAGTACGAAGAGCACCATAATGTAGAATACACTCCAGAAGCTATTGAAGCTTGTGTAAAGTTGACAAGCCGCTACATGACAGAGCGCTTTTTGCCAGACAAAGCCATTGATGCCTTGGACGAATCTGGATCGCGTGTACATATTACAAACATTGATGTTCCAAAACAAATTTTAGAACTTGAGAATCAATTAGAAGCTGTGAAGGAAACTAAAAATACCGTTGTTAAAAAACAAAAGTATGAGGAAGCCGCAAAGCTTCGTGACGACGAAAAAAGATTGGAAAAAAGTTTAGCAGAGGCACAAAAAAAATGGGAAGAAGAATCTAAACAACATCGTGAAATTGTAACAGAAGATAATGTTGCAGATGTAGTTTCTATGATGACTGGAATTCCTGTAAACAGAATTGCACAAACTGAAAGCAATAAACTTGCAAAACTTCCTGAACTAATCAAAGGAAAAGTTATTGGACAAGACGAAGCTGTTTCAAAGGTTGTAAAAGCCATTCAGCGCAATCGTGCTGGACTTAAAGACCCAAGCAAGCCAATTGGTTCATTTATATTTTTGGGACAAACAGGAGTCGGAAAAACACAATTAGCAAAGGTATTAGCTAGAGAGCTCTTTGATAGTGAAGATACATTGGTGCGAATAGATATGAGTGAATACATGGAAAAATTTGCTATTTCTAGACTTATTGGAGCGCCTCCAGGTTATGTTGGTTACGAAGAAGGTGGTCAGCTTACAGAAAAAATACGTCGTAAACCTTATGCTGTAGTATTATTGGATGAAATTGAAAAAGCGCATCCAGATGTATTTAACATGCTACTTCAAGTATTGGATGATGGTTTCTTAACAGATAGTTTAGGAAGAAAAATTGACTTTAGCAATACCATTATTATTATGACCTCCAATATTGGAGCTAGAAAATTAAAAGATTTTGGAACTGGAGTTGGTTTTGGAACCGCTGCACAAAAATCTCAAGCATCAGATAACGCAAGAGGTATTATTGAAAATGCTTTGAAAAAAGCCTTTGCTCCAGAATTTTTAAATAGAATTGATGATGTTGTAGTATTCAATACACTTGAAAAAGAAGATATTAATTTGATTATTGATATTGAATTAGAAAAACTTATTAGCAGAATAAAAGATTTAGGCTATACTCTTAAATTAAGTAAAAAAGCTAAAGATTTCATTGCAGATAAAGGGTTTGACCAACAATATGGAGCAAGACCTCTAAAACGTGCCATTCAAAAATATATAGAAGATGCATTAGCCGAAGAGATAATCACATCTAAAATTCATGAAGGTGATGTTATAAGCATGGACATAGAAAAAGATGCAACAGAGCTTAGCATTAAAATTAAAACATCTGAAAAGCCTACTAAATCTTAAGTGTAACTGGAAAGGTATTATAGCTCCACTTTCTTAAGTGGAGTTTTTTTTGAGTACTACTTTTAAAATAATTAACTTTAGTCATGCCAAAAACATTAAAATATCCTTTTTGCAAGATAGATGTCTATGATGATTATGTTATTTCATACATCAATGAAGGAGTTCATTTAACACCTGATAAAAACAAAGTTTTAGAAGATATTGCTAAAGATTATTTTAAGAATACCCCTTTTGTTTACATTACTCACAGGAAACACTCCTATTCTGTTGACCCTTCCATTTATTTGCAAACTTCAAAAATTAAAAATCTTATTGGGTTTGCAGTAGTTGCTGAAGTTCTTTTATCAAAAGGAAATGCTGAAGTAGAAAAATTATTTTTCAACAATAAACCATTTGAGATTTTTTCAACTATGGAAGAAGCAAAATCTTGGGCCAAAACCATTTTAAGCAATGACTAAAATTGAACTTGAAGCCATAAAAGAAACTATTAATAAAGAAATTGAAGCAACTAAAAAAGCAATAGAAAACTACAAAGAACTTACCAGACCTATTGCTCCTGAAAATGCCATTGGAAGAGTTTCAAGAATGGATGCCATTAACAACAAAAGTGTTAATGAAGCAGCCTTAAAAAAAGCTAAACAAAAACTAAGCAATCTCAGTATAGCACTGTCAAATATTAACGATCCAGACTTCGGTGTTTGCTTTAAATGCAAACAAAACATTCCTATTGGAAGAATCATGTTGATGCCTCATGCACGTTTTTGTGTACAATGCGCAAGTTAATAATAAGTGTTTTTATCATTTTAAACTTATTTAAGAATATAAAGACTCCCAAAAGTTGCTATAACTTTGAATAAATTAATTTATTTCTGATTAAAAAAGCATTGCAATTTCAATATTCTGCAAAATGCAATCTGTCCAAAATTTTACAAATAGAAACAACAGCATTTAAAGAAATTCACTTCAGCTTCTTCTTAGTCATTGGTCTAGTTGGCATATTTATTAAAAATGTCTGCTAAACATTTTTTATATCTTTTTTCATCATGCTACAAAAAAAAAGACAGCCATTTTACAATGGCTGCCTTCTTATTAAAATAGATGTTAAAATCTATCTCCTCTAACTAGCGTCTCTTAATATTTGAAGAAACAACTTTCTTAGTAACAGAACCTTGATTAGTTGTTACAGTAATGTAGAACAACTGATCTCCAGCTCTTGATAAGTCAAAGCTCTTCTTAACATCAGAGTTAGCTCTTACATTATTAAGAGTTAAGCTCTTCACTAAAAGACCTTTAGTATCATGAATATTAATAGTTACATCAGTATCAAACTCAAAATTGAACTTAACATTAACGTCTCTATCAAATGGTACTGGATAAGCTGTAAAATCTATCTTGATATCAGCATTCGCATCTTCAGCTTGCGCTTGATTGCTATCTGGACGTGAATAAACTTCTTCTCCATTATTAGGATTTAAATTTCTCACATTATCAGGTCCACAGAACACTTCTACAGATTCCTCACAATTAGTATCAGTTATCCATTCAGAGTCATCACATGGAGGAACTGGACTATCAGTCACGCTCACAATTGTCATATAAGGGTCACCAAAATAAGTTTCAACACCTTCCCATTGACCTAAGTCATGGTTATATGCTAAACGATAACTTAAATGATCATAATCAGTATTATTAATTTGTCCGTAATCATATACTGGATATCCATGATCGTCAGTACCTGTTAAATAGAATGATACAGTCCAGCAATCTGAAGAATAAGTAACAATCTCAGGAACTTCAACTGCAACAGCTTCAACAGTTACATCAAATGAACATTCAGTTGTGTTACCACAAGCATCAGTAGCTGTATAAGTCACAGTAGTTGTACCAATTGGGAACTCAGAACCTGATGGTAAACCAGCAGTTTGTTCCATGCTCACTAAGTCACAATTATCTGAAGCTTTAGGCTCATCAAATTCTACTTTAGCACCATTACTAGAAGGAGCATCTAACTCAAGGACATATTGTCTTTGATACAAGATTTGACCATGACATTCAAGGTCATTCCATTTAGCATTAGTGTAAACTTCAACACAGTCTTCACCAAACAAGTTGTTTGGCTCACCAGCTGACCAGTTAGTGTAAGTAAGTGCTTCACCACTTTGCCATACATAAACCCCTTCGTTTGCAGTATCTGTTAAACCAATCCAGTACTTAATACCTCCAGCAGCAGCTGTTACAGCATCACGTACCCAAGTGTTTTCAGCAGCATCGTTAATAGCAGCAGCATAACCACCTCTATTAGCAGCATCAGCTAAAGCATCACCAGCATTCATTTCAGCATTTGATAAGTAATATGCTTTACCATTGTACTCACCTAAAGAAGTGAATCCATCGATACTAGCAGGTGCCTGAGAACCAACTTGCACTACTATATCAGCAGGACAATCTTCGATAACAGGTGCAACATCATCAATGATAACGAATGTACAAACAAAACCTTTGTACTCATTTCCACAATTATCTACTACATCAAAAGTAATAGTCATTGTACGTGGGCAATCATCCGCACTACCTTCATTTATAGCTGCAACTACAAAGATTAAATCTTCTTGAGCAGTACAGTTATCCATGAAACAAGGCATTAAGTTAGCATGTGTGAAATCTCTACCAGCAACAGACCAAACTCCGCTTGTAGCAGTAATCTCATCGCCTAATACTACAGAAATAGTAGCGTCAGCAGGACATACGCCATACTCGCTTGTCAATATTTCCATAGTTTCATTTTCACATAATCCAGTTGGTACTGGAGCGCTCATATCACCACCGTGATACCATACTTTTACAGATTGAGCTTCGTTACCACAATCGTCAGTGATATCGTAACGTACCCACATAATCCACTTACAGTCATCGCCATCAAGGTTGATTACTCTGTTTACATTTACTCCACTACAGTTATCTTCGTATAGTGTTGCAAATTCATCAGCAGTAAGTACACCTAAGTTAGCAAGTTCTTCATCTGTATCAGGAGCACATAAGTCATTTTCATTGCTTCCTTCTGGCAATTCAGCACCATCTATTAATTCTGGAGCTTCAAAATCTCTAACTTCAATAGTTTGAGTTGCAGATACTGTGTTATCACAATCATCTGTAGCTGTCCAAGTTCTAATAATGTCATAGTTACCAGCACAGTTATAATTAACAATACTTTCATCTAAGTGAACCTTAACGTTATCGTCACATGTATCTATAGCAGTTACATCAGCAGGTGCAGGAATTTCATCTGTACACTCAATTTGAGCATCAGCAGGTACTCCTACTAATTCTGGTGCAGTTCTATCTTCACCTGAATAATATACTTTGTAATCAGCTAAGAAGTTACCACAGTCATCAGACACAGAATACTTGTGTATGATAGACCATCCACAATCAGTTCCTACTGGACTTGACCATAAAGTAACAACAACTTCACTACAGTTATCAGTAAACATAGCAGCAAATTCTTCTTCAGTTAATGGAGCTTCTAAATAATCTCCAGCACATCCGTTAATTTCATTGATGCTTTCTGGCAATACAAAAGTTTCATTTTCTTCTGGAGCAGTTGTATCAGTTACAGTAATTGTTTGTACTTGATCTTCTGCTGCGTTACCACAGTTATCAACTAATGACCATGTTCTTTTAATCACATAGTTACCAGCACAATCACCTGCTATAATATCATCAGAATACGTAGCTTCTAATCCAGTTGAGCAGTTATCAGCTTCATCAGTAACATCTCCTGTGTTTGCTATTGAAGTATCGTCAGCACAATCTAAATCAACATCAGCTGGTGCTTTAAATGTTGGTGCAATATTATCTTTTACAGTAATTGTTTGCACTTGATCTTCTGCTGCGTTACCACAGTTGTCAACTAATGACCATGTTCTAGTTATTATTTTTTCACCTTCACATGAACCTTCTTCTACCTTGTCTACATAAGTAGCATTGATATCAGTTGAACAGTTATCAGCTTCATCAGTTACATCACCTGTTACATTTGTAGAAGCATCATACTTACATTCAGCATCTGTATAAATAGTGATATCATCTGGTGCAGTAAATGTTGGCACGATTCTATCTAATACAGTTATAATCTGTACTTGATCTTCTGCTTCATTTCCACATTCGTCCATTAATGACCATGTTCTAATGATTATTTTTTCACCTTCACATTGACCATTTTCTATTTGATCTTCATAAGAAGCTTCTAAACCTGTAGAGCAATTATCTGCTTCATCAGTTACATCACCTGTTGCATCAGTAGATGCATCATAATTACACTCAGCATCAGTATAGATAGTAGTATCTTCTGGCGCAGTGAATGTTGGTTTAGTTCTGTCTAAAACAGTAATGATCTGTGTTTTAGTAGCTGTATTACCACAGTTATCAGTAGCAATCCAGATTCTGTATAAAGTATAGTTATTTGGACAGTCTCCATCAACTCTATCTTCTTTTACAAACTCAACTAATACATCTGCATCACAGTTGTCTGTAGCTGAAGCTTGACCTACAGCTGGTACTGCATCACATTCTACAGTTTCATCAGCTGGAACTGTAAGAATTGGCTTAGTAGTATCTTGAACAGTAATTGTTTGAGTACCTGTAACATCGTTACCACAATTGTCAGTAGCTCTCCAAGTTCTAGTTAAAGTATAACTATCTTCACAAGCTCCGTCAATTCTCTTTTCGTCAACAAATTCAATTGTTACATCATCATCACAGTTGTCTGTACCTGTAGCTTCTCCTATTTCAGGAACTTCGTCACATTCTACTGTGATATCAGCAGGAACAACTATTTTAGGATCTGTAGTATCTTGAACTGTAATTACTTGCTTTAAAGTTGTACTATTTCCAGCACAATCAGTAGCAGTCCAAGTTCTTGTTAATGTGTAGTTATCAGCACATTCACCATCTGTTCTGTCTTCACCATTGTACTCTACTCTAACGTTTTCATCACAGTTATCTACAGCAGTTGCAACACCTGGATTAGGTACAGCATCACACTCTACAGTTTCGTCTGCTGGAATTGTAAGTACTGGAGCAGTAGTATCTTGAACAGTAATTTTTTGAGTTTTTAAATCGGTGTTACCACAGTTATCTGTAGCTTTCCAAATTCTGAAGATGATATAAGTGTCTGCACAATCATCATCACCATACTCAATTTTTTCTTCTATAAAATCAACTTGTACATCTGTATCACAATTATCTGTTGCAGAAGCATCACCAATTGCTGGTACATTATCACACTCTACAGTTTCGTCTGCAGGGATAGTAAGTACTGGTTTAGTTGTATCTTGAACTGTAATTGTTTGACTTAATGTAGTAGAGTTACCACAGTTATCAGTAGCAGTCCAAGTTCTTGTTAATGTGTAGCTATCTTCACATTGACCATCAGTTCTGTCTTCACCATCAAACTTAATTGTAACATCAGTATCACAATTGTCTGTTGCAGAAGCATCGCCTACTTCAGGAACTTCATCACATTCTACAGTTATGTCTGCAGGGATTTCCAATACTGGTTTAACGTCATCAATTACAGTGATTGTTTGTACATGCTCAATTGAATTACAAGTATCATTATAAGTATAAGTTACTGTAAATGAACCACAGTTTTCTTTAAAGTCCTCTGCAACTCCTTGAGCGTAACCACTAATATCACATGCTCCTTCGCCTCCATTACTATAATATAAAGTACCTGGCTCAAATGCCTCTAGGTCTTCACATCTAATTTCCATATCTTCCAATTGATCAAAAACAACTGGAGGAGCTGGTTTAACAGTAATTGTTTGGGTGTGTGTTACTTCGTTACCACAAGCATCTTGTGCAGTCCAAGTTCTAGTCATTACACCACCTTCACAAGCTTCACCTAAACCAGATGTATCATCAACACCAAGTCCTTTTTCTTTAGGATCTGAGACTGAACAGTTATCAGTCCATTGTAATACATAATTTGCAGGTATTTGGTCGATACAAGTTACTTCAATATCAGCAGGAGGATCAACGAAAACAGGATCTTCGTTATCACCACCATTGTAATATAAAGAAATTGTATCTCCAGGGTTACCACAATCATCAGTAATATAATAATTGATATAACCTTTCCACATACAATCAGTTCCTTTAAATACTCTTACTTTTTCAACAAGTACATCACCACAGTTATCCGAGAAAAGAGCTTTAATATCATCTTCACTTGGTCCTTGAGGTAAATCACTGTAGCATAAGTTCATTCCGGTTTCTCCAGTTGGAACTTCAGCTCCTTTGTTTAATTCTGGGCCCTGAGTGTCTTGTACAGTAATTGTTTGAGTTAATGTGTGTGTTAAACCACAGTTATCAATGGCAGTCCAAGTACGTTGTAATGTATAGTTACAATCGTCTCCTGTGCGTACTTCTCCATCATACTTGATTTCTACATCATCATCACAATTGTCTGTTGCTGTTGGCGTTCCAACTTCTGGAACTGCATCACACTCAACAGTAATGTCAGCAGGAATTTCTAATTTAGGAGCTTCAATATCGCCTCCTTCATAAATTAGTTTCTCTACTGCTAATTGTTCATCGTCACAGAATAAGATGTACTCATAGATACTAACCCATCCACAATCATCACCTTGTAAGTCTTCAATTTTTTCAACTTTTAAAGTGCCGTCACATTCCACATTTGGGAATAAAGCTAAGGCTTGTTCTTCGGTTAGTCCTTCTGGACGGTCGGCAACACATACTTCGTAAAAAGTAGTTCGGTTTTGTGCAAACATTGAAGTTGAACTAGCTGCAAATAGCATTAAGACCAAAAAGGTCTTAAACAATTGCGTCTTCTTCAAATCAATGTTACAACAAGTTAAATTTGTAATGGCATGCCAGTAGGCATTTCCACTACTCTTGGTAAAATTGTTCATAAACATAACATTTAGATTTAATTAAAATTATTTTAACACTTTATTTAGCTTTTCAGCTAGTTACCATAGACTTAAATAAATATCTAAGTACATAGTAGATAATAGGGCTTAACAACGATAATAAGGATTGAATGAAACCATTACAAACCCAATTAAAATTGTAAAATTTTAGCAAAGCCAAAAGGCTGTGCTTAATCAAAAAATGTGCTAAAAATCAAAAATTGTTGTGCTATTAAACAATTATTTTTGGTGTGGAAAGCAATTCAATTTTACCAAAAAAGAAAAATTAAATCACTTAAAATTTGCAGATAAAATTGTATTCATCTTGCATATTCAAAAGTAGGTCATATTAAACAGTCTTGCAAGCAGGTTCAACTAATTTATAGGCATTTAAACGAAAATATTAACATAATTTTATATGAAAAGCACCTCATTATCAATGTTTACGCTTTTTAGGAAAGAAATTGATGATACGATGTCTTCATGTAAAAACTTGTCTTCTTTAATAAAAGGAACTACTACTTGGTATGCTTTTAAAAACATGTTTAGAAACTTTGATGTCTTTGCAGGATTTCTAAAATGCATAGCTTGCGAAGCATTCATTAATTCAATGGCAAGGACACGCTCTACATTATATGTTAAAGAATATGCTTGAGTAGCAGCATTGGCTCCCATACTAACATGATCTTCTTGTCCATTAGAGGATACAATAGAATCAACACTTGCTGGAGTTGCCAATTGTTTATTGGCACTTACAATGCTAGCTGCTGTATATTGAGGAATCATAAACCCTGAGTTTAATCCAGGATTGTCTACCAGAAAATTTGGTAATCCTCTTGAGCCCGAAACTAACTGGAAAGTTCTTCTTTCAGATATATTACCTAACTCAGCCATAGCTATTTTTAAATAATCAAATGCTAATGCTAAAGGTTGACCATGAAAATTACCACCTGAAATTATTTTATCATCCTTAGTAAATATATTAGGATTGTCTGTAACAGAATTTATTTCTGTTATAAATGTCTTGGCTACAAACTCAAGAGTATCTTTTGTAGCACCATGAACTTGTGGTATGCACCTAAATGAATATGGGTCTTGTACATGTTTCTTTTTTCGAGTGATTAGTTCGCTTCCCTCAAGAAATTCTTTAATTCGAGCTGCTGTTTTAATTTGTCCATTATGTGGTCTTACCAAATGAACCAATTCATCAAAGGGTTCAATTCTACCATCAAAGGCATCCAATGAAATAGCTCCAATGAGATCTGCAAAATAAGAGAGTCGATAACTCTTTAATAATAAATGTACACCATAAGCACTCATAAACTGAGTGCCATTTAAAAGAGCTAACCCTTCTTTTGATTGTAACTGTATTGGTTGCCAATCATATTTTTTACAAATTTCAGAAGCACTTACAACCTTATCTTTATGCCAAACTTCTCCTTTTCCAATTAATGGCAATGCTAAATGTGCTAAAGGCGCTAAGTCTCCTGATGCTCCTAGTGAACCTTGAGTATAGACAACAGGTAAAATGTCGTTATTATAAAAGTCAATTAATCGATTAACCGTTTCTAACTGTACTCCACTATGACCATAACTTAACGATTGTATTTTTAAAAACAACATTAACTTTACAATGTCCTGTGGAACATAATCTCCTGTACCACAAGCATGTGACAACATTAAATTTTCTTGAAGTTTAGTAAGGTTCTTGTTACTTATCTTTACATTATATAGTGAACCAAATCCTGTATTAATACCATATATAGGATTTTTATTGGTTTTCATTTTCTCATCTAAATAGGCTCTACAATTAATTATGCGTTCTTTTGCTCCTTCAGATAATTCAATTTTTTTTGAGGATAGGACTAAATCATTTATAATATTTAGGTCTAACCATTTTGAGTCTATATAATGTATGGATTGCATAGTAAAGTTTAAGTCTTCAAAAATCAGTAATCAAAAATTTATATCAAAATATATACTTAATTATTATCATTTTCTTGTTCATCCCCTTTACTATTAGATCTTGGTTCTTCTGGTTGTTTAAACAAATCAATATAGGCTTCGCCTAGATATTCAATAATATGACTGGCCAATAGACTTTGGTACCCAAAAAATTCAACTGCTATATCAGCAGCTCTGCCATGTAAATAGACTCCAAAAATTGAAGCGACTATAGGTTCATAACCTTGTGAAATTAATCCAGTAATAATTCCGGTTAACACATCGCCACTTCCAGCTGTTGCCAAACCAGGATTTCCTGTTGAATTAATATAAAGCTTGTCACCTTGAACGATAATGGTATGTGCTCCTTTAATTACGACGATAACTTTATACTTTTTTGAAAAAGCTTTTACTTTTTTTAGCTTATCAAAATCATCAGCCCATTTACCAACAAGTCGCTCTAGCTCCTTAGGATGTGGTGTTAAAATGGTATTTGGTTTTAATAATTTGAGTAATGCCTTTTTCAGTCCTAATAAATTTAACCCATCGGCATCGATAACAAGTGGAACTTTGTTTGATTTTAAAAACACTTCAAATGCAGAAGCAGTTATTTCGTCAGTACCTAAACCTACTCCAATACCAATAACCGTTGGTTGCAAATCAAAGTCAATAGCACTTATGATTGATTCATTTTTGTCTGTGATAACCATAGTTTCAGGGAAAGCTGATTGCAACACAGTATCACCACACTTAGGCACATAGGCAGTTACTAGACCAGCTCCAGAAGACATCACTGCTTTACTTGCCAAAACAACTGAGCCTATTTTTCCTTGACTTCCTCCAATAATCAAAGTGTGTCCATAGGTTCCTTTATGAACAAACTTTTGTCTTGGTTTATATAATGGTAGCACTTCAAACTTACCAATCAATTCAGATTCTGTTTGAGTGGTGTATAAAAACTCTTGATCTAAGCCAATATCCAAAATCTCCCATTGTTGGGTGTATTTTGCAGTATTTGGCAAAAAGAATACAAGCTTTGGTGAAGCAAAACTAAGTGTGTGATTTGCCCAAACCACATCATTTTCTGTCTCAGGTACTTTGTCAGCAAATAAGCCTGATGGCATATCAATTGCTAAGGTAAACGCTCTTGATTTTCTAAAATGCTGAAATAATGCTTTTACCCAATCATCTGCTGGTCTGTTTAGTCCTATACCAAAAATGGAATCAACAATAATATCATCTTGGTGTATTGCAGGAAAATCATCTTTACAATTTAATAAGACTGGCCATTTTTTTGTAACCGTTTTTATTCTATCATAATTAACTAAAAAATCCTTCGATCGCTTATCACTACAATTAACAACATAAGTGTATACATTATAACCATGTGTGATTAAATGTCTTGCTATAACCAATCCATCGCCTCCATTATTTCCAATACCACAAAATACATGAATTGGCACTTGGGCTCCTTGCATTCTGGTATGCAACCAATTAAAAATTTGTGTTCCTGCACGTTCCATTAGTTCAGTTGAACTAATGTTTTGTTTTTCTGCGGTTAGCCTATCACCTTCATAAATTTGTTCTTTAGCGAAAATTTTCATGCGTTTATAGAATAAATATGGATAAATTTTTAAATCACAGTAAAAATAATACTTTTGGTAAGCATATATACCAAATGAAATCTTTTAATCAACATATTTGTAAATTTCTTTCCTTCCCTCAAGGGAACTCATCTTTATTTGGTATTTTTACAACCACTAAAACGACCCGTTTGGGTTGTTAATTAATTATTCTTTCGGACTATAATATCGTTGTGTAAATTCGCAACTCAATTTAAATTTAATAAGTTTTTAAAAATGAAAGTTTTAAAATTTGGTGGTACATCTGTAGGATCTGCCAAAAACATACATAAAGTTATCTCAATTTTAGAATCAATCTCTAAATCAGACAATTGCATTGTCGTAGTTTCCGCTGTTGGCGGCATTACAGATAAACTTATTGATGCTGCAAACAAAGCGGTTGAAAAAATGAGTTCTTATAAAAATGCATATAAGAAAATTGAAGAAAGACACTTAAATATCATTGATGGTTTAATTGATAACGCTTCAAAAAAGGAATTTGTAAAAGAAATAGTACTTGCAAAGCTTACAAATCTTGAACAACTTTTAGATGGCCTCTATTTAATTAATGAACTCTCGCCAAAAACAACAGATAAACTTTTAAGTTTTGGTGAGCAGTTGTCCTCGTTTATCATCTCTGAAACCATTAAATCTAAAGGATTGGATGTTGCATTAAAAAATTCACAAGAGCTTATTGTTACTGACAACAATCATACTAATGCAGCTATATACATAAAGGAGACTGAAACTAATATTCAAAGTTTTTTTGAAAACAACAATTCAAAAATAACGATACTTCCAGGTTTCATTTCAAAATCGATTGATGGTGAATATACGACTCTAGGTCGTGGAGGCTCAGACTACACTGCAGCTATTGTTGCTGCAGCTCTTAATGTAGAAGAACTTCAAATTTGGACTGATGTTAGTGGTATGTACACCACCAACCCGAAATTAGTAAAACAAGCTAAACCAATTGAAAAGCTCTCCTATCAGGAAGCTGTTGAATTGTCTCATTTTGGTGCCAAGGTATTGTATCCACCTACTGTTCAGCCTGTATTAGATAAAAATATTCCTATAGTTATTAAAAACACAATGGCTCCTAAAGATGCTGGAACTTATATCTCAAAAGAAAGCACTAACGGAACAAGTCTCGCAGTGAAAGGCATTAGTAATATAGACAATATTGCATTACTCACACTTCAAGGCAATGGTATGGTTGGTATTCCTGGGTTTTCTAAGCGGTTGTTTGAAACCTTATCAAACGAAAAAATAAATGTCATTTTAATTACGCAAGCATCCTCAGAGCATTCAATTTGTATAGGGATTTCTGAAAAAGATGCAAATGCTGCTAAAGTGGCTATTGATAAGACTTTTGAAAATGAAATATCGCTACACAAAATTGATCCAATAATTGTTGAGAAGGATCTCGCTATTGTCGCAATAGTGGGTGATAATATGAGAAATCATCAAGGGATTAGCGGAAAAATGTTTAGTGCTTTAGGAAAAAACAATGTCAACATCAGAGCCATTGCACAAGGTGCATCCGAACGAAATATATCTGTTGTAATTTCTAAAAAAGATGTAAAGAAAGCTTTAAATACAATACATGAACGCTTTTTTGAAGTACGTACCAAACAAATAAATTTATTCATCACTGGTATTGGAAATGTTGGTGAAAAATTGATTGATCAAATTCAACAACAGCAAAGTTACTTGAAGAAAAATCTTAAAATTGATTTACGCATTGTTGGTATTTCCAATTCACGTAAAATGATTTTTAATAACAAAGGTTTTGACCTAAATAATTGGGTTTCCGAATTTAATTATGCTCCAAAATCAAGTATCAAGGGTTTTTATGAAAAGGCCGTTGAAATGAACCTTCGCAATAGTATTTTTGTTGATGTTACTGCAAGTGAAGCGGTTTCAAACACGTATGCAGGCTATTTAAAGAAGAATATTGCAGTTGTTGCTTGCAATAAAATTGCTTGCTCTGGTGATTATAGCAACTACAAACATTTACAAGAATTAGCTTTAAAATACAATGCACCTTTTCTCTACGAGACCAATGTTGGAGCTGGATTACCAATCATCAACACACTCAAAAACCTCGTCACTTCGGGTGATAAAGTTACAAGCGTTCTAGCTGTTTTATCTGGAAGCTTAAATTTTGTATTTAATAATTTTAGCGATAAGAAAAACTTTCATGACACTGTAAAACAAGCTCAATTTGAAGGTTACACTGAGCCAGACCCAAGAATAGATTTGAGTGGTATTGATGTCGCTAGAAAAATACTGATTTTAGCAAGAGAGAATGGTAATGTTATGGAAATTGATGATGTTGAAATAGAACCCTTTTTAACACAAGCCAATCTTGAAAGCAATTCGGTAGATGATTTTTACGATTCTTTAATTAAAGATGAAGCTCATTTTCAAAAATTATATGCTTCAGCTAAAGCTAATAACTGTCAACTCAAATATGTAGCTGAATTCAGTAAAGGAAAAGCTAAAGTTGGACTAAGAGAAATTCCTGAAGGTCATCCATTTTATAATTTAAAAGGCAAAGATAATATTGTCATGTTCTTCACAGAGCGTTATCCTGAGCAACCTCTTATTGTTAAAGGTGCTGGAGCTGGTGCTGATGTTACAGCCTCAGGTTTATTTGCTGATATTATAAAAATTGCAAGTAATTAGATTACCGCTTTTGCGGCAAATGAATATGAAGAAAGAAATAAAGATATTTTCACCTGCTACTGTAGCTAACGTCGCTTGTGGCTTTGATGTACTTGGTTTTTGCTTAGACAACAAAGGTGATGAAATGGTGATTAGAAAAGTTAGTGAAAAAGGTATAAAAATAACTCATATTGAAGGTTATAATTTGCCCTTTGATGCCGATAAAAACGTTGCTGGAGTTTCTGCTTTAGCCATGTATGAGCATGCCAATCCAGATTGTGGTTTTGAAATAGAAATATACAAACATATTAAACCTGGAAGTGGTATTGGTAGTAGCGCTGCAAGTGCTGTTGGTAGTGTTTTTGGTATGAATGAGTTGTTGGGCAAACCATACAATAAAACACAGCTCACCTATTTTGCCATGAAGGGTGAAGCCTTAGCGAGCAAAAGCGAACATGCTGATAATTTAGCACCTGCTATTTTTGGAGGCTTTACTTTGGTTAAAAGCACGTTGCCATTAGATATCTTACAAATTCCTACACCATCTGAACTCTATGCAACTTTAATTCATCCTCAAATTGAAATAAAAACATCAGATGCTCGTGAAATTTTACCTAAACAAGTATCTTTAAAAGATGCAACTGCGCAATGGGCAAACGTTGGGAGTCTCATACATGCTTTGCATACGAGTGATTATAAATTAATTCACAGGTCACTTCAAGACATCATTGTTGAGCCTTTCAGAAAACAACTCATTCCTCATTTTGATGATGTAAAATTTGCTGCATTGGAGGCTGGAGCACTAGGCTGTGCTATTTCAGGTTCTGGACCATCCATTTTCGCATTGAGTCAAGGTAAAGAAACAGCTTTAAAAGTTGAAAATGCTATGCAAATGGTTTACTCCAAAACCAATATTGAATTCAATACATTTGTTTCAGACATTAATACAAAAGGCATAAAAATCCTCAAATCATAATCCATTATGAACTACCATTCTCTAAATAAAAAAGCACCTATTGCATCGTTTAAGGAAGCTGTTGTAAAAGGATTGGCTCCAGACAGAGGCTTGTATTTTCCTGAAAGGATAACACCTTTACCCAAAGATTTTTTTGAACAAATAGAGGACTATTCAAATACCGAAATTGCTTATGAAACTATCAAGCAATTTGTTCTACCGGAAATTCCTGAAGATGAATTGAAAAAGATCGTTGAGGAGACTTTGTCCTTTGACTTCCCTATTGTTCAGTTAAACGAAAAGATATCAACCTTAGAATTATTTCATGGTCCAACCATGGCTTTTAAAGATGTTGGTGCGCGCTTTATGGCTAGGTGTTTAGGTTATTTCAACAAAAACAACAGTCAAGAAGTAACCGTCTTGGTTGCAACTTCTGGAGACACAGGAGGCGCTGTTGCTAATGGGTTCCTTGGAGTAAAAGGCGTAAATGTGGTTATCCTCTATCCAAGTGGAAAGGTAAGTGATATACAAGAAAAACAGTTGACAACCTTAGGTCAAAATATTACTGCTCTAGAAGTTGATGGTGTTTTTGACGATTGTCAAGATATGGTAAAACGTGCTTTTTTGGATGAAGAATTGACTAGCAAAATGCAATTAACTTCAGCAAACTCAATTAATGTAGCACGTTGGTTACCGCAAATGTTCTACTTTATGTTTGCTTACAAGCAGTTGAAAAGCAAGTACAAAAGCATTGTATTTTCTGTTCCTAGTGGAAATTTCGGAAATGTTTGTGCTGGAATGATGGCTCAGCAACTAGGTTTACCAATCAAGCATTTTGTTGCTTCAAACAACGAAAATAATGTGGTTACAGAATATTTAAAAACAGAACACTATAACCCAAAGCCTTCAGTACAAACCATCAGTAATGCCATGGATGTTGGGAATCCGAGCAATTTTGTGAGAATACAAGAAATTTATAAAAATGATTTCAGCCTTCTTCAAAATAATCTTTCTTCATTTAGTTTTTCAGATGCTGAAACTAAAAAAGCAATGTTAGAAATTTATAAGGATTTCAACTATGTAGCTGATCCTCATGGCGCAGTTGGATATCTTGGTGCTAAAGCCTTTTTGAAAACCAACCCAGAGCATCATTGTGTGTTTTTAGAAACTGCACATCCAACAAAATTCCTAGATGTTGTGGAAGAGGTTATTCAATCTAAAGTTGAATTGCCAGAGCAAATTAAGTCAGTAATGAATAAGGAAAAGTCTTCAATTAAGATAAAAGATTATAGTGAATTAAAGTCCTTTTTAAAAAGTAATCATTAAAAAATAGTACCTTAGTATTTCCTCATTCTACTTCGTTGAAATTAGCTTATTTATACAAAATATTAAATAATGTCATTTCAATTAAAACCAACCAAACACTCATTCATTTATATTTTATCTGTTAGCTTACTTTTTATTTCCTGCAAAAAGCCAAAAACTGAAGATAATCAACTACAAATTCAAGGATTAACTGAACCTGTTGAAATTATTAGAGATCAATGGGGAATTAACCACATATATGCCAAAAACCAAAAAGATTTATTCTTTGCTCAAGGCTATGCTGCTGCTAAAGATCGATTATTTCAGTTTGAAATCTGGAGACGTCAAGCCACTGGAACAGTTGCTGAAATATTAGGAGAACGAGAACTCAAACGAGATATTGGAACACGACTTTTTAAATTTCGTGGAGATATGACCACAGAAATGAATCATTATCACGACGATGGCGAAGAGATCATTACTTCTTATACAAATGGCGTAAACGCTTATATTGACGACATATTAAAAACACCTGAAAATCTTCCAATTGAATTTAAACTACTCAACATTAAACCAGAAAAATGGACACCTGATGTGGTTATCTCAAGGCATCAAGGTCTTTTAGGAAATATTGACGAAGAACTTCAAATAGGACGTGCAGTTGCAAAAATAGGTTCCGAACGTGTAAAGAAATTAACTTGGTTTCACCCAAAAGATCCAGACATAAATTTAGATCCAAAAATAAATGGTGATCTTTTAAATCATGACATTTTAGAACTCTATCATGCTTACAGACAAACTGTAAAATTTCAACCAGAAGATGTCATCCCAGAATTTAGAAAAACAGAAAGTGCAACGGCATTACTTCAAATGAATGAAACAGATAACGATTCCTTAGCTATTGGAAGTAATAATTGGGTGGTGAGTGGTGACCTTATGGAAGATGGAAACACGTATATGGCAAATGATCCGCATCGTCGCATTGCTGTTCCATCATTGCGCTATATGGCTCATTTAGTAGCTCCTGGTTGGAATGTTATTGGTGGTGGCGAACCAGAAATTCCAGGAATTTCCATTGGTCATAACGAGTATGGAACTTGGGGACTCACCGTTTTTGAAACTGATGGTGAAGACCTTTATGTATATGATTTAAATCCAGACAATCCAAATCAGTATAAATACAAAGACAATTGGGTTGATATGAATGTGATTTCTGAAACCATAAAAGTTAAAAATCAAGCTGATGTAAGTGTAGATTTATTTTACACGCAACATGGTCCAGTGGCTTATATAGATAAAGAAAATTTAAAAGCCTATGCTGTTCGTTGCGCATGGTTGGAACCTGGAGGTTCTCCTTACCTAGCCTCTTTACGAATGGATCAAGCTAAAACCTGGGAAGAATTTCGTGAAGCCTGTAACTACAGTCACATTCCAGGCGAAAACATGATTTGGGCAGATAAAGAAGGAAATATAGGTTGGCAAGCTGTTGGCATTGCTCCTATTAGAAATAATTTTAGTGGCATGGTTCCAGTGCCTGGCGATGGCAGCTATGAATGGGATGGTTACTTACCTATTATTGAAAAACCACATGCTTACAATCCGAAAAAAGGTTTTATAGCGACTGCAAATGAAAATGTAACACCTGAAGATTACACACATTGGAATGCTATTGGCTACTCTTGGTCAGATCCTTATCGTGGTGAACGCGTAAATGAAGTGTTAAGTTCTGGTAAAAAAATGAACATGGAAGACATGAAGGCCTTGCAAGTAGATTATCTCTCCATTCCAGCGAGAACTCTCGTGCCTTATTTAAAGGATTTATCCATGCTTGGGAAAAATGCCGAAGCTCAAAAACTTTTATCCAATTGGGATTACAGATTAGAACCAAACTCCATTGAAGCTGCCATTTATGTGGCTTGGGAAAACGAAATAAAAATATCAGCACGAAAGTATTTTATTCCTGAGGCAGTCAATGACAATATTCTTTATTTTCAAATGAAAACCATTATTGATTTCATTGAAAATCCAGATTCAAACTTCGAAACCAATGCAACGCATAGCAGGAATTTATTTTTAAAAGATGCTTTTGAAAATGCTGTAGCCCAATTAGAAACCAATCTTGGTCCTGACATGAGCAAATGGCAATATGGACAAGAAAAATTCAAACATACATATATGGCTCATGCACTTAGTGGTTCAGTTGACGAAGCAACAAAAAGTAAGTTGGATTTAGGTCCAATGCCTCGTGGTGGCAACTCATACACGCCTGGTTCAACAGGTGGCAACAACAATCAAAGCAGTGGAGCTTCGTTCAGAATGATTGTAAACACTGGAGATTGGGATGCTGCCATTGGCACCAATGGTCCAGGACAATCTGGAGATCCTGATAGTCCATTTTACAGTAATTTATTTGAACCTTGGGCAAAAGATCAATATTTCCCTGTGTATTATTCAAGAGAAAAAATTGATTCGGTAGCTGTAAACTCTTACATATTAAAGCCACAAAATTAAATCGATTTTAATTACGCTCAACAATCATCTGTAAAACTATTTTCAAATGACAATTTTATAAATAGTTTAACGTAAAATTTATGTAGTTTTGTGACACTAAAATTTATTTGACTACAGATGAAAAATACAGCATTAACTTCTACTCACGAAGCACTTGGAGCAAAAATGGTACCTTTCGCTGGCTATAACATGCCAGTTCAATATGAAGGCGTAAACGCAGAACACGAAACTGTTAGAAATGGTGTTGGTGTGTTTGATGTCTCTCACATGGGTGAATTTTTAATTGAAGGACCAAACGCTTTGGCTCTCATACAAAAAGTAACTAGTAACGATGCTAGTAAGCTTTCTATTGGTAAAGCGCAATATAGCTGTTTGCCAAATGATAATGGTGGAATTGTTGATGATTTAATTGTTTATCAAATTAAAGAAGAAACATATTTACTTGTTGTCAACGCAAGTAATATTGAAAAAGATTGGAACTGGATTCAATCCAAAAATGATGTTGGTGCAGAAATGCGAGATTTATCAGAAGATTATTCATTGTTAGCCATTCAAGGGCCAAAAGCGGTTGAAGCAATGCAATCTTTATCTAGTCATGATCTTTCTGAAATTAAATTTTACAACTTTGTGGTTGGTGATTTTGCAGGCATTGAGCATGTTATCATTTCAGCAACTGGTTATACTGGAAGTGGTGGATTTGAGATTTACTGTAAAAACAGTGAAGTAAAGCAAGTTTGGGATAAGGTATTTGAAGCTGGAGCTTCTTATGGTATAAAACCAATTGGTTTAGCAGCTCGTGATACCTTGCGTCTTGAAATGGGTTATTGCCTTTACGGAAATGATATAGATGATACTACCTCTCCTATTGAAGCTGGTTTAGGTTGGATTACAAAATTCACTAAAAAGTTTACAAATTCTGAAGCTCTTGAAGACCAAAAACGTCGTGGTCCAGAACGTAAATTAGTGGCTTTTGAGTTGGATGAACGTGGTATTCCTCGTCATGGTTACGATATTGTTGATAGTAATGGTCACAAAATAGGTGAAGTGACTTCAGGTACTATGAGTCCAAGCTTAGGCATTGGCATTGGTTTAGGCTATGTGCCAACCGTTTTTACAGATATTGGCAGTAAAATACACATTCAAATTAGAAAAAACGCAGTTCCAGCAACCGTTGTAAAACTGCCTTTTTATAAAGGTTAGTACATGATAGATTTCCAAAGTGTTATTGAAGATATTCATAAGGATATAAAGCATGATGTAAACAGAGGCTTAGTTGCTTCTTACATTCCTGAGTTGTCTAATATTGATCCTCAACAATTTGGTATTCACGTTAAACATATCAATGGAAATTCTTATGCTACAGGAGATTGGAATGTGCCTTTTTCCATTCAAAGTATTTCAAAAGCTTTATCACTTGCTTTAGTATTACCTATTTATAAAGATGCTATTTGGGAACGTATGGATGTAGAGCCTTCCGGAAACCCTTTCAATCACTTATCACTTTTAGAATTGGAAAATGGCATTCCAAGAAATCCTTTTATTAACGCTGGAGCTATTGTGGTTGCAGACATGATGGTGTCTCACTTTAAAAACCCAAAACAAGTCTTTTTGGATTATGTACGTGATTTAGCCAATGATAAAACCATAGACTTCAATTACACTGTTGCAAAATCTGAACGCCTTACAGGTTTTGGAAATTACGCTGCTGCAAATCTCTTAAAAGCCTATAATAACTTAGAAAATGATGTAGACGAAGTGTTGGATTTATACTTTCATCAATGTTCTATTGAAATGACTTGTGAGCAATTATCCAATGCATTTTTTATGTTCGCAAATCATGGAAAATGTTTGCAGCAAAAAGAACGCTTAACTTCAAGTCAGGCAAAACGTATCAATGCCATCATGCTTACTTGTGGTTTTTACGATGAAGCTGGTGAATTCGCATTTGAAGTTGGCTTACCAGGAAAAAGTGGTGTTGGAGGTGGCATCATCGCTTTGCTGCCAAATCATTTCACCATAACAACATGGTCTCCAGGATTAAATGAAAGAGGAAATTCATTATTAGGAATGAAAGCGCTTGAACAATTTACAACCAAGACCAAACTCTCTATTTTTTAAACATCCATGCCTCAAATAAAACAAAAAGCAAGAATTCTAATTTTAGGAGCAAGTGGCTTTATTGGCAATGCTATCTATAAAGAGCTCTGCTCCTATTTCAGGACCTTTGGCACCTACAATACCAACAATAAGACGTTTGAAAACAATCAACATTTCTTTCAATACAACATTGAAGAAGATGATGTGTTTGAAATTTTAAATGCAGTAAAACCAACCGTTATCATTTCGGCTTTACGTGGCGATTTTTCAGCGCAAATTATAGCACATCAACATATTTCAGAATACATATTACAAAACAAAGCGCGACTCATATTTTTGTCTTCAGCCAATGTATTTGATGCTTACAGCAAGTTTCCAAGTTATGAATACGACAAAACACTAAGCAATAGCGTTTATGGTCATTTCAAGATTAAAATTGAGAACATGCTTCTGCGATTACCAAAAATGAAAGTCGCTATTTTAAGGCTTCCTATGGTTTTTGGTGCCTTCTCGCCTCGCGTTGATGATATCAAATTATTACTCAAAGAAAAATTACCTATTGAAGTCTTTCCAAATTTGGTTATGAATGTGACTTCCGACAATAAATTAACTCAGCAAATCCATTACATCATCAACCAAAACAAATATGGTGTGTTTCATTTAGGAAGCACAGACTTGGTGCATCACGATGAGTTTATCAGTGATATTATCAAATCCTTAGGCGATTACAAACCTATTTACAAACACGTTTACACCACAAATGACGAACGTTATTTAGCTGTACTGCATAAAGACAACAAACTTCCGAAGCATTTACAAATTAAGAGTACCGAAATTTTACAGGAATTAAAAGTTTAATTGATTTGTGCACTTTAATTCATTAAATTTAAAATCACAAAAAATAAACATATTATGTCAAAACTTTCTTCTGAAGAAATAGAACAACGCATGCTACACTTCCCTGATTGGGATTACTTTGAAGATGCCATTCATGCCGAATTTGAATTTGAAAATTTTAAAGACTGCTTCAGTGCCATGAGCCGAATTGCTTTTGAATGCGAAGCCTTAAATCATCATCCAAATTGGAGCAACGTTTACAATGTACTTACCATTTCGCTATCTACTCACAGTGCCAATGGCGTTACTGAAAAAGACTTTAAATTGGCTGAAGCTATAGAGGCTATAGTTGAAGTTGAAGAATAAAAGTCAGTAAGCCGTATTCAGTAGCAGTTTACACTTGTAAAGTTCTACATTTGTTGAGGCTTCTTTAGCTTTAAAAATCATGGTATTAATATTAAATACAACTACTCAGGTTTCAATATTTTTTTAAATTTGCTTTGCCTACAAAAACTCAAGGCACTTTAAATACTTAATAACTTATTAACTTAAAATTATGGGAAGAGCTTTTGAATTTCGTAAAGCACGTAAAATGAAACGATGGTCTGCAATGAGCAAGGCCTTTACTCGTATTGGAAAAGATATCGTCATGGCAGTAAAAGAAGGAGGTCCTGATCCTGACAGTAACTCCAGACTTCGTGCAGTGATTCAGAATGCCAAATCCGTAAACATGCCAAAAGACAATATTGAACGTGCCATAAAACGTGCGAGCGATAAAAATCAAGGCGACTATAAAGAAGTTATTTTTGAAGGCTACGCACCTCATGGCATTGCTGTATTGGTAGAAACTGCTACAGACAACAACACACGAACGGTTGCCAATGTACGAAGCTATTTCAATAAATGTGATGGTAGTTTAGGCACCTCTGGCTCTGTGGTGTTTATGTTTGATCATACCTGTAATTTTAAGGTAAAAAGTGATGGACTGGATTTGGAAGAGTTAGAACTTGAACTCATAGATTTTGGTGTTGAAGAAGTGTTTGAAGACACAGAAGAAGATGCAGATGGTAACGAGTTAACCAACGTCATGATTTATGCTCCTTTTGAAAGTTTTGGTAAAATACAAGCTTATTTAGAAGATAACAATATTGAAATTTTATCGTCTGGCTTTGAACGTATACCACAAGTCACTAAAAAACTAGATGCAGAAGCTGCAGCTGATGTTGAAAAACTACTTGAAAAGCTTGAGGAAGATGATGATGTACAAAATGTATATCATACCATGGAGGAAAGCACTGAGGAATAACAGTGACTTCCTCTTATCAAGAAATTAGGTTGGTATAATGAGTATATTTGTTATTATATAACCAGTTGGCAACAAGCAAAAACGAACCGTGGAAATAATATGAATATTAAATTTAAAGAAAAACAAAAGTTTACACAATGGTGGATTTGGATGATTTTAATTGGATTATCCATTATTCCTATTTACGGAATATATGAGCAGTTGATTAAGGGAAATCCTGTTGGAAATAAACCCGTTTCAGACGCAGGAATGATAATTTTATCAATATTTATTTTCGGATTTATATACTTTAATTGGTATATAACTTTAATAACGGAAATAAATGATAACGGAATTAAGATGCGTTTTGTTCCCTTCCTAAAAAAGAACATAAAATGGAACGAATTGAAATCTATGAAAATAGTAAATTATGGATTTGTCGGTTACGGAATTCGACTCGGAAGTAAATACGGAACTGTTTATAATATAAATGGAAACAAAGGATTAGCCATCGAATTAAAAAACGGAAAAAAATTCGTGATTGGAACACAAAATGAAACTAAATTAAATAGTACGCTGAAAAAAATGCCAGTTGCCAACAACGTGTATAATTAATGGCTAGTTCGAGCCTACTTACGAAAATCCTCGCGGATTTTCTATTCAGTTTTTAATTGCTAAATTAGTTGCTTAACCACGTAACTAACCAGACACAAAACCATTGTGTGTCTTTGCTCAAAAATAATGAATACATCTCATTGTAATAATTGTGAAACCGAATTTGAAGGAAACTATTGTTTCAATTGTGGTCAGATTGTTTCGGCTAACAGTAAATTGGCGTTTTCAAATATTGTAAAAGACTTCTTTGACAATACCTTCAACATTCATAAAGGCTTTTTTTTTACGTTTTGGAACTTGATTATACAGCCTAGTAAGGTTGCTAAATCGTACATACAAGGAAAACGCAAAACTTACACCAATCCAACACGATATTTGGTAATTGCATTGGCTGCATTAGCTACTATGCAATATTGGACTCAAATGAATGAAGTCATTAACAATGACAACTTTGAAGGGTTTCCGTTTTTGTCTGAAGAACTCAACAATAGCGCACGTTTATGGGATTTGAGGCTATTGACCGATTGGACTTTACTAGGTAATTTATTAGAAGCTCTAGTTTTACCTCTAGGTTTTTATTGGTTATTTAGAAAATTAAAGTATAACTATTCTGAACTTCTAGTCTTAAGTTTTTATTTAATATCCAATTCTATTTTTATAACCATCTTGTTGGTTGGACTTCCAAAATTCGTAATAAGTTATTATACACCAACATTTTTTGTTTTTGGAATGATTCTAGTCTATTATGCTTATGCACTATTTAACTTCTTCAAAGAAATTCCTTTATTGCGAAGACTAATTTTTATAATTTTTGGGTTAATTATATTTTTCTTGCTTCGGTTTTTACTAATACCAATTATACTTGCCATAGTATTTCCAATATAAATGAGTTAGCCGTATAGTAGATGTCATTAATTTAAAACCTGAAATAAAAACGTGCTAAAAAAACGTATAAAATAAATTGTGCTAATTCCCTCTCAAAAATTCATTACAGTTTTACTATCTTAGGTTTTTAATTAAAAACCTCCATGAACCTCGATTTAAAATTCATTCGCTCTCAATTTCCAGCTTTTACTGAGCCAACCCTTGAAGGTTGGGCTTTTTTTGAAAACGCTGGTGGCTCCTATCCTTGCAAGCAAGTCATTAACAGATTGACCGACTTTTATATGAAAAACAAGGTTCAGGTGTATTATCCTTATCCAGCATCTACCTTAGCAGGAAAACTGATGGATGCATCATATAAACGAATGGCAGACTATTTAAACGTAGATGAAACTGAAGTTCATTTTGGTCCTTCAACAACACAAAACGTATACGTATTAGCCAATGCATTGCGTCCAATGTGGCAAGATGGTGACGACATTATTGTGTCTTGTCAAGATCATGAAGCCAATGCTGGAGCATGGCGAAAATTAGCAAAGCAAGGCTTAAACGTTATTGAATGGCACGTCAATGCTAAAACAGGATTATTAAGTTTAGAAGATTTAGAAAACCTTCTGACTCCTAAAACAAAAATGATAGCCTATCCACATTGTTCCAATGTGATTGGTCATGTAAATCCTGTGAAAGCGATCAGCCAAATGGCTCATAAAATTGGAGCATTATCTGTAGTTGATGGTGTTGGTTTAGCGCCTCATGGTTTTCCAGATTTAAAAGACTTAGGTGCTGATATCTATTTGTTTTCATTATACAAAACCTTTGGTCCACATTTAGGATTGATGTATGTAAACAAAGATTTGATTGTGAACATGGAAAATCAATCGCATTTTTTCAAAGAAGGGATTACCAGAAGCATGCTTACGCCTGCTGGACCAGATCATGCACAAATAGCTGCTGCAAGTGGAATCTTAGATTATTTTGATGCTGTTTACAATCATCATTTCAATGAACAAGTTGATCCTGCTGAAAGAAACAGACGATTGAACACATTGTTTCACGAGCATGAAACAGCATTATTAGATAAGTTACTTGACTTTTTGAACTCACGTGATGATATTCAAATTGTTGGTCCAGAAACCTCTAAAGATAGAGCGCCAATAGTGTCCATAATTCCGCTTAAAAATAACATTAAAAAAGTGTATGGCGATTTAACCAAACATAAACTCATGCTTGGTATAGGAAACTTTTACGCTGTTAGACCTTTAATGGATATGGATATTCCAACCCAACCTGGAGTTATTAGAATTTCGTTTCTGCATTATACAAGTCCTGAAGACATTGACCAACTTATTGAAGGGTTAAAAATTGCTTTGGATACTTAGTAAGTGACTTTAAAAAGTGTCACCTTGAGCGCAGTCGAAAGGTTTTTAGTTTTTTACTTTAATAGGTTTCGACTTACTTTGTAAGCTAACTTCGCTCAAAATATATTTTGAACTCGTTAATGCTCAACCTGACAAATATCTATGTTATTCATTGAAAGATTGAATAGTTATATCAAGTTAATTAGCAAATGGACAAGAACGAACATTTTTATTTAAATAAAGAAGAACCCAATAAAAGTTGTTTGTTGGCATTACGTGATATAATCACTCGACAAGATGATAATGTAACAGAAACCACTAAATATGGCATGCCTTGTTTTTGTTACAAGAAAAAAATGTTCTGCTATCTCTGGACAGATAAAAAGACTAGCGAACCATACATCCTCTTTGTTGAAGGTCAATATCTTGAGCATTCAATGCTAGAAACAGGAAATAGAAATAGAATGAAAATTCTAAGACTAAATCCTAATGAAGATATTCCAATTGATACTATTGATCTGTTATTACAAAAGGCTTTAGATTTATATAAAAACGGAACAATTAAAACAAGGTAATCTGTCCTTCCTCGTCTATTTCAAAATCTGGTGGCGCTTCTCCATTGGAATCCTTTTTCTCTTCTTTCGCTTCCGATTTTGTTTCATCTGAAACGTCAGTTTCATCAACTACTTCAATCTCTTCAGCAGGAACTTCTTCAGGAGCCTCATAAGGCAAAGGATCCAATAAGCTAATTTGATTAATCTTATCTTTAGTTAATTGATTTCCAAGAGCATTAATACCTTTTACCGCAATAAATTCTTCAAGGTTTATTTCCAAATTATCTTTTCGTTCTTTACCTCGTTCTTTAGTGAATTCAACATCTGCAATAGGTCTCCAGTCTGTTGATACAATTTCTAAATGCGAGTTTTCATGGTCGGAAATAAAACATTCTTCCTTACTTTCATTTTCAACCAAAAAGCGCTTTACAAAATAACGCTCTTTTTCGCCATCATAATAAATAGCAGAAATTGGTTTTTTCGGAATCCATTTTTCCATGATAATCATATCATCGTCAAAACGAGCAGTGATTTCCGGAATAATGGTTTTTACAATTCCAGCTTGGGTAATCACCAAGATTCGGTCTTCGCCTCTAAATTCTCCAACAAGTTCGCCTCGTTCATCAACATTCAAACGTTGTACTGTATCATCAAACCAAATTTTACGTGGTTTTAAGGTGCTAACACCTTTTTCTTTAAGCTCAACGCGCTTAACAGAATACTTCGTTACCAAGTTTCCTTTAGATGCACGACCTTTAATGATGATATCTGCAAAGTCTAAATCCCATTTCAGCTTTTTAATGCTACCAGATTGGCGTAGTAAAATGGTGACCGTTTCTGCTTCACCATTCGGATTCGCTGAAAAATAATGCACATCTGAATTGGCACTACCATTTGTCATGTCGTATTCCTTATCTCTGGTAATAGACGTTACTGCAAAACGCTTCACATAAGAAGGTCCACCTTTATCATCACGATAAATCATGTTGTAAATGGTACGCTTGTCTTTTTTCTTAAATACTGCAACGTGAATGATGTTTTTGCCAATAAAAGTTTTGGCATCCACTTTGGTCACCATCATTTTTCCATCTTTGGTAAACACAATAATGTCGTCTATATCACTACAATCACAAACATATTCGTCACGTTTTAAAGACGTACCAACAAAACCTTCTTCCCTATTGACGTAGAGTTTCGTGTTTCTAATCACTACTTTTGTAGCATCAACATCATCAAACACACGAATTTCAGTCTGACGCTCTCTACCTTGACCATAATCTTTTTTCAAACGCTGAAAATAAGCAATGGCATAATCGATTAAGTTTGCTAAATGATGCTTTACCTCAGCAATCTGGTCTTCAAGCGCATCAATTTTTTGCTGTGCTTTATCAATATCAAATTTTGAGATGCGTTTGATTCTGATTTCAGTTAATCGTGCAATATCTTCGTCTGTAACAGCTCGTTTTAAATGCTTTATGTGTGGTTGAAGTCCTTTATCGATAGCTCTAATAACGCCTTCCCAAGTTTCCTCTTCCTCTATATCACGATAGATTCTATTTTCAATAAAAATACGTTCTAACGACGCAAAATGCCATTGTTCTTCAAGCTCATCAAGTTTAATTTCAAGATCGCTCTTAAGCAGTTGTACTGTATTATCTGTACTACGACGCAACATTTCTGTCACACCAACAAACAAAGGTTTGTTATCTTCAATAACGCATCCTAAAGGAGAAATAGACGTTTCACAACTAGTGAAGGCGTAAAGAGCATCAATGGTTTTATCTGGTGAAATTCCTGAAGGCAAATGCACTAATATTTCAACATCAGCAGCTGTATTGTCTTCAATCTTCTTGATTTTTATTTTGCCTTTGTCATTCGCTTTCAAAATGGAATCAATAAGCGATGAAGTATTGGTGCCAAAAGGAATTTCAGTAATGACTAAAGTGTTTTTATCGTATTGCGAAATTTTGGCACGAACACGAACCCTTCCTCCTCTTAAACCATCATTATAATTGGTGAAATCTGCAATTCCTGCTGTTGGAAAATCTGGCAATATGGTAAATCGTTTCCCTTGCAAATGTTTAACAGAAGCATCGATTAGCTCGATAAAGTTGTGCGGCAAGATTTTGGTGGACAATCCTACAGCAATCCCTTCTCCTCCTTGTGCCAACAATAATGGAAACATCACTGGAAGATTGACAGGCTCTTTACGACGACCATCATAAGATGCTTGCCATTCGGTTATTTTTGGATTGTAAACAACATCCAATGCAAACTTTGATAAACGTGCTTCAATGTAACGCGATGCAGCTGCACTATCACCAGTTAAGATATTTCCCCAGTTTCCTTGCGTATCAATAAGCAAATCTTTTTGACCTATTTGTACCATAGCATCAGCAATACTAGCATCTCCATGCGGATGGTATTGCATGGTATGACCAACAATGTTTGCTACTTTATTGTAACGACCATCATCCAAATCTTTCATAGAATGCATGATACGACGTTGTACAGGTTTAAAACCGTCTTCTATAGCTGGAACTGCACGTTCAAGGATTACATAAGAAGCATAGTCAAGAAACCAATCTTTGTACATGCCTGTAACTTTGGTAATGGTTCCTTCATTATTATCATTAGCCTCGTTTAACAAATCGTCATTATCTTCAATCATTCATCTGTTGTTTTAAAGTTTTGTTGTGCTTAATTATTTTACTCAAGGATTGCTTTATATATTTTCGTTTTTTTCTGCTAACTAAAGTCACATTGAATTCTTCTCTTTTCTTATGACCATTTCTACTAGTTAAATAAAGTACTAAATTTTTATAAATCAAATAGTTATTAAATTTATAACCTGAAAGCTGTTCTTTTTCAAATTCTAATTTATGTTCTCTATAATTAAAGTATTCAGACAAGAGCAACCCTCTATTTATAATTACGACTTGCAAACCATCACTATCATATTCAAAATATTTTGACACTTTATGAGCTACAAAAAACAGAATCACAAAAACGCCTATAATAATAAAAAAGGTTAATGTTGGGCTACTTGTCAATTCTGAAAATGCACTAAATAACGTAGCAAATAGTATAGCAAGTACTATAAGTATGAAGTACATTGAAATAATAACGTTTTTGACTTTACTATTATTTGTTCGCATCTTCTACTAAGTCGAGCTCTACTTTTAAGTTATTGATAATAAATTCTTGCCTGTCTGGTGTGTTTTTTCCCATATAGAATGACAGCAATTCTTCAATAGACATATCTTTGTCTAACATAACAGGATCAAGCCTAATGTCTTCACCAATAAAATGCACAAACTCATCTGGAGAAATTTCACCAAGCCCTTTAAATCGTGTTATTTCTGGTTTTGGTTTTAGTTTTTCAATGGCTGCAACACGTTCTTCATCAGAATAGCAATAAATAGTTTCTTTCTTATTACGAACCCTAAACAAAGGTGTCTGCAAAATGTATAAATGTCCTTCTTTAATCACCTCAGGAAAAAATTGAAGGAAGAATGTAATTAATAACAAACGAATATGCATACCATCAACATCAGCATCTGTTGCGATAACAACATTGTTATAACGTAAATCTTCTAAGGATTCTTCAATGTTTAATGCAGCTTGAAGAAGATTAAATTCTTCGTTTTCGTAAACTATTTTTTTACTGAGTCCGTAGCAATTTAAAGGCTTTCCTTTTAAACTAAAAACTGCTTGCGTATTTACATCACGTGATTTTGTGATGCTTCCAGATGCGGAATCTCCCTCAGTGATAAACAACGTTGTTTCTAAATAACGTTCGTTCTTTGTATCTCCAAAATGCACACGACAATCGCGTAGTTTTTTATTGTGAAGACTCGCCTTTTTCGCTCTGTCTTTAGCAAGCTTTCTAATTCCTGATAATTCCTTACGCTCACGTTCAGCTTGCAAAATTTTGCGCTGAATTTTTTCGGCTGTATCTGGATTTTTATGAAGGAAGTTATCGAGTTGTGTTTTTAAGAAGTCGTTAATGTAAGTTCTAACCGTTGGAAGGTCTCCTCCCATATCAGTAGATCCTAATTTTGTTTTTGTTTGACTTTCAAAAACAGGCTCCATCACTTTAATGGAAACTGCTGCAACTACAGATTTTCTAATATCTGAAGCCTCATAGCTTTTACCATAAAACTCACGAATGGTTTTAACTAAGGCTTCTCTAAATGCCGCAAGGTGTGTTCCTCCTTGGGTTGTATTTTGTCCATTAACAAATGAGTGGTACTCTTCACTATATTGTGTTTTGCTATGGGTTAAGGCTACTTCTATATCATCGCCTCGTAAATGAATGATTGGATATAATTGGTCAGACTCATTGATATTTTCACTCAATAAATCTTTAAGTCCATTTTCACTGTAGAATTTTTCGCCATTAAAAACAATGGTTAATCCTGGATTTAAGTACACATAATTTTTGAGCATTTTTACGACATACTCATTTCGGTACTTATAATTTTTAAAGATTTGTTCGTCAGGAATAAATGATACTTTGGTTCCTTTTCTTCTAGAAGTATCGTCAAGTAAATCCTGATTGGTTAAATTACCTTGTTCAAATTCAGCTGAAGCCGATTTTCCATCACGTGTAGATTCTACCCTAAAATATTCAGAAAGTGCATTTACAGCCTTAGTACCTACTCCATTTAATCCTACAGATTTCTTAAAGGCTTTAGAATCGTACTTTCCACCTGTATTCATTTTAGAAACCACATCTACAACTTTTCCTAAAGGAATCCCACGACCATAATCGCGTACAATCACCTTATTGCCTTGTATGGAAATCTCAATGGTCTTTCCTGCTCCCATGACGTACTCGTCAATGGAGTTGTCCAACACTTCTTTTACGAGAATGTAAATACCATCATCTGGTGAAGAACCATCACCAAGTTTACCAATATACATTCCTGGGCGCATTCTGATGTGTTCTTTCCAGTCGAGTGAACGTATATTATCTTCGGTATATTTGGTTTCTTGAGACATAAATAAGGCAAAAATTTTAGATAGGCTGCTAATATAACATAACACTATAAAAAATGAAACCTAGAATATACAAAGTAATTAACAAAAAATAGCCAATATTGTTGAGAAATCGAATTAATCAAGTTCAGCTTTTTTCTTCAGATAGCTATTTCTAGTTTTTAGCAACTTTATCATGTAATTTTCAAGAAAAAGAAAGTTGATTAAACGTCCAAAAACTCCAAGAGGTGATTGAAAATAAAATTTATCAATCATCAATGTTTTACCATTTTCATTATGGAAAATGTGTTCATGTCTAAAACTCTTAAAAGCTCCAGACACTTGTTCGTCTACAAAATAATTAGGCGAATTAAATTCAGTGATTTTTGAGGTTAACCTTTGCTTAAAACCTAAGTGTTTAGCTTCCCAAGTGACCGATTCATCTAAGTCTATAAAACCTGATGGTTTTCCAGCTATGGCTTTTTCGCTTGAATGTTGCAACGATTCTTTATGAAAATCAATATTACGAGCTAAGTCAAAACATTTTTCAATGTCTGCATTTATCAGTGTATGAATTTCAATTAATGGCATTACACATTAAACAAGAAATGCATCACGTCACCATCTTTTACAACATAAGCCTTCCCTTCTACTCGCATTTTTCCAGCTTCTTTTACTTTGGCTTCGCTTCCATAATTTACAAAATCATCATAAGCAATCACTTCGGCTCTAATAAAACCTTTTTCAAAGTCTGTGTGAATTACTCCAGCTGCTTGTGGTGCGGTGGCTCCTATATCAATCGTCCAAGCTCTAACTTCTTTAACTCCTGCTGTAAAATAGGTTTGCTGATTTAATAATTTATAAGCTGAACGTATTAATTTAGCCGAGCCTGGTTCATCTAAACCAATATCTTGTAAAAACATTTGACGCTCTTCATAATCGTCCAACTCATTGATGTCTGCTTCAGTGCCAACTGCCAAAACTAAAACCTCAGCATTTTCATCTTTAACAGCTTCTCTTACTTTATCTACATAAGCATTTCCAGAAACTGCTGAGCCTTCATCCACATTACACACATACATCACAGGCTTATCAGTGATAAACTGAGATGGTTTTACAAAAGCCGCATAATCATCTACACTGAACTCTAAAGCTCTTACAGAAATTCCAGATTCTAAACCTGCTTTTATCTTTAAAAGTACTGCCTCTTCTTTCTGAGCATCTTTATTTCCAGTTTTTGCAGCGCGTTTTACTTTGTCTAATTTCTTTTCGGTTGTTTCTAAGTCTTTAAGCTGCAACTCAATATCAATAGTTTCTTTATCACGAATTGGATTGATATTCCCATCAACATGCACAATATTATCGTTATCAAAACAACGCAATACGTGTAAAATCGCATCAGTTTCACGAATGTTTGCTAAAAACTGATTCCCTAAACCTTCTCCTTTACTGGCTCCTTTTACCAAACCAGCAATATCAACAATCTCAACTGTTGCAGGAACTACACGCTCAGGATTTACCAATTCTTCCAACTTTGCCAATCTTGGATCTGGAACGTTTACCACGCCAATATTAGGTTCTATAGTACAGAACGGGAAGTTAGCACTCTGTGCTTTGGCGTTAGACAAACAATTAAATAAGGTTGATTTTCCAACGTTTGGCAATCCTACAATTCCTGCTTTCATCGATTAATTTATTAGTCGTTTCCGTAGAAACGGAAATCTATTTTTTGCGAGTGCAAATGTAACTATTTTGACAAGAATTTTTATACTAACGTTACAAATAGTTGATTTCATCGTCTACTTTTTAAAACCATCAATCATATCATGAAAATTTTTCTATCTGTTTTTGCGATTTTTGCATTCAACTTTATTTCTGGTCAAAGCTTAACCGCTAAAATTATTGATGCCAACACTAAGCAAGCTATTCCATTTGCAACGGTTCAAACAGCAGAATACAAAGGTGTAATTTCCAATGAGGAAGGCTTTTTTACCATAAACCTTGAAGATTTAGAAGATGGCAACATAAACATTAGCTGCTTAGGTTATACGTCGAAAACCATTACTACCTCAGATATAAAAAACAACAATTACATCATTGTTTTAGACGAATTTATTGATGAGCTAGGCAAAGTATTTTTAAGCACGTCAACTCCAGATGCTGATGCCATTATTCAAAAAGTGAATGACAACTTAACTAAAAACTACAACAACGAGAATCAGACCTTTAATTTTTTTCATCGCAATACAGCTTATGCAGATTTTGACCGATTTGAAACCAAGGTTACCAAAGCTTCAGGTATGCGCAAAAAGGAGCATGAAGGCGTTAATAAAAGCTTAGATTCCTTAACACAAGCCATTGTTAACAGCAACACTGTTTACTTTCAAGATTATTTGGGTGACTTAATGGTAGAAACTTCCAAAAACGCAAAACTCAACGTCCATAAAGCCACAAGCCTTGTGGATAAAAGCAAGAATTTTTCGCTTGATAATGTACAAACCAAAGCACAAGATTTAATTTTAAAATATCTTGACACAACACTAACTTATAAATTAAAAACAGGAATCATTAAAGTTGAAGATTCGCTTTCACTAAAATCCAACAACGATAAAAACGAAAAAGACGAGACGGTTTACGATGTAAAAAACCTTAAAGGCGAAACACATGGCTTGCTGCACGATGCACAAACGTACGACAACTCTTTTTTAAGAAAAATCATTAATACTGAGTTGTACAAGTACGAATTTGTGGATGTTACTGGTTTTAATGGTGAACTGGTTTATATTATTGATTTTAAACCTAGAAAGGCAAAATCAAAATACGCTGGACGACTTTATATCACTGACGAAACCTATGCTGTTATAAAACTGGATTACGATTTTGGAAAAGGCAAACGCGGTGAAAAATTTAATCTGAAATTACTTTTAGGCATTAAGTATGTTGAAAACATCAACAAAGGCACCATTATTTTTCAAAGAGATGCAGACAGTACCTATAGCCCAAAATACATTAATCAGGAAGAGGGACGCTATTTTTACGTAAACAGACCTTTAAAGTTTATTGAAAACAGCAAAGACAAAAATAAAGTTGGCTTTAACTTTTTAATTGAAGGTAGCGCAAGGTCAAAACAGGAACTCTTTATTATTAGTAAAACCAAATTAAACAAAGGTACGTTTGATGCTTTTAAAGAATTGGAAGATGTACCTTACCAAAAGCTAAACAGCTATGATGCCAATATCTGGAAATCCTACAATGCTATTGAACCTTTAGAGGAAATGAAGCGTTTTAAGAGTAGTGAGGAGAATTAGAAAAGTGATTTTTAAGCAGTTTCTTTATTACTCATTTTAAGTGTTATCACTCCAATACACAAATAGGACAGTTGAAGTTAATTGTTGATTAATCAAATATGTTTATATTTAATTTAGATATGGAATTTTTAAAAGAAATAAATGTGGATTTAATTTTATCAATTTGTGCAATTATTTTAAGTATAGTTAGTATAATAATTGGAGTTAGATATAATAGAAAAACATTTAATTATACTAAAGAACAAAACAAGTTAACACTAGAACCTTATTTATCAGTTGAATTAGATTCATTTACCGATAATAGATATATAATAAAATTAGTAAACAATGGTAATGGATTAGCTCGTTTGATATCAATATATTATTTCTTAAACAGTAGAAAGCATCAAGACTTAATTGTCCTATTAGATAATTCTATAGAAAAAATTAAATCAGAACTTTTGATGAAAGAATCTAATGCTTTTTTTATTGATGGTTTAGGACATATTGGAAGCAGTAAAGAAATAATATTATTTAATTTAAAATATAAGGAAAATTTTGACATTAGAAAATTTGATGAAATATTAATGAATGTTAAAATAGTTATTAAATATGAAAATATATATGGAGACCAAAAGAGATTAGAAAGAATAATCAGCGATAAAAGAACATATAAAGATGTGTGAAAATATTTCCATAGATTCTTCATTAAGTATCTAAAAACCATTCACTATGATATAATTTAAGTTTGAATCAAACAATGTTATAATTTTAATTGTAATTTGAAGTAATGGTCTAAAATTTTAATCAATATTTAGCTCAAAAAAAATCCCAAGCCAAAGCTCAGGATTTATTATTATTAAAAATCGATAATCGATTACTCTTCTGGATGCATAAAGCGTTGCTTACCTAAAAGTACTTCTTCTGACTCTACATGGTCTTCATCAGGCACACAACAATCTACAGGACATACAGCAGCACATTGTGGTTCTTCATGAAATCCTACACATTCTGTACATTTATCAGGCACTATATAGTAAATCTCGTCACTTATAGGTTCTTGAGCTTCATCTGCATTCACTGCCTTGCCATTAGGTAAAACCACATTTCCCTTTAAACTCGTGCCATCGTTGTATCTCCAATCATCAGCTCCTTCATATATAGCAGTATTAGGACATTCTGGTTCGCAAGCACCACAGTTTATACATTCGTCTGTAATTATAATTGCCATAACAATTTTTCGTTTTAGTTTGCTTAAATTTCTTCAAGAAAAAAGTATTTTCATTGAGTAAATCTCAAAAAATACTTTTAAATGAAGTAACCATTTCATTAATCCGCGATTTTTTTCATTTAATTTGAAAATGTACAACTTAAAAAAATCACGTACTTTTGCAGCTGCAAAAATAACGCCAAAACAATTCATAACCAAACCATATAATGAATTTAGAAGAAAGAATTAATGCCTTTGTAGAATTAGGAAAATTTATAAGTCAGTTTACTCAGAAAGAAGTTCAAAAAGACGCAAATGTAATGCACAATGATTTGTTTTTTGATGGATTTAAACATCAACTAAAATTGGCTCAGGAACACAATGGTTGGTTTACCGATGAGAATATTTATTTTGCTTTAGAATGTTGGTCTAATTTATTGATTAACAATACAATTAATAAATGGTTAGACAAGTATAACTTTAATAGTTTAGAACCAAAAAAAATAGCCATAGTCATGGCTGGAAACATTCCTTTGGTTGGGTTTCATGATTTTGTTTCTGTACTTATTTCTGGTCATGATGTATTGGTAAAACAATCATCAAATGACAAGCATCTTCTACCCTTTTTAGCCAAGTATTTAGAGTATGTTGCACCTGATTTTAAGAAAAAAATAACATTTACAGAAGACAAGTTTGAAGGTTTTGATGCTGTAATTGCAACAGGAAGTGATAATACAGCACGCTATTTTGAATACTATTTTAAAGAGGTGCCTTCTATTATACGACGAAACCGAAATTCTGTAGCTGTATTAACAGGAAACGAAACCCATGAACAGCTTGAAGCACTATCTGATGACATTTTTAGATATTATGGTTTAGGTTGCAGAAATGTATCCAAACTGTTTGTACCAAAAAACTATGACTTTGCTTCTTTTTTTGAAGCGGTTTACAAATGGCATCCAATCATTCATCAGACAAAGTATGCAAACAACTACGATTATAACAAAGCTGTCTATTTAATGAGTGAGTTTGACATGCTGGAAAATGGATTTTTAATGATTAAAGAAGATTTGAGTTACGCTTCTCCAATTGCTACAGTGTTTTATGAATATTACGATTCTAGCGAGTCTTTAAAAGAAAAACTAAAAAATGATAAAGATAAAATTCAATGTGTTGTCGCCTCTGGATTTTTAGATTCTGAAATTAAATTCGGGCAAACGCAGCGTCCAGAATTAAGTGACTACGCAGATAATGTTGACACCATTGCATTTTTGTTAAAAATTTGATGACAAAATTATCATATTCATAACACAATTAAAGTCAAAAATTAGCACCTTTGCAACTTAGCAAAAACTCAAACAAACA
This sequence comes from Bacteroidia bacterium, assembly GCA_030429955.1. Taxonomy (GTDB): domain Bacteria; phylum Bacteroidota; class Bacteroidia; order Flavobacteriales; family Flavobacteriaceae; genus CAJQLB01. Next base: position 43,683 of record JAUIGO010000020.1, read on the forward strand.
CAAACAAATGAAACGTCATAATTTTAGTGCAGGACCTTGTATATTACCTCAAGAAGTTCTCTTAAAGGCATCAGAAGCAGTTATGGATTTAAATGGTAGTGGACTTTCACTTATCGAGATTTCTCATAGAAGTAAGCCTTTTGTAGATATCATGGAAAAAGCCAGAGCCTTAGCTTTAGAACTACTTGGCTTAGAAGGTAAAGGTTACAAAGCATTATTTCTTCAAGGAGGTGCTAGCACACAGTTTTTAATGGTTGCTTTAAACTTATTAGAAAAAAGAGCTGGTTATCTAAACACTGGAACTTGGAGTGACAAAGCCATTAAAGAAGCCCAAATTTATGATGATATATATGAAGTTGCTTCTTCTAAAAATGCTGGTTACAATTACATTCCTAAAGGATATGAAATTCCAGCAGATTATGATTACTTCCACTGCACATCAAACAACACAATTTTTGGAACTCAAATGAAAGAATTCCCAAATAGTCCAATTCCAATGGTTTGTGACATGAGTAGTGATATTTTTTCACGTCAGTTGGATTTTTCAAAATTTGACTTGATTTATGCAGGAGCACAAAAAAATATGGGACCAGCAGGAACAACTCTGGTTGTTGTAAAAGAAGATATTCTTGGTAAAGTGTCTAGAAAAATCCCATCGATGATGGATTATAAAGTACATATAAGTAAAAGCAGTATGTTTAATACACCACCTGTTTTTGCAGTCTATACCTCTATGTTAACCTTGGAGTGGCTTAAAAATCTAGGAGGCATTAAAGCCATTGAAGAAGTAAATGAAAAGAAAGCGCGTTTGCTCTACTCTGAAATTGATTTAAACCCTTTATTCAAAGGATATTCTGTTAAAGAAGACAGATCCATTATGAATGCGACATTTACATTGGCAAACGAAGATTTAAAAGAAACATTTGACACCATGTGGAAAGAAGCAGGAATTGAAGGTTTAAATGGACATAGAAGCGTTGGTGGCTACAGAGCATCAATGTACAATGCATTGCCTTTAGAGAGCGTGCAAGTATTGGTTGAAGTAATGAGTGAATTAGAAAGTAAAGCATAGAAATGAAAGTATTAGCAAACGATGGCGTTTCACAAAGTGGAATTGACGCTTTAGCAAAAGCAGGTTTTGAAGTAAACACAACAACAGTAGCACAAGAGCAACTAGCAAATTACATTAACGAGAATAGCATTGACGTATTACTTGTAAGAAGTGCAACAAAAGTAAGAAAAGATTTAATAGACGCTTGTCCTTCGTTAAAAATCATTGGTCGTGGTGGTGTTGGAATGGACAATATAGATGTAGACTATGCTCGCAGTAAAGGAATTCACGTAATCAACACTCCTGCAGCTTCATCTAATTCTGTAGCAGAATTAGTATTTGCGCATTTATTTGGAGGCGCTCGTTTTCTTTATGACTCAAACAGGAATATGCCATTAGATGGTGACACCAAGTTTAAAAACCTTAAAAAAAGCTATGCAAAAGGTGTTGAGCTAAGAGGTAAAACTCTTGGAATTATTGGATTTGGAAGAATTGGAAGGGAAGTTGCAAAAATAGCTTTAGGTGTTGGCATGAAAGTGATTGCTAGTGATAAATTTGTTGGAGAAGCAACCATAAAGGTTGAATTTTACAATGGACAGTTTATTAATGTTAACATTAAAACTGAACCCATTAAAGAAATTCTTAAACAATCAGACTTTATAACCTTGCATGTTCCTGCTCAAAAAGATTACGTCATTGGTAAAAAGCAATTAGAAATGATGAAAAATGGTGTTGGCATTGTTAATGCTGCACGAGGTGGTGTTATTGATGAAGTCGCTTTAGTTGAAGCTTTAGAATCTGGAAAAGTTGCCTTTGCAGGCTTGGATACTTTTGAAGAAGAACCTACTCCAGCCATTCAAGTTTTAATGAACACAAAAATTTCATTAACGCCTCATATTGGAGCAGCTACAAATGAAGCACAAGATAGAATTGGCACTGAACTGGCTGAACAAATCATTAGTATCTTAAAATAAGTCAGATACTTTGTGACGAAAACAAAAAAAAGGAGTCCTAATAGATGTTAGGACTTTTTTTGTACCTTGAAAG
>JAUIGO010000021.1 GCA_030429955.1 Bacteroidia bacterium
CAATGCTATTTGTTGGAGGAATGGTTCCTGTTGTATTCTCTGCTTTAGCAATGAATGCGGTTGGAAAAGCTGCAATGGAAATGGTGCATGAAGTACGTCGTCAGTTTAGAGATATTCCAGGTATTATGGAAGGGACAGGAAAACCACAATACGATAAGTGTGTTGCAATTTCTACGGAAGCTTCATTAAAAGAGATGATGTTACCTGGCTTATTAACTATAGGATTTCCTTTAGTTATTGCTTTTGTACCAATGATTTTTGGAATGGATAATATGGCAATTGCTGAAATGTTAGGTGGCTATATGGCTGGTGTTACTGTGTCTGGTGTGCTTTGGGCAATCTTCCAAAACAACGCAGGAGGTGCTTGGGACAACGCTAAAAAATCGTTTGAAGCTGGAGTTGAAATTAATGGTGAAATGACTTATAAAGGCTCAGATGCTCATAAAGCTGCTGTAACTGGTGACACTGTTGGTGATCCATTTAAGGATACTTCTGGTCCATCAATGAACATCCTTATTAAATTAACATGTTTAATCGGATTGGTTATTGCTCCAATTTTAGGAGGACATAGTTCTTCAGAAGATACAGTAATGCTGTCTGATGAAATTACTAAAGAAGTAAAAGTAAATATGACGTCTAATGAAGATGGAACTGTAAAAGCAATTGTAACAACAACGACTACCGAAAATGGAGAAGCTGTAACAAAAGATGAAACATTTGAAGGTACTGAAGACGAAGTTAAAGCGAAATTAGATGCTTTAAAAGATGTTGAGGTTAAAGTTAAAGAAGGCAAAAAAGTTGTAAAAAAAGTAATTGAAGAAGTTGAAGAGAATAACTAGTCTTCATAATTCATGATATAAAAAAAACCACACTTTTCAGTGTGGTTTTTTATTTTCAGTAAAACTTAAATCTAATTTGTTTTAGGAACATCTCTATTCATTTCTGTAATATCAATGCTTGTAGCTTCTTTATCTAAGAAATATTTACTAAAGTGGTCTGCTCTTAGCCAGAATGAATATTCGGTCATGCTTCCAAATCCGTGACGCTGTCCAGGCATAATCATAAACTTAAATCGTTTGTTGTTTTTAATTAAAGCTTCGGCAACACGAATGGTTCCTCCTGGATGCACATTGTTATCAACATCACCATGAATTAACATTAAGTGACCTTTTAAGTTTTTAGCTAAGGATTGGTTGTCATCAATGATGTACTTGTATTTCACATTGCCATCATCATCCATTTCTTCTTTAACACCATGATGTGTTTCGCTCCACCAACTGTTGTAAATATTATTATCATGATTTCCTGCAGATGAAACAGCAGCTTTAAAGAAATCAGGATATACCAACATCGCAGCAGTTGACATAAAGCCACCACCTGAGTGACCATATATACCAACTTTACTAATATCAATATACTTATGTTGGTCTGCTAACTGCTCAGCTACATACTTTTTATCAGCAAGGCCATAATCTCTTAAATTTCCATAACCATAGTTGTGATACCATTTTGAACGGTCTGGATGACCACCTCTATTTCCCATAGTGATTACAATAAAGCCAACTTGAGCCATTCTATCTAAGCGATCCATACTCAGCGAAAAAGATTTGTTTACAGCTTCTGTTTGTGGTCCTGGGTAAACATATTCCAATAATGGATAGTTTTTGGTTTCATCAAAATCAAATGGCTTGTACATAACACCGTAAATATCTGTAATACCATCATCAGCTTTCACTTTAAATGGTTCAGGAAATTTATAGCCAGTAGCCATTAATTGTGATAAATCTGCTTCTTCAAGCTGCATGACAACTGAACCTGAATTGTTTCTTAATTCAGATTTTGGTGCTGTATTGACTCTTGAATAGTTACTTACAAAAAATGCATTGGAATCAGACATGCTAATGTTTGTATTGTAATCTCCAGGATTGAGTGCTTTTAAACCTGTTCCGTTTAGGTTAATTTTATAAAGATGCTCAAAATAAGGATCTTCATCTTTCGGTATGCCATGTGCTGTAAAGTAAAGTGTTCTCGATTTTTCATCTACACCAATAGCATTTTCAACATGGTAAGATCCATTGGTCACTTGATTTTTTAAGTTTCCCTCACTGTCATAGAGGTAGTAATGCGCCCACCCATCACGTTCTGCCCAATGCAACATTTCGGTTTCGTTGTTAAAAAGCACTAGTTGTCGAGTTTCGATATATGTGTTAAAACGTTCTTCAATAAGTACTTTTACATCTCCTGTATTAAGGTCCGCAACACAGATGTCCAGTTTTTTTCGATCTCGACTAATGGTGTTAAAATAAATTTTTCCTTTTTTTGAAAGCAATAGGGAAGGTTGAAAATCATCATCAGCATTGGATTGTTTCCTCGGTTCACGATACACTGAAATGCTTTGCTGTTTTGTGGTATCTAGTTTAACGGTATTTATGTTTTTTGAAGGAATATCAAAAATCAACAATTCAGGCTTGTAGAATTCTTGCTCTCCAGGCATGTGATACTTATACGTTTCAAGTGTAGGTCTTTTATCAGATGTTGAATTAATAACCCATAAATCTTTTATATGTCTTGAGTCAGTTCTTTCTAATACAAATTTATTGGAGTCATGAGACCAAGTTCCCCAAACACCTTTACGTTTGTCTTTATTTTTTTCTTTTTCCTCGTTGTTTTCACCTCTTCCACCTCTTCCATAACTGTAGTTTTCCTCGCCATCTTTGGTCCATTGATGTTCAACAATGGTTGAATCTTTTTCATCTTTTACAGCTTTCATGAAATTTTCTTTATCCATCCAATATAGATTGAAGTTTTTGGAGAACAATACTATAGAGCTATCTGGAGCTACATTTGCCCAGCTTTCCCATTCTTTTTTGTCTTCTTTTTTATTGTCTATAATGGTTAACCCATTACTGCCAGGTCTATACTCAAAATGATAAACTTTTTTTTCCTTTTTTGGTTTTTTCTTATCTTTTTTTGTTTCAGTAGAGTCTGTATCAGTTGTTTTCTTATCGTCAATTGCATCAACTTCTTCTGTTGACGTCACCCTAAAACGAATAGCGGTTTCGTTTTTCACAAACTTAAAATCAAAGCGAGGCAAGTGTTGTGCATCGTAAGGATCTTTAGTGATTTCGGTTAGCCACTTTGCCATTTTTTCATTGTCAAATAACTTTGTTTGGGTTCTATTATCAGCATCAACTAAATAATAATTTGAACCTTCTGTTGTTTTATATTGATACCAAAAACGATTGCCTTTTTTTAGCCAATGTGGTCTCACAGATGTTGAATGCACTAATTTTGCTAAATTGGTTGGAGAATATTTGGCCGCTTGCCTATAATTTGGAGTTGGCGTGTTTTTCTCTGTTGTATCTTGCGAAAACACTAGTGTTGTACTTAGTACGAAACTAAATATTAGTAAAAATTTTTTCATAATAAGGGTTGGTCGTAATAAAAATGAATATTGATTATACGACTAATGTAAGAAATCTCATTAAAAATGAATATAAGAAATTATCTTAATTGAGTTTCTTAATTGATTCTTTCTAAAATATAGGTTTCAATTCTTGTTTTAGAGACCAAAACGTTTTCTGAATTGGTTTCAGAACTTGATTCACTAGTCCTGAATTTAAGAGTAGTTTCATTTAACTCTTGAATAGTAACTTGTTTGTAATCACCATTTTCATTAAAAGTTAAGCCTGTATTGCTATTTCTTGTATATGTGCCAGATTCATTTCTAATAAGATTGGCAAAATAAAAGTACTCTTGACCATTTTCATCTGTAAAATAGTGGTCAACATTATGATCACCATCAAAAGAATAGTTATTTGGGTTTTCAGAAATAGACATTTCAAAGTTAAGAAGCCAACCAGCTCCATGATACGAAGTGTTCCATGCTTCATTGGTATTAATGGCACGATAAGCTGTGGTGCCTTCATACTCATAGCTTTTCACTTTCCAAATTCCTGTAAGTTCAGCAAAAGATCTTTCAGGAGTTGGGCTGTCATCTTTTGAGCAACCTATCAAGGCGACTAAAAGTAAAATTAGTGTGGATTTTTTTAAAATTTTCATAATTTCTTTTTCTTGCAATTGAACTAATATAGTTCACTTTTAGCAAAAAAGGAAAATTTTTAACAATGTAGTACTAAGATATTACTTAAAATAAGCCATGAATCTCGGCATCAATTTTATTAATGATACTTCCTAAATCTTCAGGATTATCAACAAAATCAAGGTTATCTACATCAACTATGAGAAGTTTTCCTTTGTCATAACCATGAATCCAGGCTTCGTAACGTTCGTTCAATCTACTTAAATAATCGATACTGATAGAATTTTCATAATCGCGACCACGTTTGTGAATCTGGCTAACTAAATTTGGTATTGAGCTTCTAAGGTATATCAATAAATCTGGACCGCTAACTAATGATTCCATAAGCTGAAACAATAATGAATAATTTTCAAAATCACGATTGGTCATTAAGCCCATGGCATGCAAATTTGGTGCAAAAATATGAGCATCTTCGTATATGGTTCGGTCTTGAATGATTTCCTTACCGCTTTGGTGAATTTGTAGTACCTGACGAAAACGACTGTTTAAAAAATACACTTGCAAGTTAAAACTCCAACGTTCCATTTGATTGTAGAAGTCATCGAGATAAGGATTGTCAACCACATCTTCCAGTTGAGCTTCCCATTTATAATGTTTTGCTAGTAATTTTGTGAGTGTAGTTTTCCCTGCGCCAATATTTCCGGCAATTGCAACATGCATAATTTATTCGTTTATTAGTTGGTATTGATGAAGAAATTCATCGTCGTAAATATACAAGGTTTCATTGGTTACAAAAAACTGTTTTATTAACAAATTTGGCAGTTGTATTGGAATAACATTTCCTGTATTGTTTTTTAAATAAAACAAAGAATTATCTTTTTGCAACACAATATTTCCATTGCTTTCACTTATGGAATGGTAACCATCATTTTTCATTTTTTTAAGCAAGCTTCCAAAGTAATTGTACACGTACAAATAGTTTTTAGTCAGTACCCAACATGTATTGTAGTTGCTAGTAATCTGATTTACATTTTCAGCAATAGGTAAGGTTTTTGCTTTTGTAGTGTTGGTTCTATAGTCAAACAATTCTAACTCTTGTGTATTTTGATTAAAACACCAAATGGTATTATCATTTCCAGTTGAGATGTGAGAGATTATTCTGTAAGGTTTTGTAGTGTTAAAATTTATTTTTGATATTTCAGATAAGCGGTTATCTAAAACAACAACAGTATTAAAATCTTTGTAAAACACATTTATTTTTAAAGGATTAAATGCGTTTGCTGAAGTAATGTTTCCTAATTGCACATTGCTATACCTTAGGCTTTCTGTTGCTCTATTAGTTATAATTGAATTGTTATTGATGTAAATAAGATTTTCAAAATTATCAATCTTAACAATGTCATTAACTTGTAGCTTGGTTTTATCAATCAATTGAACGTCTATACTATTTTGAGAAAATAATACAGAGCTAAAAACTATAAAGAAAAAATTGATGTACTTCATTTGAAGTGGGAAAGTACAAAAATTGAACCACTTTTTAACAGATTAATTTATATCCAAAACCTCTAACATTTACAATTTGAATAGTCTCGTCTTGTTGCAATTTTTTTCGAAGTTTCGTAATAAACACATCCATACTTCTGGCAGAAAAGAAATCGTCTATTCCCCAAAGTTTTTTTAATATTAAGGAACGATCTAACACCTCATTTTTGTTTGTTATTAGATGATAAAGTAAATGTGCTTCACGATGTGTTAGTTGAACATTTTCATTGTTTTTATATGATAATGATTGCTTAGGGAAATTAAAGGTATAACTACCAATCTCTAAAACATCTGCTGTTTTTTGCAGTTGTGTTCTGTTTAGCAAATTGTTTATTCTAACAATTAGCTCTTCAATACTAAAAGGTTTTTTTAAATAATCGTTTCCACCAATATTAAAACCCTCAACCACATCTTGAGTTTGAGATTTTGCAGTTAAAAATATAATTGGAATGGTGTCGTCTTCCAACCTGATTTCCTTTGCTAAGGTAAACCCATCTTTTTTTGGCATCATCACATCAAGGACTAAAAGTTCAGGGTTACTCTGTTTGTATGTTTGGTAAGCTTTTTCACCATTGTCACAAAGCAAAACTTGAAAGTTTCTAGTCTCTAAGCTCTCTTTGATTATTTGCCCCAAAGCTGGCTCGTCTTCGGCTAATAATATGGTGTTTTTATGCTTATCCATTTGGAATTGTGATTTTAAAAGTGGTCCATTCATTATCTAAATCTAAGTGAATTGTTCCATCATGTTTTTCAATGATTTTTTTAGCATAATACAAACCTATACCAAACCCTTTTACATCATGTGTGTTGCCTTTTGGGATGCGGTAAAACTTCTCAAATATTTTATCCTTGTTCTCTTTAGTCAGAGTTTTTCCATTATCAGAAATAGTAATGGTAAAGCCATTGGCATTTTGTTGCAGATTTACCGTTATCTTATTTCCTCCATATTTTATGGCATTGTCAATAATGTTATTTATAGCATTTTCAAAATGAAACACATCAATTGGAGCATATATATCATCTTGAGAAGCATCAAAGGATAATGATTTTTCTGCGAGTTCTAATTTATGCTTATTGACTAATCCATGTATGAGCTCTGTTACGTTATTTTGTTCTTTGTTTAGCTGTAAATTTTCACTGTCTAAAGAAGCTGTTTCCAAAAGCTTTTCAACCATCACATTAAGTTTACTCAATTGATTGTTTGACATATCAATGTAAGACTTTGTTTTTTCAGTATCATTTAAAACATTAAAGTTTTTAATACTCTCTAAAGCAACTCCAATAGTTGAAATAGGAGTTTTAAACTCATGTGTGATGTTGCTTATAAAATCGTTCTTGACTTCTGCAATCTGCTTTTGATGTTTTATAATTTTCAGTAAGTAAAACAAACAACTAATTACCACCAGAACAAGTAATGTAGATAATAAAATACCTGTAAGAATACGCTTTAAAATTTCTTTTGTGGTGTTGGTAAAATCAATTTTAAGTGAACTATCTTGAGGTAAAAATGTAGAATTTGATAATGCGTTTATAGAGGATGCATTAACAATAGCTTCATTAAAAACGTGTGGTTTGGTATCAGAATTGGTTAGTGTTAAGCCAAATTCAATATCTAAGTTTTTCCGTTTAAGATCTTGTTTTAACAAGGAATCTATGGTGGTCAAATTTAAAGTGTCTTGCGACATCGAAAAAATCACTTTTGAAGTCAAAATTTTAAAGTCATCAATAATCAAAGAATCTGGTTTTTGTGTTTTTGATGTACTATACTCAACCATTTTTTTTAGATGATTTTGATGCTCATCATTATTGTGTAAAGCTTTTGAAAGAGAATCTGCTTTTAGACCTTCAAAAATTTGTATTCCGTCAGTATTGTTAATGCTAATTCTAAGCGAATCCATATTTTTGAATCCCTTTTCTTCAAATTGTATAGAGCTTAATATACTGTCAAATTTCCCACCTTTACCTAAAATACCTTCTGACGTTGCTTCAATTGCAAAACCAATCGTGTTTTCTTTAGCTAAGTTGGCATAATAGGTTTCAACAGCATTGTCCAAACTTGCTTGCACCTCATTGGTTAATTGCTGTTTATTAATCTCATAGTTTTTAAAGTTCCAATAAACCTGAATGCTAATGGTACCAACAATTACCGCAACAATTATATATAAGATTACTCTGTATCTAGCGTCATTCATAACTCAAAAGTAATTGTTAATTTTATAGAAAGCGAATTGCTTAACACACGTTAACACTAGTTAACTCAAAAGTTTACAACAAGTTCTCATATTTGTATTGCAAAATTTAAATTAATAATCATGAATAGACTAGTTAAACTAATCACTTTGCTTATTATGGCTATAACAACTAATGTTATGGCGCAAGACTTTCAAGGTATAGCGACCTACAAATCCCAAAGAAAATTTGATATTAAGTTGGATAGTACTCAAATGAATTCTGAAATGCATCAACGAATGATGGCCATGATGAAAAAGCAATTTGAAAAAACACATATTCTAATCTTTAATAAGGAAGAATCCATTTACAAAGAGGATGAACAATTAGAAGCACCACAGCCACAAGGCATGGTCATGGTTATGGTTGAAACTGGAGGCTCAGATGTGATGTACAAGAACACTAAAGAAAAACGCTACACCAATCAAAATGAATCTTTTAGTAAACTATTTTTAATACGAGATAAGCTGGAAGATATTAAATGGGAACTGGGAAGCGAAACAAAAAACATTGGAGATTACACGTGTTATAAAGCTACGTTTAAAAGAGAGGTTGAAGTTATTCAAGGTGGTATTAGTGTAAATGGTGATAAAGATCTCGACGAAGAAGCTAAACCTGAAATGAAAGAAATTACTGTAACGGCTTGGTATACACCTCAAATTCCAGTAAACACAGGACCAGCTCAATACCATGGACTTCCAGGATTAATTTTAGAAGTCAGTGATGGTACAACCACAATGATGTGTAGCAAAGTGGTTCTGAATCCTGAAAAAGCAGTAGAGATTAAAGAACCAACAAAAGGGCAAAAAGTGACGCAGAAAAAGTACGATGAAATGATGGAAAAGAAAATGAAGGAAATGAATGAACGTATGAGAAATAATCGTGAACATCGTGATGGAGAGAGCATTGAAATCAGAATTGGAGATGGCAACTAAAATATCGTTGTAAATAATTTAACGATGCGGCTTTAAACTAAATGCAACTATTTGAGTCTAATACGTGGTAAAAAACTATTTTTACTTTTCAATTTAAGACTATATAGTTATGAAATCATATTCCAAAATTTTTGTAAGTGCAATTTTAATGCTGCTTACAGTGTCAGTATTTGCTCAAAAAGACTTCCAAGGTAAAGCCTATTATTTCTCTAAAACTATTTTAGATATGGAGAATTTTGGAGGAAGAGAAATGAGTGATCAACAGAAAAAACAGATTGCTGATCGTATGAAAAGTATGTTTGAAAAAACATTCATATTAACATTTAACAAAGAAGAATCTATTTACAAAGAAGAAGAAAAATTAGATGCTCCAGGAGGTGGTGGAATGCGTTTTGGTGGTATGTCTATGACTGGAGGAGACCAGTATAAAAATGTAAAAGAAAACAAAATGCTGATTGAAAACGAGTTCTTTGGAAAACAGTTTTTAGTAGATGATGAATTGCCTAAATTGGATTGGGTTATGACAGGCGAAACCAAGCAAATTGGTCAGTATATGGCAATGAAAGCAACAGCAGTCAAGAAGCTTGATGATACAGATTTCATGAATGCCAGAAGAAGAGGTAGAGGGAATGAGAGTGCTGAAAAACCAAAGGATTCAACAAAAACAGACAACCCAATGGATGATTTTGAAATACCAAAAGAGCAAACCATAACAGCTTGGTACACACCACAAATCCCAATTAATCAAGGTCCAGGAGAATATTGGGGACTTCCAGGTCTGATATTAGAAGTAAGTGCAGGACGAACAGTGATACTATGCTCAAAAATTATTATGAATCCAGACGAAAAAGACGAAATAAAAAGACCATCAAAAGGAAAACAAGTAACTCAAGAAGAGTATTCTGAAATTATCAAAAAGAAAATGGAGGAAATGCAAGAAATGTTTCGAGGAAGAGGTCGTGATGGTGGTGGAAGAATCAGAGGGAATTAACAATCAAGCTTAAAATGATTTATGTTAACATTTTGATAATATGTATATATTTTGTTTAATAAAATATTATTATTGATGAACAAAATAATTATTTGTAATTACCTTTTCTAAAAAATCTTTAACTAACTTATGAAATATACTTTAACCACTTTACTACTTATTGTAGTTGGTACAACCTTTGCTCAAATAAAAGTAGAAGGTATTGTAAAAGACAGTATTGGTAACCCTCTCGAACTTGCCAACGTTATTGCCATCAATCAGGAAACCAAGATTTTAGATTCGTATGGCATAACCAATGATGTAGGACGTTATAAACTGGATTTAAACGAAAACAGCAAGTATGAAATTCAGGTAAGCTACATTGGTATGAAAACTGCCAAAGAAATTGTAGACACAAAGTCTGAAGATATTGATAAAGATTTCGTCTTATATGAAGACAATGCTTTAGATGAAATTGAACTTACTTACGAAATGCCAGTTTCGGTAAAAGGAGACACATTGGTTTATAATGCAGATTCTTTTAACAAAGGAACCGAAAGAAAGTTAGAAGATGTTCTTAAAAACCTTCCAGGAGTTGAAATCAATGATGATGGCCAAATTGAAGTTGAAGGCAAAGTGGTTTCTAAAGTAATGGTTGAAGGCAAAGATTTTTTTGATGGCGATACTAAATTAGCCACTAAAAATATTCCTTCAAATGCAGTAGATAAAGTGCAAGTACTTAAAAATTACGCTGAAGTTGGTCAATTAAGTGGTGTCACTAATAATCAAGATAATGTTGCCATCAATATTAAACTAAAAGAAGGAAAAACCAATTTTTGGTTTGGTAATATAACTGCTGGAGGAGGTGATTCACCTAATAATGGCTTGTACCTATTTCAACCCAAATTATTTTATTACAGCCCAAATTACAGTATCAATATTATTGGAGATTTAAACAATCTTGGTGAAGTTGCTTTTACACGTCGTGATTATTTTAATTTTTCTGGAGGTTTTAGAGGTCCAAGCAGATCTAGTGGGACAAGTATAAATTTAGGCAGTAATAACTTAGGGTTTCTTACAGCACAAAATGGTAAAGCGAAAGATATTGAAACCAAATTTGGTGCTGCAAACTTTAGCTGGTCACCAAATAAAGCTTTAGATTTAAGTGGTTTCGCCATTCTGGCTAATACCAAAACAGAATTGCAAGAAAATACGAGCAGACAATATACAGATCCAGAAATTGGAATTCCTGATGAAAGCACCGAAAGCAATACCATGCAAAATAGTGACTTAGGAATGTTGAAACTTTCGGCTTCTTACAAACCAAACGTGAACAATCAATTAGATTATGATGTTCTTGGTAAAATTTCAAAAGAATCTCAGGATCAAGGCTTTTTCTCATCTGTGATTGGAGATATTGATCAATTGGAAAGCTCAAGTCCTTACAGTATCAATCAGAATTTAAATTATTACTACACGCTTGATGCTAACAATATTTTTGCGCTGGAAGCACAGCATTTGCTTTCTGATGAAGATCCATTTTACAACGCAATATTGGATGATAAAGATAATTATGAAGGCACAGCAGATAATTTAGGGTTAGATGGTGCTCAAGTAGATTATAACATAGCTCAAGACAAACGCATTAAATCCAATCAATTGGATGCTAAGCTTGATTATTGGAATATTTTAAACACTAAAAGCGATATTAATTTTACGCTCGGAACCATTTTGAGCAATCAGAAATTCAATTCTAATATTTTTCAATTTTTAGATGATGGTTCAACTTTTAATCCAACACCAACCATTAATGGTGGATTAGATGAAAACGATATTGATTACAGTTTTAGTGATTTGTATTTAGGCATTCACTATCGTTTAAAATCAGGTATTTTTACTTTTACGCCTGGAGTTTCAGGGCATACATATAGTGTCAAGAACGACCAATTTGGTGAAGAAACTACTGATAATTTTTTCAGATTACTACCAGATTTCAATGTGAGAATGCAACTGAAAAAGAGTGAGCAAATTACCTTTAACTATCGTATGCAAACACAGTTTACAGATGTGTCAAGATTTGCAAGAGGTCTAGTCCTTAATAGTTATAATTCAATATTTTCTGGTGTTCCTGATTTAGAAAATGCATTATCACACAACGTTAGTTTGTTCTACTACAGCTTCAACATGTTTAATTATACTAACGTATTTGCAAATATCACCTATAATAAAAGCATTGATAATATTAGAAATAGATCAGAGTTTGAGCCAGGAAGTGTAATAAGTATAAGCTCGCCGTTCAATTCAGGGTTTGCAGACGAAAGTGTAAGTGCATCAGGGCGTTTTCAAAGAACCTTTAATAAAATTAGAGGGTCTTTATCTGGAAACTTTAATTACTCTAAATTCAATCAATTTATCCAAGACACACGTTCTGTAAACGAAAGTTATACGCAAAATTATAGTGCAAGTCTAAGAACCAATTTTAAGACAGCTCCAAATGTTGAAGTTCGATATGATTATAGAATTCAAGATAACCAACAAGGTCGTGGAGGAAGCACCAAATTCTTCACCAAAACACCTTCAATTGAAGTTGATGCTCTTTTCTTAAAAGCTTTTACGTTTAGAACTGATTACACCTCAAACAATTTCAGTAGTGAAGATAATACCATTGATAACACCTTTGAATTTTGGAATGCTTCATTATCATACCGAAAAGATAGAGATGCTAAATTTGAATACGAAATAAAAGCAACCAATTTATTGGATACGCGCTCGCAAAACGAAAGTAGTGCAGGAGCAGTTTCAGTAAGTGCCTCAGAATACTTTATTCAACCAAGGTTTATTTCTTTTAGGTTAGTTTATAGCTTATAAAAAAGAAGCCAGCTTTTAAGCTGGTTTTTTTTGCTCAAATTTTCTATATCCACTTTCATAATACTAGATTATGCCTTTTCATGAGTGTTAATATTATAATAAAGAAGATTAAAATGTTTAATGTTTCGTTATATTTGTTAAACAATAATCGATTAAGATTAATAATCATGATAAACTTAATTTCAAAATTCAGCTTTTTCATTTTAACCTTTTTATTATCATCACCATTATTTGCACAAGATTTTCAAGGCAAAGCTTATTACTTCTCAAAATCCACAATGGAACTAGGAAGTTTTGGAGATAGGATGACTGAAGCCCAAAAAAAACAAATTTTTGAGAACTTAAAAAATAGACTTGAAAAAACGTATGTTCTTACTTTTAATAAGGAAGAATCATTTTTTAAAGAAGAAGACAAATTAGACGCTATCTCAGGAGCAACTGATACTTGGGGGAAGAATTTTACACCAGGAGAACAATATAAAAATATCAAAACCAATATGCTTTTACAAAGTCAGGAGTTTTATGGAAAAAGGTTTTTGGTGAAAGATGATTTATTGACCATAGATTGGCAGTTAAGTGGAGAGAGTAAACAAATAGGACAATATACATCTTTTAAAGCAACAGCAATGATACCATCATCTCAACTAACTTGGTATGATTTTTCATGGGGAGAATTAAGTGAAGATAATTCTGAAGAGGTTAAAATGACAAAAGTAACTGCTTGGTATTCTTCACAAATTCCAGTAAGTCAAGGACCATTGGAATATTGGGGACTACCAGGACTGATACTTGAAGTGAGCGTTGGAAATACAATAATGTTGTGTTCTAAAATTATTATGAATCCAAAAGAAAAAGAAATAATTGAAGCTCCAGATAAAGGAAAAATAGTTACAAAAATGGAATACAAAGAAATTATTTCTGGAAAGATGCAAGAAATGAGAGATAATCGTGGTAGACCAAGAAATTGATACCATCACTAAATTTGATTGAATAAAATTGAAGAAGCCAGCTTATGAGCTGGTTTTTTTATACCAAAATTTTAACACTCTAAATCATAATAATTATCTATTTTAGAAAACTTTTAAAAATTTGATAACCAACAAATACATTTTACAATGAAATTTACAATTAAACTATTTCTTATTGCATTGCTGTTTTCTGGAGGCAACCTGTTTGCTCAAGATGATGTGATTGATAATATAATTAAAGAAGCAAACGAAAACTCTCAACTTGAACGTTTGGCTCACGAACTATTAGATGTAGTTGGTCCACGTTTAGTGGGAACACCTCAAATGGAACATGCTAGCAAATGGGCTATTGAGCAATATGCGAAATGGGGAATTGAAGCCAAGCAAGAAAATTATGGAACATGGCGTGGTTGGGAACGCGGCATCACACATATAGATATGGTATCACCTAGAGTACAAACTTTAGATGGTATGCAATTGGCTTGGAGCGCAAGTACTCCAAAAGGAGGTGTAACCGCTGAGGTAGTAACATTACCAGCAAATATTAAAGACTCAGTTGCTTTTAAAAATTGGTTACCAAGTGTTAAAGGTAAGTTTGTGATGATAGATATGAAAGAACCAACTGGTCGTCCGGATTATAACTGGGAAGAATTTGCAACAGAAGAATCGTTCACAAAAATGAAAGAAAGTCGTGATGCTCAAACCAAAGAATGGCGTGAAAACATAGCTAGGTCTGGTTATAACTCACGTACCATTGGTGGTGCTTTAGAAGAAGCTGGAGCTGTAGGACTTATAGCAAGCAATTGGTCAAGTGGTTTTGGAGTCAATAAAATATTTAGCTCTAGAGTAAAAACCATTCCTACTATTGATGTTGAATTGGAAGACTATGGAATGCTGTATCGTTTAGCCGAATATGGCAACAAACCAGTAATTAAGGTTGTAGCAGAATCAAAAGAATTAGGTGAAGTGCCAACATTCAATACTATTGGAACTATTAAAGGTTCTGAAAAACCAAATGAATATATTGTGTTATCTGCCCATTTTGATTCTTGGGATGGTGGACAAGGTGCAACAGACAATGGAACAGGGACTTTAGTCATGATGGAAGCCATGCGTTTGTTAAAGAAATTTTATCCTAATCCAAAACGTACCATTATTGTTGGTCATTGGGGAAGTGAAGAGCAAGGCTTAAATGGTTCTCGTGCTTTTGTTGAAGACCATCCGGAAATCGTAAAAAACTTACAGGCTTCTTTTAACCAAGATAACGGAACAGGACGTGTTGTAAATATTTCTGGAGCAGGATTTTTACATTCGTATGACTATTTAGGAAGTTGGTTAGCAGCTGTACCTAGAGATATTACCCAACATATTGAAACAACATTCCCAGGAACACCTAGTGGAGGCGGAAGTGATAATGCATCATTTTTAGCTGCTGGAGCACCTGCGTTTAACTTAAGCGCATTAAACTGGTCATACTGGAATTATACTTGGCACACCAACAGAGACACTTACGATAAAGTTATATTTGATGATGTTAGAAACAACGCCATATTAACTGCTATTCTAACATATATGGCATCTGAAGATCCTGATAAAACATCCACTGAAAAAATTGTATTACCTGTTAGTCCTAGAACAGGGAAACAAATGGAATGGCCTACACAACGTTCGCCAAACCGTAAAGGTGGTTTAGACGATAATTAATAGAATCATTTTATATACAAACAAAAGCCTTCTTATTTAAGAGGGCTTTTTTTATCATAATATCAAACAACAAAAAACCTCATAATTAGATTTATGAGGTTTTCCTATTATAAATTTTATAATTGTTATAGACCAAAGGCTTCTTTAACCTTATCTACATAATCCAGTTTTTCCCAAGTAAACAACTCAACATCTAGAGTAATAGGTTCTCCATTTGGTTGTTGAAATGTCTTTGATACAATTTCATTTGGCCTTCCCATGTGTCCATAAGCAGCAGTTTCGCTATACATTGGGTTGCGTAGTTTTAAGCGTCGTTCAATTGCAGCTGGTCGCATGTCAAAAATCTTAGAGACTTTTTCTGCAATTTCACCATCTGTCATGTTAAAAGCACAAGTGCCATAAGTATCTATAAAAATCCCCATGGGTTCAACAACACCAATGGCATAACTTACTTGTACCAACACTTCATCGCAAACACCAGCAGCTACAAGGTTTTTTGCAATATGTCGTGTGGCGTAAGCAGCACTTCTATCCACCTTACTTGGGTCTTTCCCTGAGAAAGCACCACCACCATGTGCACCTTTTCCTCCGTAAGTATCCACAATAATTTTTCGTCCTGTTAATCCTGTGTCACCATGAGGTCCACCAATCACAAATTTCCCAGTAGGATTGATGTGATATTTAATATCATCAGTAAACAACGCTTGTATTTCATTAGGTAATTTAGCAACAACTCTTGGTATTAAAATCTCAACAATATCCTTTCTAATTTTAGCAAGCATGGCGTCGTCAGTATCAAAGTCGTCATGTTGCGTCGATACAACAATGGCATCAATACGTTGCGGCACATTATCGTCACTATATTCAATAGTCACCTGACTTTTAGAGTCAGGACGTAAATATGTAATCTCTTTATTTTCACGACGTAATTCTGCAAGCTCTATTAAAATTCTGTGCGCTAAATCTAAAGCCAAAGGCATATAGTTTTCGGTTTCACGAGTAGCATAACCAAACATCATACCTTGGTCTCCAGCCCCTTGTTCTTCTTTGTTTTCTCTATCAACACCACGATTAATATCATCAGACTGCTCATGAATTGCTGAAAACACACCACAGGAATTGCCATCAAACATATATTCACTTTTGGTATAACCAATCTTATTAATGGTTTCTCTTGCTATTTTTTGAACGTCTAAATAAGTATTAGACTTCACTTCGCCAGCCAATACGACTTGTCCTGTTGTAACTAAGGTTTCGCAGGCTACTTTTGATTCTGGATCAAAGGCTAAAAAATTATCTATTAAAGCATCACTAATTTGGTCTGCTACTTTATCTGGATGTCCTTCAGATACACTTTCCGAAGTAAATAAATATGACATAAATCGTTATTTAGTTTATTAAAAATAAGGAAAAATGTGATTGCTTGGTCGCTAGAGAAGTATCTTAATTACTGCTTTAGCATTTTTTATTGAGGTTGCAATCAGAACAAATTTTTCCTCGTATAATTCGTTGGCAAATGTAGATAATATCATTAAACTAAAAAACCCTTTTGGAATAAATTGACCTTAAACCGAAAAAAAATCTATAAAATATTTTTTGAGAGCATGTTAAGCAACTTTTTTCTCTTTAGATATAATTTGGTTATTAAAAATAATTTATCAATATTTGACCCAACAAATGCAAAGACACATTTTAAATATCATTTCTATTATTATCGTCGTGATTATTTCACAACGCTGAGGAATGGTATTGTAAATTCAAAATAACAATTTAAAAAGCCTTCCTTATTCGGAAGGCTTTTTTTATGAAAATTTTGCAGCATTGAACATCATATAAAGAGCATTTTAAAATATTGATAAACAGGCTTGTAAATAGATATTAGCATCAATGAATTTAGACCAATGCACTATTGTTAAAGAATTGAAAACAACTAAAAATATAATTTTGAATACTCTAAGCTTTGCTTAGTCGAAAAATAAAGAATGAAGAAATTAAATAAATACAGTAAAACAGTCACCCAAGACCCAACACAGCCAGCAGCACAAGCCATGTTACATGGTATTGGCTTAACAAAGGAAGATTTTGAAAAACCATTGGTAGGAATCGCTAGTACAGGTTACGAAGGTAATCCGTGTAATATGCACCTTAATGACTTAGCAAAACTAGTTAAACAAGGCACACTCAATCAAGATGTTGTTGGATTGATTTTTAACACTATTGGAGTAAGTGATGGCATTTCAATGGGAACTCCAGGAATGCGTTATTCATTACCTTCTAGAGACGTTATCGCAGACTCCATGGAAACAGTGGTTCAGGCCATGAGTTATGATGGTTTGGTGACTGTGGTTGGCTGTGACAAAAACATGCCTGGAGCATTAATGGCAATGATTCGTCTGAATAGACCATCCATTTTAGTGTATGGAGGAACCATAGATTCTGGTTGCCACAACGGAAAAAAATTGGATGTCGTTTCGGCATTTGAAGCTTGGGGAAGTAAAGTCGCTGGAACCATGGAGCAAGAAGAATTTGAATGTATAGTAAAAAAAGCAATTCCTGGAGCTGGAGCTTGTGGTGGAATGTACACTGCAAATACTATGGCGTCAGCAATTGAAGCCTTAGGAATGACTTTGCCTTTCAATTCATCAAATCCTGCAACAGGTGAAGCTAAACAACAAGAGGCTGTTAAAGCTGGTGAAGCTATGCGATTGCTATTGGAAAAGGATATAAAACCTTCAGATATAATTACGAGAAAATCACTTGAAAATGCAATTCGATTAGTCACCATTTTAGGAGGATCAACTAACGCTGTACTTCATTTCTTAGCCATTGCAAGAGCAGCTCAAATAGAGTTTACCTTAAGTGATTTTCAAAACATAAGTGACAACACGCCATTTTTGGCAGACTTAAAACCTAGTGGAAAATATCTTATGGAAGATGTTCATGCAGTTGGAGGAATTCCAGCTGTCATGAAATACTTATTGAAAAAAGGACTACTTCATGGTGATTGCTTAACGGTAACAGGAAAAACACTAGCCGAAAATTTATTGGATGTTGATGATTTAACGGAAGGACAAGATGTAATTAAGCCAATAGAGAATCCAATAAAAATTTCAGGACATCTCAGAATGCTGTATGGCAATTTAGCACCTGAAGGTAGTGTGGCAAAAATCACTGGAAAAGAAGGCTTAAAGTATAGAGGAACTGCAAAAGTTTTTGAAGGCGAATACGATGCCAATGATGGCATTCGTGATGGCAAAGTAAAAAAAGGTGATGTTGTAGTCATTCGTTATGAAGGTCCAAAAGGTGGTCCAGGAATGCCTGAAATGTTAAAGCCAACTGCTGCAATAATGGGAGCAGGTTTAGGGAAAGATGTGGCTCTAATTACTGATGGACGTTTCTCAGGAGGAACTCATGGTTTCGTGGTTGGACACATCACACCTGAAGCACAAGAAGGAGGAACAATTGCATTGGTGAAAGATGGCGATATAATTACCATTGATGCCGAAACAAATAGCATTACACTTGAAGTTTCAGAACAAGAACTTCAACAAAGAAAACAACAATGGAAAGCACCAAAACTCAAAGTTGAACGCGGTGTATTATATAAGTATGCAAGAACGGTTTCATCAGCATCTAAAGGATGTGTAACAGATGAATTTTAGTTCCTGCGAAAGCAGGAATCTTATAATTGAGAATTAAAATATTATGAAAGAAACTTTAACTGTGAAACAAAAGCAATATTTAGAGCAACCTAAAGAACGTATTTCGGGTAGTGAGGCTATCGTGAGATGTTTATTGGCTGAAGGTGTCGATGTTCTTTATGGTTATCCTGGAGGAGCAATTATGCCTGTTTACGATGAGCTTTATAAATATCAAGATAAAATTCATCATGTACTAACTAGGCATGAACAAGGTGCTACTCATGCAGCTCAAGGCTATGCACGTATTTCTGGGAAAGTTGGAGTAGCCATGGCAACTTCGGGTCCTGGTGCTACTAACTTAATTACTGGAATTGCTGATGCCCAGATTGATTCTACTCCAATAGTTTGTATCACAGGTCAAGTGGCTTCCCATTTATTGGGAAGTGATGCTTTTCAGGAAACAGATATAGTAGGTATTTCTACTCCTGTTACAAAGTGGAATCATCAAGTAACCAAAGCTTCTGAGATTCCAGAAGTGATTGCTAAAGCATTTTACATTGCTAAAAGCGGTCGTCCTGGACCAGTTTTAATTGATATCACAAAGGATGCACAATTTGAAGAATTTGATTTTCAATATAAAAAATGTACTGGAGTAAGAAGCTATAATCCTGTTCCTAAGGTTGATGAATTTAAACTGAAAGCTGCTGCTGAATTAATCAATAATGCTAAAAAGCCAATGATTGTTTGGGGACAAGGTGTTATTCTTGGTAAAGCAGAGGAAGAACTTAAAGCAGTGATTGAAAAAGCTGGAATCCCATCGGCTTGGACCATTATGGGAGCATCAGCAATACCAACGTCACATCCATTAAATATTGGTATGGTCGGTATGCATGGAAACTATGCTCCAAACGTTCTCACCAATGATTGTGATGTTTTAATTGCAATAGGCATGCGTTTTGACGATCGTGTAACAGGTAAATTAGACGACTATGCAACACAAGCTAAAGTGATTCACTTTGAAATTGATCCTGCCGAAGTTGATAAAAATGTAAAAACTGATGTCGCTGTATTGGGAGATTCAAAAGAAAGTTTATCCAAGCTACTTCCTCTTTTAAAGGCAAACTCACATACAGAATGGCTGCAAAAATTCAAAGATTTATACGCTATAGAATTTGAAAAAGTTATCAAAAATGATTTGCATCCTACGAAGGAAGGGTTGACTATGGGAGAAGTGCTTAATGAAATCAACAAACAAAGCAAAGGTGAGGCAGCAATAGTATCAGACGTTGGTCAGCACCAAATGATCGCTTGTCGTTATGCAGAATTCAATGTCAGCAAAAGCAACATCACTTCTGGTGGATTAGGTACTATGGGATTTGCTTTACCAGCAGCAATTGGAGCAAAAATGGCAGCTCCAGAACGTGAAGTTGTCGCCATTATTGGTGATGGTGGTTATCAAATGACCATTCAGGAGTTAGGTACTATTTTTCAAACTAAAGTACCTGTGAAAATTGTGGTTTTAAACAATGATTTCTTAGGAATGGTTCGTCAGTGGCAACAGTTGTTTTTTGATAAACGTTATGCATCAACAGAAATGACAAACCCAGATTTTGTTGCTATCGCAAAAGGTTACTACGTAGATGCAAAACGTGTAACTAAAAGAGAAGAATTAGCTTCTGCTATAGAAGAAATGATGCAAAGTAAAGATGCCTATTTCTTAGAGGTTTGTGTGGAAAAGGAAGATAATGTATTTCCGATGGTACCTTCAGGAGCAAGTGTTTCAGATATAAGATTAGAATAATTATGGAGAAAGAAATTATACAATTTACGGTTTCAGTATATACTGAAAATAACATAGGATTGTTGAATCGGATTTCAGCAATTTTTCAACGTAGACATATCAATATTGAAAGTATTAATTCATCAGCTTCTGAAATTGAAGGCGTAACTCGCTGGACCATTTTAGTAAACATGACTGAAGAGCAAATGAAAAAGATAATAGGTCAAATTGAAAAGCAAGTTGAAGTCATAAAGGCTTATTATCACACCGAAGATGAAACCATTTATCAGGAGTCGTGCTTGTTTAAAATCAAATCAGACTTGCTATTTGAGGAACGTCAAATTCAAAATATTATCAAAGAGAGTAATGCTCGCATTGTTACAGTTAACAAAAAGTTTTTTGTACTAGAAAAGTCAGGGCGTAAAAACGAAATAGAACTTTTATATAGAGAGCTAAGTGTATTCGGAATCATGCAATTTGTGCGTTCAGGACGAATTGCAGTCACTAAAGATGAAATGAAAATAACAGAAATGCTAGCCGCATTTAATAATTAAAAAATTAAAGTTGAGCTGTCACTTCGAGCATTACCGAAATATAAGAGACATCTTATATTGAAGGTAGCAAGCAAAGCTTGTCGAGAAGAAGTGAAAACTAATAAAATTAAAAAAATGGCAAATTATTTTAACACATTATCGTTAAGTCAAAAATTAGAACAATTATCTAAATGTAGATTTATGGAATCTTCCGAGTTTGAGGATGGTGTTTCTGCATTAATTGGTAAGAAAATAGTAATCGTTGGTTGTGGAGCACAAGGTTTGAACCAAGGTTTAAATATGAGAGATTCAGGTTTGGATATTTCGTATGCCTTGCGTGAACAAGCCATTGCAGAGAAACGTCAATCGTACCAAAATGCAACAAGCAACGGATTTAATGTTGGAACTTATGAAGAACTCATTCCAACAGCAGATTTAGTGCTGAATTTAACACCAGACAAGCAACATTCTGATGTTGTTGATACTGTCATGCCAATGATGAAAAAAGGTGCAACATTATCGTATTCTCATGGATTTAATATTGTTGAAGAAGGTAAACAAATCCGTGAAGATTTAACAGTAATCATGGTGGCTCCTAAATGCCCAGGAACCGAAGTTAGAGAAGAATATTTACGTGGTTTTGGAGTGCCAACCTTAACTGCTGTACATCCAGAAAATGATCCAGAAGGCAAAGGTTGGGTTCAAGCTAAAGCCTATGCAGCAGCAACTGGAGGACATAAAGCAGGCGTTTTAGAGTCGTCGTTTGTAGCTGAGGTAAAAAGTGATTTAATGGGAGAGCAAACCATTTTATGTGGTGTGTTGCAAACAGCATCTATTTTGTCATTTGATAAAATGGTTGAAGAAGGGATTGATCCAAACTATGCTGCAAAACTCATTCAATATGGTTGGGAAACTATTACAGAGGCTTTAAAACACGGAGGCATAACCAACATGATGGATCGCTTGTCCAATCCAGCAAAAATTAAAGCTTTCGAATTATCAGAAGAGCTTAAAACCATCATGAAACCATTGTTTGTTAAGCACATGGATGATATCATGTCTGGTCATTTTTCACAAACCATGATGGAAGACTGGGCTAATGATGACGTGAATTTATTAAAATGGAGAGCCGAAACAGAAGAAACCGCTTTTGAAAAAACAAATGCAACTTCTGAACATATTTCAGAGCAGGAGTATTTTGATCATGGTGTACTCATGGTAGCCTTTGTAAGAGCAGGAGTAGAGTTGGCTTTTGATACTATGGTTGCCTCAGGAATTATTGAAGAGTCAGCGTACTACGAGTCGTTACACGAATTACCATTAATAGCAAATACTGTTGCAAGAAAGAAATTGTTTGAAATGAACCGAATCATTTCTGACACGGCTGAGTATGGCTGTTATTTATTTGATCATGCTTGTAAGCCGTTATTGGTTGATTTTATGAAAACTGTTAAGACTGATGTGATTGGTAAGTCGTTTTCTAAAACCAATGCAGTTGATAATTTAGAGTTGATTAAGGTAAATAATGCCATTAGAAATCATCCTATTGAAGCAACGGGAAAAGTATTGCGTCAAGCCATGACAGACATGAAAACTATTAAAACTGAAGCTAAAGAAGAAGTATTTGCTTAAAAATATGCAAACCACAACAACATATTTTCCAAACTTAAAAGACGTTGAAGCTGCCTCTGAAAAATTAAAAGAGGTGGTTTCACTAACGCCTTTATCCAAAAATGAGCGCTACTCCAATCAATTTGGGTGTAACGTGCTTTTTAAAAGAGAAGATTTACAACAAGTACGCTCTTACAAAATACGAGGTGCTTATAATAAAATGTCTTCTTTAAATGAGGTAGAGATTGAAAATGGAATTGTATGTGCAAGTGCTGGAAATCATGCACAAGGCGTAGCATTATCATGTAAGTTGCTTAAAATAAAAGGAACAATTTATATGCCTGCTCCAACACCTAGTCAGAAAATTGAGCAGGTCAAAATGTTTGGTGAAAATTTCATTGAAGTGGTTTTAGTTGGCGACACCTTTGACGATGCTTATGAAGCTGCTATGTTAGAAAGCGAGCAGCTAAACAAAACCTTTATCCATCCTTTTAATGACGAAAAAGTAATTGAAGGTCAAGCTACAGTTGGATTGGAAATTTTAAAACAAACAGACCAACCTATCGACTATATTTTTATTCCTGTTGGAGGAGGAGGTTTAGCCTCTGGATTGTCTACAATGTTGAAGCAACTATCTCCAAACACAAAAATAATTGGAGTTGAACCTGAAGGAGCTCCTTCCATGTCTTTGTCTATCCAAAAAGATAAAATTGTAGAGCTAAAAAATATTGAAAACTTTGTTGATGGCGCTGCTGTTAAAAAAGTAGGTGACAAAACATTTGAAATTTGTAAACAGAATTTAGATGCTGTGATTACAGTTCCTGAAGGCAAGATTTGTCAGACTATTTTAGAGCTATATAACAAGGACGCCATTGTGGTAGAACCAGCTGGTGCCTTAAGTATTTCTGCTTTAGATCAATATGCCCATGAAATCAAAGGAAAAAACGTAGTATGCCTTATTAGTGGGAGTAATAACGATATTACCAGAACACCAGAGATTAAGGAACGCGCTTTATTACATGCCAATTTAAAGCACTATTTTATTATAAAATTTCCGCAACGAGCAGGCGCTTTAAGAGAATTTGTAGTAGAAATTTTAGGACCAAATGACGACATTACGCATTTTGAATACACCAAAAAAGTAAACCGAGAAAATGATGTAGCTGTGGTTGGTTTAGAATTAAAATCTCCTAATGATTTACAGCCGTTAATTACCAAAATGAAGCTTCATAATTTTTATGGAGATTACCTGAATAACAAACCAGATTTGTTTCAGTTTTTGGTGTAAACTCCAATTGAATTTTTTTTTATCATTAAAAATTAATTGCAATACATGTAAATTTCAATGGTTTGCATTTTGATAAACTATATTTTGTAAATTGGTCTGATATCAACAAAACATTTCAACCAACACATGAAACACTATTTTTTATTCTTCTCTCTAGCTATCCTAATTACTGCCTGTAAAAATGAAGCAAAACCAGAATCAGACGAATGGATTTATCTATTTGACGGAACAACAACAGATGGATGGCGAGCCTATAATGGTGAATCACTTCCAGCGCAATGGGTTATTAAAGATGGTGCTCTAACTTTTGATACTGAAAAGAAATTAGAGTCTGAAAAACAAGGTGGGAAAGATATCATTTATGCCAAAGAAGAGTTTGACAATTTTGAATTGTATTTAGAATGGAAACTTCCAGCTGGTGGTAATAGTGGCGTATTTTATCACTTAAAAGAAGGTTATAACAGTCCGCCAGAAATTGCTCCTGAATACCAATTACTTGATGATTTGGGCTGGGAAGCAATAAATAATGCTACGTTACAAGAATGGCAAAAAACTGCTGCAGATTATGCCATGTATGTTCCAGATAACAATGTAAAAATCACTAAACCAGCCGGCGAATGGAACACTACAAGAATCATTTTTACACCAGAATTGGTAGAACATTGGCTCAATGGAAAAAAGGTATTATCTTTTGTACCTTGGTCAGATGATTGGAACGCTAGAAGATTAAAAGGCAAATGGAAAGACTACCCAAATTACGGAACCTCTAAAACAGGTTTTATTGGGCTTCAGGATCATGACAGTCCCTTATGGTTTAAAAACATAAAAATTAAGAAATTATAATACCAGAGCTAACTAATGAAAAGAAGAAAATTTATAAAATCGTCTGCTGTAGTGTCGTCTTTAGCTTTTATGCCAATTCTTTCTTCGTATGAAAATATAAATTCAAGACGTATCAAATCTGCTCACATAGGTGTTGGTGGAATGGGAATGGAAGATTTAAAAGCAATATCTTCACATCCATCAGTAGATGTTACTGCACTTTGCGATGTTGATTCTAATTATCTTGATGTTGCGCATAAAATGTTTCCTAATGCGAGAGTATATAAGGATTATCGCGTGATGTTAAAAGAACTCGAAAATGAGATTGATGCGGTTGTAGTATCTACTCCAGATCATACACACGCACCTGCTTCACTTATGGCTATGGAAATGAATAAAGCCGTATACTGCCAGAAGCCCTTAACCCATCATGTTACTGAAGCTCGAGCCATGCAAAAAATGGCAAAAGACAGGAATTTAATTACACAGATGGGAATTCAAGTTCATTCCTTTTACGATTATAAACTAGCAACCTTATTAATTCAGTCTGGCATTATTGGTAAAGTAAGTACAGTTCACGCTTGGTCTCCTAAAAACTGGGGATTTGATGGTGCATCTCCAGAAGGTTCTGATCCTGTTCCTGAGCATTTAGACTGGAATCTTTGGTTAGGCACATCTCCTGAACGACCTTATAAAGAAGGACATTACCATCCTATGAATTGGCGAAAAGTATTAGATTATGGATGTGGTACTTTAGGTGATATGGGTGTTCATATATTTGACACACCATACAATGCATTGGCTCTGGATGTTCCAAATACCATTAAAACGGAATGTCGACAACCAACAGGATTTGGGTTTCCTGAAAAAAATGTGGTTACTTACGAATTTCCTGGAACAAAGTATACCACTGAAAATTTTAAATGGATCTGGTACGATGGTGAAGGCGCTCCTGCTCAGCACAAGGATTTAATGTTACCTAATAACGAAAAACTACACGATCAAGGTGCTATGTTTATTGGAGAAAAAGGTAACTTATATCTACCGCATTTTCAATTGATGCCTAAGCTCATTGTAGATGGAACCTATGTAGACATGGATGTCTCAAAATTTAAATTAGAAGAACCCATTCGAGATTATGGAACTGAAGCTCCTAAACACTATCATCAGTTTGTAGATGCCTGTTTAGGCAAGGATGAATGTACTGCACCTTTCTCCTATGCCTCTCGCCTAACCGAAACCATATTACTTGGCGTCATTGCGCAACGCTTCCCAAATAGAACCTTACACTGGGACAGTAAAAATGCAAAGTTTGCTGAAGAAGAAGCCAATGCTTTTTTAGATGCACCTTATCGAGATTTTTAAAATTTGACATTATTGTATCTATATTTTATTGCAAATTTTAATAATTCTTAAGGTCAAGTTTCTAATCAAAACAACCAAAAACACTTTTAGTGTACTCCCAATTTAGGATTAATTAATCAAACTTTCGTCCAGGTGTATATGGCGCTCCTGCTGCTTCCAAAGCTGCTTCGTATGCCTTCAACGCATTGCTATAAGCCCCCAAATCTCCTCGGAATTTACTAAAATCAGCTTCTGCGATATCAATATTGCGCTTAAATGTTTCCGTTGGGTTTTGTGTGGTTTCCCAATGTCCATAAGCAACATGTCCTACTCTTGATTGAATGGATGGTGATGTATTTTCATTTAAACTTCGTCTAATAGGATCTCCATAAAGGCGCTTTCTCAATTCGGCTAACTGTTGTTCCAGCTGATTCAAATCTGCAAACAATTTTTGTGTCGCTTTTGGAGTTTCTATCAATGCAGCTTTCATATGCCTCAATCGATTACTTGCTTCACCCATTGTTCTGCCAGCACTTGAAATCTGTCTTAGCATTTCTCTAGTTTTTGCTTGAAATTCTGCTATAGTTTTAAAATCAGTATTAGGTGCAATAGACGGAACAGGTTTAACTGTGAATTTTTGAGACTCTCCTTGTGCTTTTAGCATTCCATTATGAGCAACAAAAAGTGCTACATTATAGTTGCCTGGAGCAGCTAGTGGTCCTTCAGGATCTCCAGCCCAAGGTGGCTTAAACGCTGGTTGTGATAAACTAATTGGATCTGGAGCTGGCAATCTCAAATCCCAATTTGCACGATGCATTCCTTTTTTAGCTGAACCTTTTATCCAACGAACAGGATTACCTTTTTCGTCACTTACCAACAGTAATATTTGTGGTTCGTCTTCTTTTGATTCTTCAAACAATTGTTCCCAACCAGGAAAAGGAATGTTGGCATTTTTTTCTCTTAATGCTTTTTCAGAATTCTTACGTTCTGTTTTTGCAGTCTCTGGAACATCACTTAAATAGTAGGTGAAAACTGCTCCAAAAGGTGGATTCTCTGCAGCAAAACTTGTTGTGCCTTGGCTAGGTTTACCCTTTGCTTGCATTGGAACACTTGGTATATACCACCAAGCATCTCTCACTGAAAACAATGTGTTTGCCTTATTTTTTATAGCACTGCTGATGTCTCTCAATGGCGAATAATCATCAAGCACATAGAAACCACGACCAAAAGTAGCTCCAACTAAATCATTGTCTCGTGGATGTAATTCCAAATCACGAAACGAAATGGTAGGTACTCCAGCATTAAGTTTAATCCAATTAATACCTTTATTAGGTGAAAAATAAATACCATATTCTGTTCCTATAAACAATAAGTTTTCATCAACATAATCTTGTTTTATCACCCAAACAATCGTATTGCTTGGTAAATCACCAGCAATAGATTTCCAAGTACGTCCACGATCAGCACTCATAAATAAATAAGCACTATAATCTCCAAATTTATGAGCATCAGCAATAGCAAAAACAGTATTAGCATCATGGTTTGAAGCTTCAATATCATTTATAAAAGAACGTGCTGGCACTTTTGGCAGTGCACTTTTTCTCCAATTTTGTCCACCATCTTCACTTACATGAATAAGTCCATCATCAGAACCAGTGTACAATAATCCTTCCACTTTAGGAGATTCTGAAATCGATGTCAGTGTTGCATATTTAGACATAGCTCCAGTATCATATAAATCATCAACACTCCACACGCGATTATCCATCGTTTCCAATTCGTAACGATTGGTATTTGTAGTTAAATCCTTGCTTATTGGTGTCCATGAATTGCCTTGATTTTCACTTTTCCAAACACGTTGTGACCCAAAATAAATACGTTTGTTATTATGAGGACTTATTTGAATTGGCGCATCCCAATTCCAGCGTTCTGGAGGATCGTTAGGTTCAGGTTGTGGTTGAATATTAATAACCTCTTCAGTAGTTCTATCAAGACGATGTAAAGTCCCTTCTTGAATTTCCATATACACAATATTCGGATTTTCGGGATCAAATACGGAGTCATAACCATCTGCACCAAGAGGCACATACCAATCTTGGTTACGAACACCTTCAGTATTCATAGTTCTTGATGGACCAATTAAAGTGCCTAAATCTTGAGCTCCTCCAACAATGTTGTAAAAAGGTTCAGAATTATCAAGTCCGAGTTTGTAGAATTGTGAGATGGGAAGATTTTCAAAATGGCGCCATGTTGTGCCTTCATCATAGGTTTCATACAAGCCTCCATCTGTTCCAGAAATTAAATGGTTTCCATCGTCTGGATCAATCCAAAGGGCATGATTGTCGCTGTGTTTTTCACGTCCAGTTCCTAAATAATTAAACGTTTTTCCGCCATCACGTGTGACATGGTAGAATACATCCATTTGATAAACAAGGTCTGGATTTTGTGGTGAAGCCTCAATTTCCTGATAATAATGTGGTCCTGTTCCACCAGAAATATAACTATTTTGCTTTTCCCAACTTTCGCCTTTATCTAAAGATCTATAAAAGCCTTTTTCACTATCATTGGCTTCAATAGTTGCATATACAATTTCAGGATTGGCTTGAGTTACTGCTAAACCGATTTTTCCTATGTCTCCTGAAGGCAATCCTGTTTTTATTTGTCGCCACGTGTCACCATTATCAGTAGATTTATAGATGCCAGATTTTGGTCCGCCAGCCATAAGCGACCACGTTTGTCTACGACGTTGATAAGCCACTGCATACATCACATCTGGATTTGAAGGGTCAAACTCTATATCAGTAACTCCAGTATTTTTATCAATATTGAGTACTAATTGCCATGTTTTTCCTCCATCTGTGGTTTTATACAATCCGCGTTCTCCTCCTGGCGACCAGAGAGGTCCTTCAGCAGCAACAAATACAATATCACTGTTTCTTGGGTCAACTAGAATTTTACCAATATGCTCCGATTTTTCAAGATCCATTTGCTTCCACGTCTTTCCACCATCTAAACTTTTATACACACCATCTCCCCAAGCTACATGACGACCACTAACATTTTCACCTGTTCCAACCCAAATCACATCTGAATTGTTTGGGTCAATAGTGACAGTACCAATAGAATACGATTTCTGACTATCAAAAACAGGTTGCCATGAAATCCCTCTATTTGTAGTTTTCCATAAACCACCAGAACCAACAGCAATATACCAAGTACTTTTATCTGTAGGACTTACAGCAATATCTGCAATACGCCCTCCCATTACTGCAGGACCAATGCCTCGTAATTTAAGCGATGAAGCTACCTTGGTTAAGGCGTCTTTTTGATCTGTTTGAGCGAAACTATTGGAAGGTTGAAAAAAATAAGTAATAAAAACTAATAAGGCGAAGGCAAGACGATTTTTGTACATGATAAAATCTTGTTAATGGTTGGTTATTTCTTAGCGTAATTTAATTAAAGTAAAGACAACAACCAAGAACAGTTTCCCTTTTCAGGTAATTAATTATTGTATAGATAATTAGTATATTTATATTAACTTAAGTGAACCTGTTAATATTGAAATGAACAAACATCAATTATATTTTTTAGCTATTCTTTTCTTGTGTTTTTCATGTTTAAGTAATAAAAAGGAAAGTGAAGTCAATAATAAACCTAATCTAGAAATATATGACAATCACGTACATATCATGAGTCCTGAATTAATAAAAGATTGGAAAGATCTAGGAATTCCGTTCTCCAAACCGGATTATTATTATTCCAATATTGATTCTATCTTAAACATAAACAATACTGATTATATTAACCTTGTTGGAATGGGTTATGTTTATGGAAGTCCTGAATTTTATCAAGGTAACGAGGAATATGAAAAACTTAAACAAGAAAACAATTACCTTTTCAAGGTATCTAGCAAGTATAAGGAAAATGTTAAACCTTTTTTTGCTATAGATCCATTAAAAGCATATGCTGTTGAGGAATTACAGCGATGTTTACAAATAAATAAGAATTCTGGATTAAAGCTTCATTTTAGCTCTTCACAAGTATATTTAACGGAACCTGAACATCTTAAAAAAGTAAAATCAATTTTTGCCATAGCATCAGAAAACAATCTGCCAATATTATTACATTTTGACAACTGGCATCCTAAATTCGGAAAAGATGATATAGAGATTTTAGTCGATTCTATTCTAACTAATTTAAAACCAATTCATTTAACCATTGCTCATTTTGGAACTTCGGGAGGGTTTAACCAAAAAACTAAGAATGTTGTCAATACTTTTGCTGAATTATATGAAAAAGATAGGATACCTGAACAACACAAAATTCTATTTGATATTTCAGCAGTTGCTTTGGGTAAAGACAGTGATGGTGTAAGTAAGTTAACAGAAAAAGCGTTTATTGAACTGAAATCATTTTTGGATAAATTAGGCTATGAAAAAATCGCATTTGGCACTGATTATCCCTTATATAATGCTTCGGATTATCTTCAGGTTTTAGAAAATAAATTAGGTTTATCTAAATCTGAAATCAATATGATATTAGATAAAAAAACCAATACAGAAAAGGCGCCTCAATAATTGGGCAACTATTTACTTCTTGAGCTCTAACTTCTCGGCAAAATAATCACAAAAATCTTTCATAGTTGCTGTCATTTTTTCATCTTGTGTTGCACGATTAAACGTATCACTCATAGCCACCAAGGTTTGATGAAAAAATTGTTTCATTTCGTCAACTGGCATGTCTTTGGTCCACAAATCTATTCTAAGGGTTTCTTTAGCATTATTGTCCCAAACTGAAAGCAACATTGCTTTTGCTTCTTCATTGGTAATCCCTCCATCTTGTGCAGACCAAGTCAGTTTTTCAGGGATTCTGTTTTCATCTAATTCTACATTCAATTCAATTTTAGATGTATGTGTATTTGCCATTATTTGCGTGGTTTAAATTTTGATTTATTAAAAAGTTCTGTTGCATCCATTTGCAACATGTCGTTAAAGTCTGCTTCATTATTTTCCATATAGGCTTTTACAATTTGCCAACCAATGTATTGCCCTAAACGCCCTGGAGATTCGGCATCAAGCTCTAAGTTGAATTTTGTAAAAGGTGCTGGATTTATAAATCGACCAGCTAATTTTGGATCGGTTTCAAACAACAATTCTCGTTCCACAAAAAACTGCCAAATATTCGGTTCATTTTCAATTGCCCAATCCAGTTCTTCTTGTGTATATCCTATTTTTTCAGCATCCGTTTTAAACGGAATCATCATATCTTTAAAGTAAAGTATCTTGCCAAAATATACCATTTCATCTAGGAGTGATTTGCGTGATGCTTGATAGATTTGCTTTTGAGCATACTCAGTTGCCAAATCTGAAACAATTTGTGGTGCTTCAAAATTTTGCCTAATATACTTCTGGATATTGCCATAAAACTCGTGATCACTGCCTAAATAATTATCAATAGCAATTAAGGCAATGGAGTCTGTCACTATGGTTTTGTTTCTATACTCAACATCATTAATTAGCGTGATAACTCGAGGCGACTTAAACGCTGGATAATAATATTTAAGATGCTGGAAAAGGCTTTTTATTTCTTCATTTATTGTTGAAAAATCAGTATATTTTTTTTTGATTTCAGAAAACATCTGCTGTTGCAATGTGTCAGTCATTCTGGCAACCCAAATAGAATCTGGATACTGACTTGAAAACATAAAAGGATAATCTGCTTTTAGCTTAGGCAAGTCATTTGGAGAAGCTTCAGCAAACAGTTTTTCAAAGCGTTCTACTTGAACATCAATATCAATTTTAGCAATTTCTTTTTCAACTTTACTATCATTTTCACAAGACTGAAAACACAGCAAGATTACAACAAGGAAACTTAATAGGTTACGCATAATTTATCAATATCAAACTAAAACGGTTATAATTTTTATTAATTATTCTATTCGTTTATTTTTGTTTTGCAAATGTACCATTCTTTGTTTTAAAAACTAAACTTCATGCAAACAGAAAAAGTTGTAGATCATATTGTAAATTGGCTTAAGGATTATGCCACAAATGCAAAAGTAAATGGCTTTGTCATTGGCATTTCTGGAGGTATAGACTCAGCTGTTACCTCAACCTTATGTGCTAAAACAGGTTTGCAACTCCTTTGTGTTGAAATGCCAATTCATCAAGCTGCAAGCCATGTAAGTCGAGGGGAAGAACACATTGCTCAGTTAAAAGAACGTTTTCCGAATGTTAGTGATATTCAAGTAGATTTAACACCTGTTTTTGAGGAGTTTAAAACCGAAGTTTCATTAGAAGGTAAACAGTCAACTGTTGATATGGCTTTGGCGAATACAAGAGCACGCTTACGTATGACAACCTTATACTATCATGCAGGATTATTAGGATTATTGGTTGCTGGAACAGGAAATAAGGTAGAAGATTTTGGTGTAGGTTTTTATACAAAATATGGTGATGGAGGTGTTGATTTAAGTCCAATTGCAGACTTAATGAAATCTGAAGTTTACAAACTTGGGAAGTTTTTAAAAGTGCCTGAATCTATTATGAATGCAGCGCCAAGCGATGGGTTGTTTGGTGATGCAAGAAGTGACGAAGATCAAATTGGTGCAAATTATGATGAATTGGAATGGGCAATGCAAATGCATGACCTTGGAAAAACTGCTACTGACTTTTCTGGTCGTGAAAAAGTAGTGTTTGAAATTTTTAAACGCTATAATTCAGGTAATAAGCATAAAATGATACCAATACCTATTTGCGAAATTCCTAAAAATTTAAAATAATTACTGCAAAATTGCTAAATTATTAAGGGTTTGCGTTGTTTTTTTTCTTAAATTTGAGTTTATCTGCTTAATTAAAACAACCCTAAACTCTACTTATTTGTGGACTTTAGTTTAATAAATTAAATTTAAAAAAAACTTATCATGATTAAGGTATTGGTTGCAGATCACCATCCTATCATTAGAACAGGACTTAAAATGCTTTTTGAGTCTTCGCCAGATATTCAAGTCATTGGAAGTGTAACCACTGGAAAAGAATTATTTGATTTCGTAGGACGTACAAAAGTTGACGTAGTTTTATCTGAAATAGATTTACCTGAACTTAATGGTATTACAGCACTCAGAACCCTTAAAAAAGAGTATCACGATGTTAAGGTAATCATGTTTAGCTCTCATCCTGAAGAAATTTACGCAGTAAGCACTATTAAAGCAGGAGCTTCAGGGTATCTTACCAAAACAGTAAGCACTCAAACTATAAAGGATGCCATTATGAAAGTTTATAGTGGAGGCATATATATTAGTAATAGTTTAGCGCAACGTCTCGCTTTTGACGAACGCGGCAATAAACCAAGTAAGCTTTACAAAAAACTATCAACTCGTGAAGTTGAAGTTTTAAAATTATTATCTACAGGAAGGCGTAATAAGGAAATTGCTGAAGAGCTAGATATTAACGAGAAAACAGTAAGTACTTATAAAGCTCGCCTTATGAAAAAGCTTAACGTAACCAATCTGGTCGATTTAATAAACCAAGCACGTCATTTGGAGTTAGGATAATTACAGCACTCTGTTTAATTTTCTAGACAGCAACATTTTTAAATTTGAGTAGTTTAAAACATCTTCTAGGATAGTTTTATTTTGACTTGTTGCGTCTTGCGTTTCCAATTTAAACTCATTTACTTTCTGGTCTATTAAAAAACAACGAAGACTTAAAATCGTTTCATTAACCAATTGTGCTATGCCTTGCGATTTGCTTTTCGGAAAAATATTTTTACGTTCCCAATCTGAAAGTTGGTACTTCTCATCATTCATTAAAATGGTCGTGATTTCACTTGCCATTTGTTCATCAACATTATTCACGAAATTTTCAAGTGCAAACTCAGGGTTTTGGTTTAAGGTATCTATAATGGTATAGTATAAAGTTTTAAAATTTTCATTACTGAACTCCATTTCGTCTTCTTGCAAATCCAAGTAAATTTTTTCAAATACCTTGGCATTATGAATGACTGGCTCTAAGGTTAGTTTTCCTTCTTCAGTTTCTTTTAAAATAAGATCCTCAAAATCTTCTGTTTTGTTCCCATAGAGCAGTAGTATTTCAATTATTTTTCGTTCTAATTCGTATTGAATATCAACTTTTTTAACAGGCTCAGTACGCTGAACCACATCAAAGGCTTTTTGTTCTTCTTT
This sequence comes from Bacteroidia bacterium, assembly GCA_030429955.1. Classification (GTDB taxonomy): domain Bacteria; phylum Bacteroidota; class Bacteroidia; order Flavobacteriales; family Flavobacteriaceae; genus CAJQLB01. The sequence goes on from JAUIGO010000021.1 coordinate 34,460, forward strand.
GTAAGCTTTATTGGCATCTTGCTGTTCTTTTTTTCCAATTTGAGCCAAAGTACTAAAGAGAACTTGCTCACTAATATCCATTATTTTTGCACATTCCTGTACATAAATTTCTTTTTGAATACGATCTGGAATTTTAGAAATACTGTTTACCATATCTCTAATCAGAGCAGCTTTTTTAATAGGATCATTCTTAGCCTCTTCCATCAGCAAAGAAGCTTTATAAGCAATGAAATCTTTGGCGTTTTCTTCTAGATATAAGGCGAGTTCCTCAAGAGTGTTTTGTTTAGCAAAACTGTCTGGATCTTCACCATCTGGAAAGGTACAAACCTTAACGTTCATGCCTTGTTCCAAGATTAAATCAATTCCGCGAAGTGACGCTCTAATTCCAGCAGTATCACCATCAAATAGTACTGTAATGTTTTTTGTTAGACGATTAATGAGCCTAATCTGGTCAGAGGTTAATGCAGTTCCTGAAGATGATACTACGTTTTTTATTCCTTTTTGATGAAACTGAATGACATCAGTATAACCTTCAACCAGATAACAATTATCTTCTTTGGCAATGCTTTGTTTAGCATGGTAAATTCCATAGAGAATTTTACTTTTATGGTAAATATCACTCTCTGGTGAATTTAAGTATTTAGCAGCTTTCTTATCAGTAATTAAGATTCGTCCTCCAAAACCCAAAACACGACCACTCATACTGTGAATTGGAAACATAACACGACCTTTAAATCGGTCAAAGCGCTTCTCGTCTTTTACAATGGTTAGTCCTGTTTTTTCAAGATAATCAATATTGTATCCTTGTTTTAAAGCTTCGTCTGTAAAGGCTTGCCATTCATCAAGCGCATAGCCTAAATGAAATTTTTTAATGGTTTCATCTGTAAAACCACGTTCTTTAAAATAGCTTAGACCAATGGCTTGACCTTTGTCTGTTTTAAACAATACTTTTTGAAAATACTTGCTCGCAAATTCACTAACCAAATACATGCTTTCTTTTTCATTGGCTTGTACTTTATCCTCGTCACTTTGCTCAGTTTCTTCAATTTCAATATTGTATTTTTTTGCTAGGTATTTAATGGCTTCAGGATAGGTAAAATGTTCATGTTCCATTAAAAAAGAAACCACAGTTCCTCCTTTACCACTTGAGAAATCTTTCCAGATTTGTTTCACTGGAGAGACCATAAAACTTGGTGAACGTTCATCACTAAAAGGACTTAGACCTTTAAAGTTACTTCCAGCTTTTTTGAGTTGTACAAAATCGCCAATAACCTCTTCTACACGAGCGGTCTCAAATACTTGGTCTATGGTTGATTTTGATATCAAATGTTTAAATTTTTTGAAGACTATAAAAGTAATAAGAATTTATACATTTATATAGCGATAAAAGAAAAAAGGGTTCACAACTTATCGTCATGAACCCTTTTCACATGAAAAAAAGTTAGAAGTTTAATCCATATCAAAACGTACTCCAAGAGAGATGTTGTTTTGTTTAATTGCTTGGTCTTCAAAAATAGGAGAGAGGTCGTACTTAACATACAAAGCAGTATCACCAAAAGCTACATAGCTACTTAAACCGTAAACTAAACTGGTTGCATTAAAACTACGTTTTATTTTGTCTTTAATGTTTTCTCCATCAACAGAATACTTTAGTTTTTGTCTGGTGCCAATATTAAAGCCAGCATAACCACCAAGCCCTATTTTAAATTGATTGTGTGTTGTGTACCTAAAATACGTGTCTCTATCAATACGTTTTGATGGTCCAAACTCAAAGTGAACGGGAAACACCAGGTTGCTTATAGATAGTTTTGATTTTTTTAATTCAGAAGGAAATTCCTCTAACATCGTTTCGTTCCCATCTTGTACAAAGTACATATTGTCTTTTGGTTTTAACCCGTTTATTTGAAATGAGTACCCATATTTAAGTCTTAAAAAATTAGAGTTTTTAAACACTCGTGTTTTCCAAGCCCAGCCAATTTCAAAGAAACGTGAGCCTCCTAATTTGTATGGTGAGTCGTCAAGATTTTCACCTTCTACAATGGCGTTGTTTAATCCGAAAGCTAAAACAAAATCGCTAGTTGTACGTCTGTCATACTTTCTTGGTTTGTTTTTCCAGCGTCCAATTCTAAAAAAATTATCCTCAGAATCTGAGCCACCAATACTTATTCTAAAACCTGGATCGTCGTCATTTGAAACCATTGAAACATCTGTATTGCGCTCTAAAAGCGCAATTTTATTATCTACAATGGCCAAACGGTTTTCAATGTTTAATGCTCTGTTTTTGGCTGCGTCCTTTTTTAAATTTTCTGCTTCAGAACTTGTGATTTCACCATTTTCTAGGCGCTTGTTAATAGCTTCAACTTCTTCTTTTAAAAATTCTCGCTCTTCGGTTTTTATTTTTTCTTTGAGCTCTTTTAAAATTTCAATTTTTTCAGAATTGTTGTTTGTTGAAGTTGTATCCTGAGCATTTATTAGTGCAATGCTAAATAAGAATATGATACTTGCTAAATAAATTGTAATTGTTTTCATCTGCATAATTTTTAATTGTTTTTAATAGGTCAGATGGAATTCGCCTTTTTAGCATTGAATAGGATCAATGTTAATATTTTGGCTCATTTCATAACTGTTCGTTGTTTGATGATTGTTGATTTTGATTTGATGATTTTTTATTAATTATTACGTTCTGCTACAGCAGTTTTTACCGATTCATAACCTGATTTTATGGCGTCAAAAACTTTAGCTCTAAAGGATTGTTCCAAGTCGTCTTCAACCGATTGAAGCAACGCATTAGCGTCTACCTTATTTGTGGCTTCGTTATAAAGTTTCTGCATGGTGATTTCTTTTTGAGCCACTTCTAAAAGGGCATCAATCTCTTCAGTTGTAACTTCTTTATTGTCTTTTTGAAGTTGTTGGATTTGTGCCACCACATCTTTCACTTTCTGATCTTCAAAACTTAAAACCTCAACTGTTTTTTCAATATTTGGTTTTGTTGCATCTGTTGTGTTTGTATTAGCCACAGCAGTACTGTTTGCATCTACTTCCTTAATTATAGCTTCTTGTTTTTGGTTTACAATCGTCTTTAAAGGTGCTTTATCAATTTGTGTGTTTGTGTTCTTTGTCTGATTGTTTTTGGTTTCAGTTATATCTTTCTGCTCAACTACAAGTGTGTTACTTTCTTTTAAAACCTCTTTATTTTGTAATACTTTAGTATCAATTACATTCTCTGTTTTTGTGTCTACAATGGTTGGTTCAACAATTTCAGTGTTCGATTTAAAAACAAAGGTTAAGGCCAACAATACACCAACAACTGTTGCAGCAATGCCAAGCCACCAAAACCCTTTATTGTTTTGTTTGTCTTCTGCTTTATCTAGTTTATCACTGAGCTTATTCCAAGCATCTTGGCTAGGCTGAATGCTTCGCTTTTCTAGCTTGTCTTTAAGTTGCTCCTCAAATTTAATTGGTGCCATAACTTGTTTTGTTAAGTTGCTTTATTTGCTGTTGTAACAGCTTACGTGCTTTAAATAATTGCGATTTTGATGTGCTTTCTGCAATGTCAAGCATCTCTGCAATTTCGCTATGTTTATATCCTTCAATGGCATACATATTAAATACCATTCGGTAACCTTCTGGAAGCTTGTCAATGAGTTGCTGTATTTCGTCAACATCAAGTTCTGCATCAGTATAATGGGTTGGTTCATCATAAACTTCCATATCATCAGCTAAAAATTCAAGCTGCTTTTTTTTACGTAAAAATGAAATGGCTTCTCTAATCATGATTCGTCTAATCCAACCTTCAAAACTACCTTCTGCTTTAAAGCTTTTTAATTGTGTAAACACTTTAAAAAAACCGTTGAGCATCACTTCTTCAGCTTGGTGTACATCCTTTATATAGTAACGACTAACGCTTAACATTTTAGGTGCATGCATTTGATACAATATATGTTGTGCATCACGATGATTGCTAGCAGCTTTTTTAATAAGCTGTTTTTCGTTTTTATACAATTGAATGACTTTCAAAAGCGGATTCATTTATGGCTTCTATTTATAAAGACGCAAAAGTTGTGCAAAAGGTTGCCTGAGATTAAAAATAAATTACAAATATGTTAATAATAAAAAAGCAAATGCTTTAAACAAACTAGGAATAAGGTAATTAGGTGTCAATAATAAAGATTTATTTCTTTCTGTCAATTACATAATTAACCATAAGAATCAACGAACTTTTAAATTCGGAGTCTGTATAATTGCTTAATAATTGCAACGCTTCTTGTTGAAATTGCTTCATTTTAGTTACAGCATATTCCAAGCCTCCATTGTCTTTTACAAAGGCAATTACTTCTTTAACGCGCTTTTTATCCTTGTTATGCTTTTTAATGGAGTTAATTAACCAATCCTGTTCTTTTTTAGAGCAATTGTTTAAGACATGGATTAGTGGCAAAGTCATTTTTTGTTCTTTTATATCGATTCCTGTTGGCTTTCCTATTTTTTCTTCGCCATAATCGAATAAATCATCTTTAATTTGAAAAGCCATACCAATGAGTTCGCCAAATTTCCTCATAAGTTCAACATCATTGCTATTTGGTTTTACAGAAGCTGCTCCCAAGCTACAGCAAGCAGCAATTAAGGTGGCGGTTTTTTGGCGAATAATTTCATAATAGATATCTTCTGTAATGTCTAGTTTTCTTGCCTTATCTATCTGAAGTAATTCTCCTTCAACAATTTCACGTACAGCAACTGAAATAATTTTAAGTAAATCAAAATCATTATTATCAATGCAAACCAGCATTCCTTTTGATAATAAATAATCACCAATAAGAACAGCGATTTTGTTTTTCCAAAGAGCATTTATGGAGAAAAAACCACGACGTCTGTTACTGTCGTCAACCACATCGTCATGTACTAAAGAAGCTGTGTGAATTAACTCAATCACCGAAGCACCTCTATAAGTACGTTCACTAACTTCGCCATTATTTACCATTTTGGCTACCAAAAAAACAAACATTGGGCGCATTTGTTTACCTTTTCGGTTTACGATGTAATGTGTGATTCTATTTAGCAAAGCCACTTTACTAGACATAGCAAGTTGGAACTTCTGTTCAAAAAGATCCATCTCAAATGCTATAGGCTGCTTTATTTGCTCTACGATTTTCAAAAAAGAGAATTTGCTTGAAAAATTATAATAACAAACGTACTAAAAAACGAAATGAAAGCCTACTTAATCTTTAGACTTATTAGCTCATAATCTATAATCACATTTTTAGACCGTTAATTTGTTTGTGCTGAATAAAATATATATTTTTACCCTAACTCATGTCTGCGCATGTATTTGGCTATTAAATTGTTATGCTATTAACTTTTTAACACAATACATATGAAAAAAATTACAACTTTAATTTTGGGATTAATAATCTCAACAACGTCTTACGCACAATTAATATCTGAAAGTTTTGATGATATAACAACTTTACCTGGCGATGGCTGGAGTCAAATAAATGTTAGCTCTCTTGCAGGTTCAACAGATTGGTTTCAGGGAAATGATGCCGTTTTTCCTTCAAACTCAGGTGGAACAACTGCATATATTGCTGCTAATTTTAATAATACTGGCGATGGAGCTGGTTTAGAAACCATTAGTAACTGGTTAATAACGCCAGTTGTTACAGTACAAAATGGGGATGCAATAACTTTTTATACGCGAACAAGTACTGGAAGTCCTTTTCCTGATAGACTGCAAGTAAGACTTAGTGATACTGGAGCGTCTTCAACTGATCCAACAAATGATAGTGATGTAGGTTCATATACAAATTTACTATTAGATATTAATCCAACCCTTGTAACTGGAGTGTTTCCAGACGTTTGGACGCAACAAGTCATAAACATTACAGGTTTAACAGGAACTACTGATGTTAGAATTGCATTTAGATATTTTGTTACTGATGGTGGTCCATCTGGATCCAATTCAGATTATATTGGAATTGACGATGTAGTTGTTACTTCTACATTAGGTACTAATGATTTTGAAAAAAACCAATTGAGTCATTTTTATAATAAGAATACAGAAATGTTGCAATTAGAATCATCAATTTTAGCTCTTGGCAAGATTGAAGTTTATAATGTTTTAGGGCAAAATGTACTTAATAAAGCATTATCTAATTTTAGCGAAGATGTAAGTTTAGCATCGTTAAACGATGGTATTTATGTTATAAAAATAAAAGTAGGTGATGGCGAAAAAACGATAAAATTACTTAAACAATAAAATAATTATAAAGCATAAAAAAAAGCTGCTATGGGAATTTCTATAGCATTTTTTTTATGAACCTTTATTTGCCAATTGCCCACAGGCAGCATCAATGTCTTTTCCTCTGGAACGTCTAACTGTGACTGTGATATGGTTAGCTTCTAGCATCGAAACATACATGTCAATTGCTTTTGAACTAGCTTGTTGAAACTCGCCATCATCAATTGGGTTGTACTCAATTAAATTAACTTTACTTGGGGCAAATTTGCAGAACTGAATAAGAGCTTCAACATCTTTCTTTTGATCATTAATGCCATCCCAAACTACATATTCATAAGTAATTCTATTCTTTGTTTTTTTATACCAATACTCAAGAGCTTCTCTTAAATCACTTAAAGGAAAGGTTGCATTAAATGGCATAATGGAAGTTCTCACTTCATCTATTGCAGAGTGTAAAGATACAGCTAGCTTAAACTTGACGTCATCATCAGCCATTTTTTTAATCATTTTTGGCACTCCAGATGTTGAAACCACAATACGCTTAGGTGACATTCCTAATCCTTCAGAAGAGGTGATTTTGTCAATGGCCTTAATGACATTGTTGTAATTCATTAAAGGCTCTCCCATTCCCATAAAAACGATGTTAGACAGTGGTCTGTTAAAATACAATCTACTTTCTTTGTCAATGGCTACAACCTGATCGTAAATTTCATCAGGATTTAAATTCCGCATGCGTTTTAATCGTGCTGTTGCACAAAACTTACAATCTAAGCTACAGCCTACTTGAGAAGATACACAGGCAGTGGTTCGTGATTTTGTTGGTATTAAAACGGACTCAACTATAAGTCCATCATGAAGTTTGACAGCATTTTTTACAGTTCCATCAGAACTGCGCTGCATCGTATCAACCTTGATATGATTAATGACAAAATTATCTTCAAGCATTTTGCGCGTTTCAATTGACACGTTCGTCATATCATCAAAGTTATGCGCAGATTTTTGCCATAACCATTCATAGACCTGATTGCCACGAAAAGCTTTATCTCCTTGCTCTACAAAAAAATCTCTTAATTGTTCTTTTGTTAAAGCTCGAATATCTTTTTTTTGTGCTGACATTGATGTGATAAAAAAGCCTCGAAAAAATCGAGGCTTATGTTTTTTATATGATTAACATGGCATCGCCATAACTGTAAAACTTATAACCTTCTTTTATTGCCTCTTGATAGGCTTTCTTTATGAAATCATGACCACCAAATGCAGAGGCCATCATTAATAAAGTTGACTTAGGTGTATGGAAATTTGTAATCATACAGTTAGCAATACTAAATTCATAAGGAGGGAAAATAAATTTATTGGTCCAACCTTCAAATTCATTTAAGGTACCACTAGATGATACTGAACTCTCCACGGCTCGCATTGCAGTTGTGCCAACAGCACAAATACGTTTTTTGTTTTTTAATGCAGTATTAATGGTAGCTGTTGCAAATCTATCAATAGTAATTTCTTCGCTATCCATTTTATGTTTTGATAGGTCTTCAACTTCAACAGGATTGAAAGTTCCTAATCCAACATGAAGCGTAACTTCTGCAAAATTGACTCCTTTTATTTCAAGACGTTTTAATAGATGTCTTGAAAAATGTAATCCAGCGGTTGGAGCAGCAACTGCACCTTCATTTTTTGCAAAAATGGTTTGGTAGCGTTCCTCATCTTCTGGTTCTACGGCTCTTTTAATGTATTTAGGCAAAGGTGTTTCGCCAAGTTCAGTTAGTTTTTTTCTAAATTCATGGTATGAACCATCGTATAAGAAGCGAAGTGTTCTACCTCTTGAAGTTGTATTATCTATAACTTCAGCAACCAATAAATCATCATCACCAAAATATAACTTGTTACCAATTCTTATTTTACGGGCAGGATCAACCAACACATCCCAAAGACGTTGTTCAGCATTTAATTCTCTTAATAAAAACACTTCAATACGAGCTCCAGTTTTTTCTTTGTTTCCATAAAGACGTGCAGGAAATACTTTGGTATTGTTAAGTATTAACACATCATCTTCATCAAAATAGTCTATAAGATCTTTAAAGTATTTATGTTCAATGGTTTGTTTTGCTCTATCTAAAACCATTAACCTTGCTTCATCTCTGTGTTCTGATGGATATTCTGCAAGTAATTCTTCTGGGAGGTCAAAGTGAAAATGAGATAATTTCATCTATTTTTTATTTCTGTTTAGTGTTAATTTTACAAGATTGCAAATATACAATCTGAAAGTAGGCGTTGTCAAGTAAATTGGAGGTTATTTTAATTTTCTTTGATTATAAGTCCTATTTGAGACAAATCTCTCCAAAAATCTGGATAGGATTTTGATACTACATCAGCTTTGTTAATGGTTAAATTGGTTTTTAAACCTAAAGGTGCAAACGCCATAGCCATTCTGTGATCTTTGTAGGTTTCAACAACAATATTATTTTTAAGTTTTTGAACATTTTTTATAGTTAAACTATCTTCTGAAATAGAAACTGGTGTTCCGAATTTTTCAATTTCATTTTTTAAAGCTACTAATCTATCTGTTTCTTTTATTTTTAAAGTATGTAGTCCTTCTAGATGGCAATTGACGCCTAAACCTAAGCAAGTGACTGCTATGGTTTGAGCTATATCTGGTGCTTTTATTAGTTGGCAGTTTACAGTCTCCAGTTTGCAGTTTGCCTTTTTAGAAATTATAATCGAATTGTTTTTAAAAACAGTTTCTACACCAAAATCCTTGTAAATGTTTGCTAAGACCGAATCGCCTTGCAAAGATTTCTTTTTGTAGGATGATAATATTATTTCTGTGCCAATATCACTTAATGCAACAATGCTATAAAAATATGACGCTGAAGACCAATCAGATTCCACAGTTAAGGTTATTGGAGAAATCCCACTTTTAGCATGTTCAACTGTAATGATATTATTTTTGAATGTTGTTTTAACACCTAATCGATTGAGTAAACTAAGTGTCATTTTTATATATGGTATAGAGGTTATTTCACCTTCTAGTGTTAATTCCAATCCATTTTTTAAGTTTGGCGCAATTAGGAGTAGTGCTGAAATATACTGACTGCTTACATTGGCCTTTATGTTTACTTTATTTTTAATGATGGCTTTTCCTTTTATAAGTAATGGAGGAAAACCTTCATTTTTTTTATAACTAATATCTACACCAAGTTGTTTTAAAGCATCAACCAAAACTTTAATAGGACGTTCCTGCATTCGTGAAGATCCTGTTAAGGTAACTTCTCTTCCTTCTTGAGTAGATAAAAAAGCTGTTAAAAAACGCATGGCTGTTCCTGCATGATGAATGTCTATAGTATTAGAATCTGAACTTAATGCATTTTGCATCAGTACAGCATCATCTGCGTTTGATATATTCTGAATACCAATTGTAGGGAACAACGCTTGTAATAACAACAGTCTATTAGATTCACTTTTAGAGCCAGTTATTACAATTGGCGATTGACGATTTTTGATTGACGATTTTTGAAGTTGAATGTTCATTTAAAAAGATTCCTGCGAAAGCAGGAATTTGTTTATTTTAATTTATCATTATTATGATGTCTATCGTGATCTCTTTTTGTTTTGGCTTTTAATTTTTTATTAAAGGCTTCTTCTAAATTTACGCCTGTTTGATTGGCTAAACAAAGCACTACAAACATTACATCAGCCAGTTCTTCACCTAAATCTTTGTTTTTATCACTTTCTTTTTCGCTCTGTTCTCCATAGCGACGAGCTATAATTCTAGCGACTTCGCCAACTTCTTCAGTGAGTTGCGCCATGTTTGTAAGTTCGTTAAAATAGCGAACTCCATGAGCTTTAATCCAGTTATCTACTTCTTTTTGAGCGTTTTTAATGTTCATTTTTCACAAATTTGTTCTTGATTTTCAAAAATACTAAAATGATTAAACAAGGAATAAAAATATACTTTAATTCGCTAAAAAGGACTTTTACACCTCGCTCTGAAAAAAACCTTTCTATTCCTATTGGTGAAACCACGATCTCTCGAAATGAAAAAAAATACCTCTCATTATAAAACGGAATAAAAAACCCAACACCTTTTCCTCCTGAGGTCATGGCATCTAAAACACCATGTGAAATAGTTGACAGAAAAATCACTATCCACCATGTTTTTTTGTTTAATTTTCCAAAGATGAACATTAGTAAAGTTGCCCATAATGCAGCAAATAGGATTGAGTGCGTAAAACCTCGATGTCCAAAAGGAGCTTCATAAGGAATGCCAAAATTAAATGCCAACACGTCAATATCTGAAATTATTGTAGATGCTATTGCTAGAATAAAAAGTAATTTGGAATTGTTGTTAGAGATGATTTTTGATAATGTGAATCCAACGACAGCATGACCAAAAATTGAAGCCATTATTCTTTGTTTTTTGTATCTATAATTATAGTAACAGGACCATCATTAACCAACTGAACTTTCATATCTGCACCAAACTCTCCTGTTTGTACTTGCTTGCCAAGATTAACTTCCAATTGCTTTACAAAAGATTCGTAAAGCGGAATAGCAACTTCTGGTTTTGCAGCTTTAATATAGCTTGGTCTATTTCCTTTTTTGGTATTGGCGTGAAGTGTAAATTGACTTACAACGATCACGTCACCATCAACTTCTAGAAGAGATTTATTCATCACGCCATTTTCATCTCCAAAAATGCGAAGGTTTGCTATTTTATTACACAGCCAATTGATGTCATCTTGAGTGTCTTCATTAACAATGCCAAGTAATACTAACAACCCATTTTTTATGTCTGCTACCACACTGTTATTAATTGTTACGCTTGCTTCT
>JAUIGO010000082.1 GCA_030429955.1 Bacteroidia bacterium
CAACGCTTAATTTACGAAGCGATTGACGAATAAGATATATGAAAATAGGTATAGTATGTTATCCAACATTTGGAGGTAGTGGAGTAGTAGCCACAGAACTTGGTTTAGAACTGTCTAAACGTGGTCACGAAATTCATTTTATAACCTACAGTCAGCCTGTTAGATTAGAACTCTTAAACAAGAACGTACACTTTCACGAAGTCAACGTACCTGAATACCCATTGTTTCACTATCAACCTTATGAGCTTGCTTTATCTAGTAAATTGGTAGATATGGTTAAGCTGCACAAAATTGATGTGTTGCATGTTCATTATGCCATTCCGCACGCTTATGCAGCTTATATGGCCAAAAAAATGCTACATGAAGAAGGCATTGAAGTTCCTATTGTAACCACACTTCACGGTACAGATATTACGCTTGTTGGGAGTCATCCATTTTACAAATCGGCTGTAGCCTTTAGTATCAACAAATCTGATGCAGTAACCTCAGTTTCTCAGAGTTTAAAAGAAGATACATTGCGATTATTTGATATCACCAACAACATTCAAGTGGTGCCAAATTTTATCGATTTAGAAAAGCACATCAATCACTACACAGATTGCCAGCGAGCAATGATGGCAGATGATGATGAAAAAATAATTACTCATATCAGTAACTTCAGACCTGTAAAGCGTATTCAAGATATCATCCATATTTTCAATAAAATTCAAAAAGAAATTCCAGCAAAACTAATGATGGTTGGCGAAGGTCCTGAAAAAGAACCAGCCGAACGATTATGTGAACGACTAGGTATTGAAGACAAAGTTATATTCTTTGGCAAAAGCCATGAAATAGATAAAATTCTATGCTTTAGTGACTTGTTCTTATTACCTTCTGAAACCGAAAGTTTTGGTTTGGCTGCTTTGGAAGCTATGGCTTCAGGAGTTCCTGTGATTTCGAGTAATACAGGAGGAATTCCAGAAGTAAACAAACAAGGAGTGTCTGGCTTTTTAAGTAATGTTGGCGATATTGATGATATGGTAAAAAATGCCTTGTATATCTTAAAAAATGATTCCATTCTTGCTGAATTTAAAGCCAATGCCAAGAAAGAGGCAAAACAGTTTGATATTCATAAAATAGTGCCATACTACGAAGCCATTTATAAGGAGGCTATGATAAATTGTATTTCAATTTAGGGTCTCATTTAAATTATTTTTTTACCTTTCTGTTCTTAATAAAACTTCAACCAAATGAACAGAAAAGACTTCTTAAATCTCAGCTCAAGAGCTGCTTTATTTTTAGGTGTTTCACCAGCTCTTATTGCTTGTAAAGATGATGCCACAAAAGTAGATAAAGACAAACTAAACGAAATGCTTAGTGCATCAAAAGCACTTGGCACAGCAGTAGGTTTGGCGCATGCACCAATTGATAAAGTACGTGTTGGTATGATTGGTATGGGAAATCGCGGAAGTGTGCTAATCCAGATGTTCGAGTATCTTATCAAAAACAATCATGCTGAGATTGTTGCTCTTTCAGATTTAAAAGAAGACAAACTCAATAAAAATAATGACTACCTGAAAACCATTCAGCCAAAAGGAGCAGACCTCTATTTTGGAAGCAAAGATGAATGGAAAAAAGTAGCAGAACGTGACGATGTAGATATCCTTATTATTGCAACACCTTGGGAATATCATACCGAAATGTCAGTGTATGGTATGGAGAATGGTAAGCATGTAGCTTGTGAGCAACCTATGGCAATGACACTTGAAGACTGCTGGAAACTTATTGAAGTGGCTGAGCGTACCAAAATGCATTGCATGTACATGGAAAACTGCTGCTTTAATGGCGAAGAACTTTGGGTGCTTAACATGATTAATGAAGGTGTTTTTGGAGAGGTTAACCATGCTGAAGGTGCTTATATACACGACTTACGCAAACACATGATGGATGAAACTTACTATGAAGACCAATGGCGCATCAAGCATCATCAAGTTAAGAATGGTAACTTTTATACAGGACATGGGTTGGGTCCAGTAAGTTTTTACATGGACATAGGTCGCGGTGATAATTATGACCATTTAGTGAGTATGAGTTCCAAAGAACAAAGTTTAAGTGAAGCCGCCAAAAAAAATAAGTTTTGGGCTACGGAATTTGCTTGTGGCGATATGAACACAACGCTTATTAAAACCAAAAAAGGGAAGACTATCATGTTGCAGTTTGACACGCATACAGGTCGACCATACTCAAGATTGAATACTGTTACTGGCACCAAAGCAGTGCACGAAGGCTATCCATCTCGTTTATATGTTGGACACGAAGAATTACAATGGGGACATTCTTGGTTAAAAGAAGACGAATACAAAGACTACAGAGAAAAATACGACCATCCACTTTGGAAACGCTTACGCGAACAAATTGACGCCAATGCTGTTGGACATGGAGGTATGGATTTTGTAATGGTTTACAGAATGATACGCTGCCTTAACCAAGGTTTGCCTTTAGACATTAATTTATACGATAGTGTATTGTGGAGTGCCATTACACCATTATCTCAAATATCTGTTGCTAATAACAGTGCAAGTACTATAGTACCAGATTTTACGGGAGGGTCTTGGGAAAAAGTTAGAAAGAATGAGGTGTTAAGGGAGATTATTTAAAAGGTTTTTTAACGTATTTGTATGGTTTTGTTGTTTTAAAATTCGGAGCAATAAACTATGGAAATGTCGTTTTTTTTAATTTTTAAAGTTCTAACTCTTCGTTTATTAGTTTGATTAGTGAACTACATAATTCATTCATTTCATTGAAGTGAGCATTCATTTTTGTATGTTCATAAATAGCCATTACAAAGCCATTTTCGTGTTTTAAGTTTTTTAACAAGTTTTCGTAGTTGGTTCTTGATAAACTTATATTTTCTCCATCTTGTCCGTTTGATACCTGATATGTAAAGTTCTTTATTAAATCATTCATTTTTAGCATTTCGTATGCAGGTGTATACATCAGTTCCTCCATATCGTATCTAAAATGGTCTTCTTCGTTCTTTAATTTATTATATAGCGCTTGTAAATTAAGTAGTCCATTTTTTATTGAGTCGTTAGAAATTATACCAATGTTTCCAGAGTTTATCAATTCTTTATAAGTGTTGTCATGTAGAGTGAATCTGTACCAAATATAAACATTAGTTGCATGATAATTTAGGTCATTCAAATCTTCAATAGGTTTGCCTTCAAAATACTCAAGTACTTTATTGGCCGATTCAATACTTGAGTTTCCCGATTCCAAAAACTGAGCGATGTCAGTAATATTTAACTTTAAATCCGATCTTAAATTTTCTAAATATTTTAATTCTTGATTGCGAAGCTTTCGAGATTCATTCCAATTATTTATTTGAAGTGCAATCAAAATCCCAATGACAACAAGAATAATTTCTCCAATAGCATATTTAAAGTATTTGCTAGTTTTATTTTCACTCATAAGATTATAGCGTATTTTCCTAAAGAATTTTATCATTGGTTAGCAGTTTAGGAGTTAAACAAACTTCGTTAATTTTTCTGACAAAGTCAATAAAAAAAACCACCTTAAAAAAGGTGGTTCAGTTTATATATGTATGAGATATTGTTAGAACTGGTAACGTATACCTAAGGCGATATCAAAATCTAAATCGTCATTAAAATCGCCAAAACCTAATTCTGGTCTAAAGTCTAAAGACAACAATAAAGGTATGTCAAAGTTGTATTCGATACCAATATCACCAGCAATAAATAAAGACGTATCGCTATCATCAACACCAGGAGGCACATTGTCTAAGCTATAAGAGGCAAATCCACCACCAGCACCTACATACCAGTTAAAGCTACCATCAAGTGGCATTACCCATTGATGCAAACCAACAACTCTTACAGCATCATAATTTTTTCCATCTCTCCAACCTAAGCCAAACTCCAATCTGGTGTCACTACTTAATGCACGTTGATACGAAATTTCGGCACCAAAGCCATCACTATCTCCTAAACGTAATCCAATAGCGTTATCAGCTATTTCTTGTGCTTGTGTTGTAAAAGCAAATCCTATTAAGGCAAATGATAATAAAAATAATTTTTTCATAAGTTTCTATTTAATGTTTAAGGGTTTTTGTAACATCCATAAATTTACATTATATACGATTTAACTTTGTTTATAGATGTTTTTAAAGTTTTTGTAAAAGTAATTATTCTAAGTTAAAAAATGTTATAGCTATAACGCTAATATTATGCCAATATTGAATTTTAGCTTAAAAAATTCAAATAATTAAAGCTTTATTCAAAATCGATTTTTGTTTCTCTAATATTACAATTACATTAGCAAAACTAACTATAAGAATGCATAATTAATGGCTGGAAATTCCTTCGGAACTATTTTTAAACTAACAACCTTTGGTGAATCTCATGGAGCAGCAATTGGTGGTGTAATTGATGGTTGTCCTGCTGGACTTCATTTAGATATGGATGCTATTCAAAACGAAATGAATAGACGTAAACCTGGACAGTCAGAAATTGTGACACAACGTAAAGAACCTGATACAGTTGAATTTTTGTCAGGTATTTTTGAAGGTCAAACCACAGGAACTTCAATTGGCTTTATCATTAAAAATGCCAATCAGAAATCAAAAGACTATTCACATATCAAGGATGTGTACAGGCCAAGTCATGCCGATTATACCTATGATAAAAAATATGGCATACGAGACTATAGAGGAGGAGGACGAAGCTCAGCAAGGGAAACAGCTTGCAGAGTAGTTGCAGGCGCAATTGCAAAACAATTACTTAAAGACGTAAAAATTAATGCATTCACTTCTTCGGTTGGCAATATATTTATTGATAAACCTTACCAGGATTTAGATTTATCAAAAACCGAGAACAATGCAGTGCGTTGTCCAGACGAAGCTATTGCAGATAAAATGATTGCTCGTATAAAAGAAATAAGAAAAGAAGGAGATACCATTGGAGGAACAGTTACTTGCGTTTTGCAAAATGTTCCTATAGGATTGGGTGAACCTGTTTTTGATAAACTTCATGCCGAATTAGGTAAAGCCATGCTTTCAATTAATGCTGTAAAAGGTTTTGAATATGGTAGCGGATTTTGTGGTGTGCAAATGAAAGGAAGTGAGCATAATGATATTTTTAATGCAGATGGAAGTACTAAAACTAACTTATCTGGTGGTATTCAAGGAGGCATAAGCAATGGTGAGGATATTTATTTTAGAGTGGCTTTTAAACCAGTAGCAACTATTATGCAAAAGCAACAAACTATTGATGCAGATGGAAACATTTTGGAAATGCAAGGCAAAGGTCGCCATGATCCTTGTGTTGTTCCAAGAGCTGTGCCAATTGTAGAGGCTATGGCAGCCTTAGTATTGGCAGATTATTATTTATTAAACAAGATTACTAAACTATAACTAAATATGAAAAAACTCGCATTACATTGGAAGATTATCATCGGAATGGTACTTGGTATTATTTGGGCATTACTATCAAGTTCATTAGGTTGGAGCGAATTTACTATAAATTGGATTGATCCTTTCGGTACTATATTCATCAATTTGCTAAAACTTATTGCTGTGCCTTTAGTATTGTTCTCAATAATAAGTGGTGTTGCCAATATTGGAGATCCTTCGAGTTTAGGTAGAATGGGTGGAAAAACACTTGGTATTTACTTAATTACCACTGTGTTGGCTATCTCACTTGGACTGCTTTTGGTTAATATCATAAAACCTGGAAAACTTATAGATGAACAGAGTAGAATTGATAATAGAATAAGTTATGAAATTTGGGCAGATAGCCAAGGTTATGAAATAAAAGATGGTGTTAATTACTTGAAAGACCCAAAGTTTTTGGAAAGAGCTCAAGAAATTTCAGACCTTACTAAAAGTGAACTCAAGGAAGCTTCTGTTTCAGATAAATTGGAAACAGCTAATAAACGAAAAGACACAACACCTTTGCAACCACTCGTTGATATTGTTCCGGATAATTTCTTCTATTCATTATCCAATAATGGGTTGATGCTGCAAATCATATTTTTCGCAATATTTTTTGGTGTTTGTTTACTTTTTATTCCTAATGAAAAATCTGCACCAGTTTTAAGTTTAGTAGATGGTATCAATGAAGTATTCTTAAAAATGGTTGATTTAGTAATGCAAGCAGCTCCATTTTTTGTGTTTGCATTATTGGCAGGCGTTGTGAGCAAGATGGCTGGTGATGATATTGGTAAAGTAGTAGAGATTTTTAAAGGATTAAGTTGGTACTCATTAACTGTTTTGGTTGGCTTATTGCTTATGATTTTTGTTATCTATCCAATGATATTGAAATTGTTTGTAAAGCAAATTCCTTACAAAGGCTTTTTTAAATCGATGAGTCCAGCACAAACATTGGCATTTTCAACAAGTAGTAGTGCTGCAACGCTTCCTGTAACTATGGAGTGTGTAGAACAAAATCTTGGTGTCAATAAAAAAATAGCAAGTTTTGTGTTACCAATTGGAGCAACGGTTAATATGGACGGAACAAGTATGTATCAAGCTGTTGCAGTGATATTTTTGGCACAGATGCATTTAATAGATTTAACTATTGGCCAACAACTCGTAGTGGTTGCTACTGCAACCTTGGCTTCAATTGGCTCTGCAGCAGTACCAAGTGCTGGATTGGTTATGTTGATTATTGTATTGGATTCTGTTGGCTTAAATCCAGCATGGATTGCCATTATTTTTCCTGTTGATAGAATTTTGGATATGTTCAGGACTGTTGTAAATGTAACAGGTGATGCTACAGTGTGTTCAATAATCGCTGATGGTGAAAATATGTTAAATTACCATGATACAACAAATCCAACTGAAACCTTTGATTTAGATTCTTAATTAAATAAACGCAATTTAACTATTATGAATATTTGCTTTATAATGTATCCATGGGAACAAATTGACCCAGAAAATGACACAAGTTTAGCACTAATTAAAGAATGCTCAAAGCGTGGTCATGGCGTGGCTATGTGTACACCTGCAAACTTGACGATTAGAAATAGTGTAACCAATGCTTTTTGTACTGTTATTGGTAGAATGGAAAAAGTTCCAGGTTCTTTAAAAGCATTTTATAACAAAGCTAAATTGCGTGAAGAAATGTTGCCTCTTGCTGGATTTGATGCCATCTTCTTTAGAGCGAATCCACCTTTGGATCCAATCATGTTGAATTTTTTAGATTCTGTAAAAGATGATGTGTTTATCATCAATTCGTTAGAAGGTATGCGTGAAGCCAATAATAAGTTATATACAGCAGCTTTTGGTGATGCGCATAGCAATATTATTCCAGCAACTCACGTGTCCAAAAACAAGGACTATTTGGTACAGCAAATCAAGGAGTCTAAATCTGACAAAATGATACTAAAACCTTTAAATGGTTTTGGTGGCTCTGGAGTGATTCTTATTGAAAAA
>JAUIGO010000083.1 GCA_030429955.1 Bacteroidia bacterium
GCCAGGGTTGTTGGTTCAGCACCTGATCAAATTCCCGGTAGAAGGCCAAAGCCCGGTTACGTAATTCATCGGCTGCTTCAGGTTGTGGTTTACTGATCAGGCTTTTCAAATAAAAGTCATTAAACAAATGACTGAGGTGTATATTCCGCCTAGCAATTTCTATGTACAACCTTTTATCGGAATTACCCAAAACACTCCAAAATTTGTAAAACAAGACGAAGAGGTTGAAGATATTGTTGAAGTTTCCCTTTCTCATTTTTTAGATGAAAATACTGTTGGTAATAAATTAGTTGCTACGTCTTACTCTTCAAAAATTGAAGTGCCTGCTTATGAACTTAACGGCCATGTGGTTTGGGGAGCAACTGCTATGATGCTTAGTGAAATCAAGGATATTTTAAAAGCTGTTTTATAAGATTTGTTTAGAATTGATTTTGACGAATCTGTTAATTAGGATTTTGTTATCAGACTAAAACAGAAAAAATATGTACGTTTGTAGTTACTAACTAATAGACTGATACATACTATGGGATTGTTTAAAAAAAATCCTTTTGGACATATACTTTTTATAAAAAAGTGGCTCATTAGAATTCTTGGAGTCATAACACATAGACGTTTTAGAGGCTTTAATGAATTGCAAATTGAAGGCTCTGAAATTTTAAAGCAACTACCAGAAACCAATGTTCTTTTTATTTCAAATCACCAAACCTATTTTGCTGATGTGGTAGCTATGTTTCATGTGTTTAATGCGAGTTTGAGTGGTCGTGATGATTCTATTAAAAATGTTGGTTATTTATGGAATCCAAAACTTAATTTATATTATGTTGCTGCTAAGGAAACCATGAAAGCAGGTTTGCTTCCAAAAATCTTAGCTTATGTTGGTTCTGTTAGTATTGAACGTACATGGAGAGCAGAGGGTAAAGATGTAAACAGACAAGTAAAAATGAGTGATATTTCAAATATTGCTAAAGCGTTAGATGATGGTTGGGTGATTACCTTTCCGCAAGGGACTACAACACCTTTTAAACCTATTAGAAAAGGAACAGCTCACATTATAAAACGATATAAACCTGTCGTTGTACCAATAGTAATTGACGGATTTAGACGTTCGTTTGATAAAAAAGGCATTAGAATAAAAAAGAAGAATATTTTGCAATCTATGGAAATTAAAGAACCTTTAGATATTGATTATGAAAACGAATCTATTGCAGAAGTTGTTGAGAAAATAGAATATGCTATTGAGCAACATCCTTCATTTTTAAAGGTTATTCCACAGGAAGAATTATTAGCTCAGGAAGAACTGAACAAGCAACGAGAGTGGTAATGTTCAGTAACCAGTATTCAGTAGGCAGTCATCAGTTTTAGCTTTGGTAATTTTAAACTTCTAATTTTTTAAGTTCTTTATAATTATTATTTAATCGTTTTAATAAAATGCCATAAATTAAATAATAAAACAATAAGAATAAACCTATTAAAACAGCAATTACCAATAATACTATAATAATTGTAATGGCATAAAATTTAAATAGTTCTCCATTGGCTGAAGCTTTTTCAATAACTGAAATCATTTGCTCGTCTCTATTAAATTGAATGCCTAATACAACAAATATAGAGACAACCATGTAGCCCAAATTTATAGCAACATAATGTCTTACAGTGCGTCTGGTTTTTAAAATATTTTCCATTAAAACTTTGGCATTGTCAGTAACAGAAATGGTTCTGTAATTCATGAAGAACTTGTATAAAAAATAAGCAATGATAACATAACCAAGTATTATAAAGGGCATCATGATACTCTCAGCATGGTATTCTTTAAAGCGTTGATTGTAATCTGCATCTTTTAAAAAGAAAGACACTACAGACCAAAGCACAAATTCAAGTATGCTTATAATAAAAATCCACTTCACAATGGAAGATGATTTTTTTAAGATCATCTTATAAATTTCATTATACGTTAGCTTTGGATAGTTATTATCTTCCTTTTGCCAATCTTTTTTTAATAATTCTAATTCATCCATAGTATTACGGATTTAAAATAGTTTTTAGCTTGTTTTTCACTCTATTCATTTTTACTCTCGCATTCACTTCGCTTATTCCTAATGTTTCACTTATTTCGTTATAGTTTTTGTCTTCCAAATACAAGAAAACCAATGCTTTTTCAATGTCATTTAACTGCCTAACAGCATTGTACAATAGTTTTAGTTGTTGCTCTTCAGTATCGTCATAAGCTTCAGCTGAAATCTTAAATTGTACATCACTAAAATCTTGAGTGTTTATCCTTCGTTTAGATTTCCTATAGAGCGTTATTGCTGTGTTTAAGCCAACACGATACATCCAAGTACTAAATTTTGCATCACCACGAAATTTCGGATAGGCTTTCCAAAGTTGTATAGTGATTTCTTGAAATAAATCGTTGTGAGCATCATAATTGTTTGTATAGAGTCTGCAAACTTTATGTACAATATTTTGATGCTTTTCAAGCAATTCAACAAAACTATGTTCTAATTCTTTGTTCAATTTGGTTTGTTAGTTACTTGTAAGTAGCTTTAAGTTTAAATTTGTTACAACTGGCTTAAATTAATATTCAAAAATAGGGTTTGCAAACCTTATATCGTATCTTTGATAGATATAATTTTCAAGACTTTCTCATGAATATTCCCAAGTCAGAATTTCCAAGGGTTGTCATCATTGGAGGTGGTTTTGCAGGTATTAACTTAGCAAAAACTTTGGCCAATAAAAAAATGCAGGTTGTATTGTTGGATAAAGATAATTATCATACGTTTCAACCCCTTTTATACCAAGTGTCCACAGCTGGATTAGAGCCAGATTCCATAGCATATCCACTTCGGAAAATCATAAAAAATCATAAACATTCTTTTTTCAGATTGGCTGAGGTTAGTTATATAGATACCTTATCGCAAGTGGTTGAGACTAATATTGGAAACTTAACCTATGATTACTTAGTAATTGCTACTGGAACCAAAACCAATTTTTTTGGTAACAAAAACATTGAAGCCAATAGCATGCCAATGAAAAAAGTGCCTCAGGCTTTAAACATTAGAAGCTTAATACTGCAAAATTTTGAAAAGGCAACAATTGCCAATACACTTGAAGAACGCAAGGCCTTATTGAATTTTGTGATTGTTGGAGGAGGACCAACAGGAGTTGAGCTTGCTGGAGCGATTGCTGAATTGAAAAACCATATTGTACCTCGTGATTATCCGGATTTAGATAGTAGCTGTATGCAAATTCATTTACTTGAAGGAAATGATAGAGTGCTGCCACCAATGAGCAAGCATGCTTCTATAAAAGCTGAGCAATTTTTAAAAAACTTAGGTGTGCAAGCGCATTGCAATACATTTGTTAAAGAATATAATGGTTTTACGGTTGCTACCAACTCTGATTTAACATTAGAGTCTGAAACACTCATTTGGGCTGCAGGAGTTACAGGTGATGCTGTAAATGGCTTAAAAGAAGCGTCACTTGTTGATAGAATTAACAGATATAAAGTGAATCAGTTTAATCAAGTGGAAGGCTATAACAACATTTTTGCATTAGGTGATATTGCATATATGGAAACCGAAGCTTATCCTAAAGGACATCCTCAAGTTGCACAACCCGCTATTCAACAAGGAAAATTATTAGGTAAAAATTTACTCAGACTTGTCAATAACCAACCCTTAAAACCATTTGTTTATAAAGACAAAGGATCTATGGCAACCATTGGAAGAAACAAAGCTGTTGTTGATTTGAAACATTACAAGTTTGCAGGCTTTTTTGCTTGGTTTGTATGGATGTTTGTCCACCTAATGTCTTTGGTTGGTTTTAGAAACAGAGTGATTACCTTTTTTAACTGGACCTATAACTACATCAATTTTGATAAAGCAGCAAGGCTTATCATCAGACCTTTTAAAAAAGAAAACACCTAGTTTTTTTGTTTTAAAACTCCCATCACAATGCAGTATTGAGCTAAAGCATAGGTGCTCATAATTAGTAAATGTTCGTATGGAACTTTCCCATAAAATTTATTGACAGCGATAATACTGTCAGAAATTATAAAAAACAGTGCGCCAATAAGTACAAGGTTATAACTTATGTTAGGTACGTTCTCTTTTCGTAAAGAAGCAGCAATGACCATAGCTAAAATTACCAAAATGTATATTATTACGGGAATTAGCATATTGTCTAAGCCATCTTTCAATACATAAAAAAGTCCTAAAGCATAAATAATTAGTATGGTAATGAATGGTATTGTTTTTTTTAAACTGTTCTTTTTTTCAAGAAAAACCAAGATGTAAAAAACATGAACCAATAAAAAGGAAATTAATCCAGTAAGAAAATAATTTATAGAAACATGATCAAACATTAACAACACATCACCAACTAAAGAAAATGTTAGAGCCAACAGCATTTTTCGCCTGGTTTTGTTTGCCAATTGCTTTCCATCTAAAAAAAAGAAGAGAATCAAAGAAATAACAATAAGCGGTTTGGCAACATTATGAAAGCTACTCAATGCTTTCAATGTTGACGATAAGAGCTCAATTACTACAATGACAAAGAAGAGCGCAGTAAACGATTTTTCTAATTTGGTAAGCTTCACTTTGATGCTTTTTTATCAAATGTATCAATTCATCCTTAAATTATTACAATTCGGTATAAATAAGTTTCTAAAATACCTATTGTTTTTCACTTTTGAAACATCAATCAAAATACAAACAGATTAATTATGAAATCATTATTAACCATTTTCGTTTTAATTTTAAGTGTCTCAATACAAGCGCAATCGTCCATTAATGGAACCGTTACCAATAACAAAAATATTCCTATTGAAGGCGCCAATGTATACCTTGAAGGAACTTATGACGGAACTACCACAGACCAAGAAGGTAAATTTAGTTTTACTACTTCAGAAACTGGAACACAAACCTTAATCGTTTCCTATTTGTCTTATGAGACGTTTGCCATGCTTGGCGACATTTCTTTTATGAAAGATTTAAAAATAGAATTAAAAGAAGATGTTAATACTTTAGATGCAGTAGTTCTTTCGGCTGGTACATTCCAAGCTGGAGATAACAGTAAAGTAAATGCTTTAAAACCATTGGATGTAGTCACTACAGCAAGTGCTTTAGGCGATTTTGTTGGTGCTTTACAAACCTTACCAGGAACAGCCACAGTTGCTGAGGATGGCAGGTTGTTTGTACGTGGTGGTGAAGCCGAAGAAACCCAAATATTTATTGATGGTATCCGTGTGTTTACTCCTTATGCGCCAACGACTAACAATACACCAACAAGAGGTCGTTATTCACCATTTTTATTTGATGGTATTACCTTTTCAACTGGAGGTTATTCGGCTGAATATGGTCAAGCCTTATCGTCTGTGTTGCTTTTAAATACTATTGACGAACCAGATCAAGAGAAAACTGATATTGGTATTATGACGGTTGGAGGTACGCTTGGAAACACTCAAAAATGGGATAAAAGCTCGTTAAGCATCAATGCATCCTATATTAATTTAGCACCTTATAATGAACTGTTTCCAGATAGAAACGATTGGAAAAAACCTTATGAAGGCCTTGCTGGCGAAGCAGTGTTTAGACAAAAATTCGATAACGGATTGTTTAAACTATATACAGCGTTTGATACTTCAAATTTTGAATTGACTCAGGAAGATATCAATTATGATGATGGTGTCCATTTTAAATTAAAGAACAATAACCTTTATGTGAATAGCTCTTATCAAGGAATGCTAAACGATACATGGACAGTTTTTGGCGGCATGAGTTATACCTACGCTGATGAGAATATTAATATCATTGATAACGATATACGTGACCAAGAGCACTCAGCGCATTTTAAATTTAAATTGAAAAAGAGAATAAGCAATAGACTGAAACTCTATTTTGGAAGTGAATACTTTACCACGAATTTTAACGAAGAATATGCTTCAGACTTTGTTGTAAAAACCGATTATGGCTATAATAATAACATCTTTGCAACCTTTGCTGAAGCTGATGTGATTTTCTCTAAAAAGTTTGCTTTAAAAGCTGGTGTACGAGCCGAAAACACCTCGTTATTTAGTGAGTTTACAGTATCACCACGATTGTCTTTAGCGTATAAAACATCAGCTAAAAGTCAGGTTTCTTTAGCGTATGGAAGCTTTTATCAAAATCCACAAAGCAATGTTCTGAAGTTTACACAAGATATCGAATCACAAAACACTAGTCATTATATATTAAATTATCAATTCAATTCAGAAGGACGCATTTTTAGAGCTGAAGCTTATTATAAAGATTATGATAATTTGTTAAAGTACGATGATGAGTTTACCGATTTTGATACCAATTTTTCAAATGATGGTTATGGCTTTGCCAAAGGTATCGATTTGTTTTGGCGTGATAACAAAAGCATCAAAAACACAGACTATTGGGTGAGCTATTCGTATTTAGATTCTAAGCGTAATTACAGAAATTATCCAATGGAAGCACAACCCAATTTCGCGAATACACACAACCTATCTGTAGTTGGAAAATACTTTATCACTGACTGGAAAAGTCAAGTTGGTTTTAGTTATACCTTTGGTTCTGGACGTACTTATACCAACCCAAACATGGAAGGTTTTCTCAACCAAAAAACAAAGTCGTATAATAACTTGAGTTTAAATTGGGCTTACTTAATCAGTCAGCAAAAAATACTGTATTTCTCAATAAACAATGTCACTGGGTTTAAAAACATTAACGGCTACCAATATGCAGATACACCAAATATGAATGGCAATTTTGCAAGTAGAGCTTTAAAACCAGCTGCAGACCAGTTCTTTTTTATTGGCTTCTTTTGGACCATTAGTGAGGATAATACCAGTAACCAGTTGGATAAGTTGTAAAGGACTTTCGTAAGTAGGCTATAACTAGCAATGAATTATACACATCTTAAGTTTGTAATTCACTAAATTTAAGTATTAATCAGAAAGAACAAAAGAGAGAAATAAGGTTAGTATACACGGTGAATATGGCACAGTAAACGAAGTGCCCTTGTATAATGCATTAACAGAAGTACATGCAGAATGCTTACAACTCTTTAGGTTATTGGATAGTTACGTAAAAAAGAGTACGGCAACAAAAAACAAACT
>JAUIGO010000022.1 GCA_030429955.1 Bacteroidia bacterium
GAAAAGGCATTTCCGTCCTTACTACCATATTTAATTCCTAAAGCTGCCAACATATCACCTTCGGCAGTAATACCAATTCCGGTTCTACGACCTTCGTTGGCTTTGGTTTTAATATTCAACCATAGGTTTCTTTCGGTCGCTTTAACTTCATCCAATTCTGGATCAGCATCTATTTTAGCGATAATAGCATCGATTTTCTCCAATTCCAAATCGATAATATCATCCATGATGCGTTGCGCCACATGAATGTGTTTTTTGAATAATTCGAAATTAAATTCAGCT
This sequence comes from Bacteroidia bacterium, assembly GCA_030429955.1. Taxonomy (GTDB): domain Bacteria; phylum Bacteroidota; class Bacteroidia; order Flavobacteriales; family Flavobacteriaceae; genus CAJQLB01. Next base: position 283 of record JAUIGO010000022.1, read on the forward strand.
TTATCAGTAAAAGGATTTTCAACATAAGAAAACAAGTTTATCGCCAACAATCGGCATGAGTCATAAGGACACAAAGGAATTTCACCACAAGGGTTTGTGGAAACCGTTTTGTAACCTAAATCTGCATAGCAATCAGGAACTGATTCGTTGATAATTGTATCCCAAAATAAAATACCTGGTTCTGCCGATTTCCATGCGTTGTGAACAATTTTTTTCCAAAGTTTATTGGCTTCAATGGTTTTTGAAAATTTAGGGTTGGTACTGAAAATTGGATATTTCTGTGTATATGTAGAGCTGGTTTTTACAGCTTTCATAAATTCATCATCAATTCTAACCGAAACATTGGCTCCAGTAACCTTACCTTGTTCCAGTTTGGCATCGATAAAATCTTCGGAATCTGGATGGTTGATAGACACTGATAACATAAGCGCTCCACGACGACCATCTTGTGCAACCTCTCTTGTTGAATTAGAATAACGCTCCATAAAAGGCACGATACCTGTTGAAGTTAACGCCGAGTTTTTTACAGGAGAGCCTTTAGGACGAATGTGAGACAAATCGTGACCAACACCTCCACGACGTTTCATAAGTTGTACTTGTTCTTGATCAATTTTCATAATGCCACCATAGGAATCAGAATTGCCTTCGTTTCCTATAACAAAACAGTTGGAAAGCGATGCAATTTGGTAAGGATTACCAATTCCAGCCATAGGACTTCCTTGTGGTACGATGTATTTAAAATCTTTGATTAAATCAAAAATAGTGTCTTCAGATAAGGGATTTGGGTAACGCGACTCGATTCTTGCAATTTCTTTTGCAATTCGTCTATGCATATCGTTTGGAGTCAGTTCATACAAATTGCCTTCAGAATCTTTTAGGGCGTATTTATTAATCCAAACGCGAGCAGCTAAATCGTCGCCATTAAAATAGTTTACAGAAGCTTCAAAAGCGTCTTCTTGAGAGTAAGTTTTAGGTTTTACAATAGGTTGGGTTTGTATTTGCATGTTGTTGGATTAATTTAAGAATTTCACACTTATTTTAGAAGTTGTAAATAACGTAAAAATTTTAAACTTGAAACATGACAAAAGTCATAAAGTTTACAAAAATTAATCTTAAATAATTGAATATGAGCAAACTAAAATTTATCAACAAAAAAAAGTTAACAAATAATTGAAATATTTTTTTAAAAGTCAATTGAAACTCCAAGACCTAAAAGTTGTTTCCATTGCACCTTAGCACCTGAAACTTCATCTTCTTCAGTTTCCATATTTTCGTTAATGATTTTAATATCATTATCATACTTTAAATGGGAGCCTAAAGACGCTTTTACAAAGTCATTAACTATAAATTTTAAATTTACTTGCCAATCGACATCGAAATTTCCAAAATCATTTAAATAATCCGTATAAAGACTTAGTTCGTTTCTAACAGAAATGTTCTCCATAACTTCAGATTCATATCCACTGGTTAGCAAAATGCCAAATTCTCTTCTATATTTTCTGCCTTCCGACAATAAGTTTCCTTCATCGTCATATTCAGCAGGAGTTACACCAAACGATCCAGCATTAGCCAAATTTTGATCTAAAACAAAGGTCGATTTAAGCGTTAATGGCGACATATAAGCTGAAAACTCTTCAATGTGCTCACCATAAACCGTTCCCACACCCAAAAACAAATAAGCTGGAGCCATAAATCTTGAAATAGGTTCACTATCACTATTAGCATAATTATAACCATTGGCAAATTGTGTTTTAAAGCTGAAGTTTGCTGAATAATACCAATTAGATATCGTATCCTTTCTAAACCCAAACCTAGAGTTGAGCTCTAATATATCATCTGTTTTCCTGAGGCTTTGCTCTTGCTGTTTGTTAAGTCCGATTCTAGCGGCAACTCTATTCTCCCAAACCATGTGTCCTTTTTTATAGCTTCTTCCAGATTCCAATCCGAAAAGACCTGAAATAGAATTAGATCCACCAGCGTTCCAGTTTACAAATGCCACTTCACTTATATCCAAACTTGCTCTATTGAACTCTTTCCATCCAGGGCGTAAACTATCAACGAGAACTTTAGTGCTGTCATTTGATTTAAAGTGACCATTATTTGCGAAAGAAAATGAAGAAATTACCAGCATGAGTATAATACTATGCTTTTTTGAAAATCTAGAAAACATGTAATTTAATTTTAAGCGGTTTAATAGTTAAAAACGCCAAATTGGCTTTTTATTGTAAGTTTTTTTGAATTACTTGCTTCAACGCGACCAATTATCTGAGCATCAACGCTAAACGATTTAGTAATAGAAATGATGTCTTCAGCAATTTCTGGAGACACATACAATTCCATGCGATGTCCGCAATTGAACACTTGGTACATTTCTTTCCAATCGGTTTTTGATTGCTCTTGAATTAATTTGAACAAAGGTGGAATTGGAAACATATTATCTTTTACAATGTGGAGCTCGTCAATAAAATGAAGGATTTTTGTTTGAGCTCCTCCACTGCAATGCACCATACCATGAACTGTTTCACTATCAAATTTTGAAAGTATCTTTTTGATGATTGGAGCGTAAGTTCTGGTTGGGGACAATACTAATTTACCAGCATCAATAGGGGAATTTTCAACCTTATCAGTTAATTTCATTTGCCCAGAATACACCAACTCTTTTGGTACAGATGCATCAAAACTTTCAGGATACGTTGAAGCTAAATAGTTATGAAAAACATCATGACGAGCAGAGGTTAAACCATTACTTCCCATACCTCCATTATACTCTTTTTCATAAGAGGCTTGTCCAAAACTTTCCAATCCTACTATGACATCACCTGCTTTTATATTAGCATTGTCAATAACGTCTTTGCGTTCCATTCTAGCAGTGACTGTAGAATCTACAATAATAGTTCTTACCAAATCACCAACATCAGCCGTTTCTCCTCCTGTGGAATGAATGGTCACTCCAAAAGATTTTAAATCTTGTATAAGCTCTTCTGTTCCGTTTATGATGGCAGAAATGACTTCACCTGGAATGAGATTTTTATTTCTACCAATAGTAGAAGACAACATAATATTATCTGTAGCTCCAACACACAAAAGATCATCAATATTCATAATCAAAGCATCTTGAGCGATACCTTTCCAGACCGAAATATCTCCAGTTTCTTTCCAATACATATATGCAAGGGACGACTTTGTACCTGCACCATCAGCATGCATGATCAAGCAATAATTGTCATCATTTGTTAGATAGTCAGGAACGATTTTACAAAAAGCTTTTGGAAAGAGCCCTTTATCAATATTCTTAATAGCATTATGCACATCTTCTTTTGAGGCTGAAACGCCACGTTGCGCATATCTTTTACTTACTTCGTTACTCATTGTGTTGCTTTATATTGGTATGCAAAAGTAAGGATTGTAATTAATTATTAATAGTCATCTGCTAGTTGATTTGAATTAATAACAGTTGGTATTTTATCAGCTAGTCTATTAGGTAAATAATTACCAAAATAAATGTTTAATCCAAGTGCAATTCGCCAATAAGCATCATCAGAATCGCCAAAAACCAATCCATCAACCTCATCAGTGAACATATAATTATAGTCTCCAAAAAGTTTTAAACCAATACGTTCGGTCATTAAATACTCGATACCAACACCTCCTTGAATTTTTGTTTCTGTAGTTTCAAAGTAATTGGCCGCATGATAACCTCCTCCGGCAAAAATAAATGGTGTAAATGTACGATGTGGCGATATATACCATTCCAGATTGATATCGAAAGACATAAAGCCTTCGTTAAAAACATCTTCAAAAGCCAAATTGAATTTATGGTAACCGAAATTGATTGCAACAGCAGAACCTAAGAATCGTTTATAGCCTATATGACTATAAATTTCAAACATTGGATTGGCTAAATCTCCATTCATTACAGAAGTTCCAATACCTAAGGACAAGGCATTTTTTCCTCTTAACTCATTTCCAAATCTTGATATCTTATAAGACTTGCTCGATAAGCTATCTTGCTTTTGTGCAAAAACACAACTGCCAGAAATCAAAAAAATACTAACTAAAAAAACACGTTGAAATAACGTTGCACTCATAATCTCATGCTATTAATCAAGCAGGCAACTTGTATTCACATAAGATTTAAGGGTTTGCGAATATAATAAATGAAAGGAATGAGCAAAAGGATTTAGTAAAAAATATGTCTATTTACTAGAAATCAAATAGTTCTAATTAAAAAACCTTAAGCATGTTTCAAATTAGAACAATACTTAAGGTTTATCAAAATTTTATTGCTGATTAATTTAGATCTTATTTTTAAGATGCCAAATTAACGTCATTTACAACCACAATAGGATTATCTTTAGATACCTCTTTTTTATTATCACTAGAATCTCCAAGAGAGAATAAAAGGGTTGCAAACATGAGTGCAGCAACACTTAGTAGTAACTTTTTCATTTTTTAAAATATAGATTAATAGCAATACAAATTTAAGAAAAATAAGGACACGAAATATCATGTTGAATTGCTACAGGCACTGTTTAGGTTATAATTTCGATAAGTTGTGAAAATAATTAGTTGAAATACTGAAAATTTTATGAAAAAGCATCGACGAATAGCACGCGAAAAGTAAGAATAAATTTACAAATTGACCAAAATTTGTAAAAAAAGCCTCATAATTGAGGCTTTTTAAAGCGTTGTTAATACTATTTTGTAAACAGCAATTCCCTATACTTTGTCAATGGCCAAAGTTCATCATCAATTAATAGCTCTAACTTATCACAGCTATAACGAATGACATCAAATAAAGGCTTCACTTTGTGGCAATATGTTTCTGCTCTTTTTTCAGAATCTTCAATAGTATTAGCCTTTTTACGTTCATTGGTCATTTTGGTAACTCCTGAATTAATGGCTTCTATATGTCCAGAAATTTCTTGGATAAGCACCATCTGCTCTTTTGCATATTTTTTAAAATCCTTACCATATATATCTTTAAGACCTCTCACATTTTCAATTAGTCTATTTTGATATCTAACTGCAGTTGGCACCACATGATTTCTAGCAATATCTCCTAAAACCCTTCCTTCTATTTGTATTCTTAAGGCATATTCCTCTACTTCAATTTCGTAACGTGCTTCAATTTCTACCTTGTTCATCACACCCAGTTCCTCAAACAAACTAATATTTTTCTTAGTCATTCTTGCTTTTAATGCTTCTGGAGTAGTTTTGTTGTTGCTCAAACCTCGTTTTTTAGCTTCTATTTGCCATTCATCACTATAACCATTTCCTTCAAAAAGGATATTTTTAGATGTTTTGATGTATTCGCGTAACACATTAAAAATGGCATCATCTTTTTTCATGTCTTTCTTTTCGATTAAAGCATCAACCTCAGCTTTAAAATCAATTAATTGTTTAGCCATGATAGAATTTAAAACAGTCATAGGATTTGCACAGTTTGCTGTTGAACCAACTGCCCTAAACTCAAATTTATTACCTGTAAATGCAAAAGGAGATGTTCTGTTTCTATCTGTATTATCCAATAGGATTTCAGGGATTTTTCCTACGACGTTTAATTTTAAGTCTGTTTTTTCTTCAGGTGATAATTTTCCTTTAGTCACACTTTCAAGGTCATTAAGAACTTTTGTTAACTGATCTCCAATAAACACTGAAATGATTGCTGGAGGCGCTTCATTTGCTCCTAAACGATGGTCATTGCTTGCACTTGCTATGGATGCCCTAAGCAATCCTTCATACTCGTGTACAGCCTTAATAGTATTAATGAAAAAGGTTAAAAACTGTAAATTGCTCATAGGTGTTTTTCCTGGGCCTAATAAATTTATTCCAGTATCTGTACTCAAGCTCCAGTTATTATGTTTTCCTGAACCATTTACACCAGCAAAAGGCTTTTCATGGAACAGCACTTTAAAATTATGTCGTCCTGCAATTTTATCCATCACATCCATTAATAACGAATTATGGTCCACTGCCAAATTAGCTTCATCATATATTGGCGCTAGCTCAAATTGATTTGGAGCTACCTCATTATGTCTTGTTTTTACAGGAATTCCCAACAACATACATTCTTTTTCAAGGTCGCGCATAAACGACATGGCACGATTTGGAATGGTACCGAAATAATGATCGTCCAGTTGTTGCCCTTTAGCTGGCGAATGCCCTAAAAGTGTTCTTCCTGTTAAGGTAATATCAGGTCGTGCTGCCACTAAAGCACTGTCAACTAAAAAGTATTCTTGTTCCCAACCTAAAGAAGCATTCACTTTTTTTATATTTTTATCAAAATATTTTGCTACAGCTACAGCAGCATTATCAACCGCTTGCAAAGCTCTTAACAAAGGTGTTTTATAATCAAGTGCTTCACCTGTATAAGCAACAAATACTGTAGGAATACACAATGTTGTTTCATATATAAATGCTGGGGATGTTGGATCCCAAGCTGTATAACCACGAGCCTCAAAGGTATTTCTAATACCTCCATTTGGGAACGAAGATGCATCTGGCTCTTGCTGTACTAATTGTCCGCCTCCAAATTTTTCAATCGCCAACCCATTTCCAATAGTTTCAAAAAAGGCATCATGCTTTTCAGCTGTTGCTCCTGTTAAAGGCTGAAACCAATGCGTGTAATGTGTTACACCTTTTGAAATTGCCCATTCTTTCATTCCAGTTGAAATATGATCTGCAACTGATCTTTCAATTTTTGAACCTTTTTCAACAGCATCCATTACACTATTGTATGCTTCTTTAGTTAAATACTGCCTCATTGTTGCTTCATTAAAAACGTTATTACCAAAAATTGCGGAACGACGTTCTTTTTCTTCTATTTTAAGAGGAGTACGAGTTAACGTTTCTTTGATTGCGTGAAATCTTAAGGTTGACATACTATAAATTTTATTATTTTAAATTTTAAAGGGCAAATGTATGAAAAAAGTATGTGTTTTGTATTTTAACCCATGAAAAAATAGGGTTAATTATAAACAAATCGATAAAATACAGTTAATAACCTATAAATTTTACTAGGTAAAGACTAAAAATATAAATATTCCGTAACCAAGAACAAGCATAAATCCATTTGACCTGGTTATTTCATGCTGTTTTGGAATTAAGACGAGCGGAATTAATACAGCTGCAAATGCAATCATCCAGAAAATATCCCTAGTAAGAATTTCCGGTTCTGTTACAGGAATGGTTTTAATCATTGACGTAAGCCCTAAAACAGAACCAATATTAAAAATATTTGAGCCTATTAAATTTCCTAAAGAAATAGCTTTTTCCTGTTTCGCTGCCGCAATAACTGAAGCTGCCAATTCTGGAACACTTGTACCAATTGCAATTACAGAAACAGATATAACTGCCTCACTAACACCTAAAATTTCCGCCATATCTATAGCTCCACTTACTAACCATTCTGAGCCAAAATAAAGTGACACACCACCAATAAGCAACCACATAATTATTTTAAAATAAGATACAATAGCAAGTGTTTCGTCAACTTCTTCTACATAAGTGTCTTTTTTTGCCTGACTTAATAAAATATAGACAAATGCGATTAAGGCAATAAATAAAAACAAGCCTTCCCAAAATACCAGTTGATTGTCATTATATAGAAAATAATATAACATAATAGAAAAAAGCATCATAACTGGCCAATTTAGCCTGTAAAATGCCTTAGAAACTGAAATACTTCCCACAATGGCAGTAATTCCAAGCACCAAACCAATATTGGCAATATTTGACCCTACAACATTATTAATAGCAATTGCTGGCGAACCCGAAAGCGCAGCATTAAGACTTACCAGCAACTCAGGAACTGATGTTGCAAATGACACAACTGTCATGCCAATAACAAACTTTGAAATGCTTAACTTAAATGACAGTCCTACCGATGCTCTAACTAAAAACTCTCCTCCTATCACAAGAAGAATAAATCCGAGGACAACTAAAACAAAGCTCATTAAATCTATTTTTTGCGAATATAAAAAGAATTACCTCTAAAGTAATTAATTAGTGTTTTTTCTTAAAAAATCACAACAAAAACTAAAATAATAGTTAAATAACTACGTTAATAGTTGTATAACTATAAAAATAGTTATATGTTTGAATCAACTATCAGAAATTACACTTTATAATGAAATCGTATATAGTTATACTTCTTTTATCATTAACATTAATAGGTTGTAAAAATAAAGAAGAGAAACAAGAAATAACAAGCAATGAGCATATAACAGAACTATCAGAAAAAATTGAAGCTGTTGTTCAAGATTATTTAGACCTTGAAATATTTTCAGGTATCATTTTAGTTGCTGAAAAAGGAAATATACAATTTCACAATGCGTATGGTTTAGCAAACAGGGAAACCAATACAGCAAATACCATCAATACGCTATTTGATATTGGTTCCATGAACAAAACCTTTACCTCTATTGTGGTAAAACAATTGGCAGCAGAAGGCAAGTTAAATTTAGATGACAAGCTCACTCAATATATTTCCGGATTTAAAGATCCGAATGCCGATAAGATTACCATTAATCATTTACTCAACCATGAATCAGGCTTTGCAGATTATCACACTCGTGATTATTTTGATTTACCACTAAACGAACGAAAACTTAACGCCATTGTTGAACGCGCTAAATCATACGAGCTAAATTTTGAACCTGGAGCAGAACAAGACTACTCAAATTTAGGCTATGTTATATTAGGTGCAGTAATAGAAAAGGTTTCTGGAACATCTTACTTTGACAATGTAAATGAACGCATCGTTAAACCTCTAAACCTAAAAAACACCTATTTAAATGAATTTAGTGGTTTGGAAAATAGGATTGCTCATGGTTATTATTATTCTCCTCTTGGTGAGTTGGAAGAATCTGCTCCTATGCAAGACATACCAAATCCTGATGGTGGGTTTTTATCAACCACTGAAGACATCATGACATTTTACAGATCTTACTATTATGATGATTTGCTTTTGAGTGAAGAGGCAAAATCTAACGATCCTTTTTTCAACTATTTAAAAGAGTTACCTGATGGTAAAGCAACAGGATCAGCTGGTGGTTTTGAAGGTTTTAATACAGCGCTTTATCAAGTTGTAAGCAACGACTTCACTATTATTGTATTTGCCAATATGGATGAACCAGTCGCAGAACATATAGCACTAGATATTTTAGCCTTATCAAGAGGAGAAACACCAAATAAACCTCAAGCTCCAGCCATACAAAATGTAAGAGAGGCTTTCAATAAAAATGGAGCTGAATTTATAAAAGCAAATTTTGAAGAGCTTACTATTAACTTTCATCCTGAAGACCCAAAAGATATTATTTTAAATGCTTTAGGTTATGCCTATTTATATGAAGCTAATGAAGTTGACAAAGCGGTTGAATTATTTAAGTTGAATACAGAACTATTTCCTGACATAGCCAATTGTTGGGACAGTTATGGCGAAGCACTTGCAAAGTCAGGCAAGAAAGAGGAAGCCATTGAAGCTTATGAAAAAGCATTAACAATAAGACCAAATTTAGAATCAGCAAAAAACGCATTAAAAGACCTTAAAAAATAATCATGCAAAAACTCACAAACAAAGAAGAAGAAATCATGCAAATATTATGGAAGCTTGAAAAAGCTTTTGTAAAAGATATCCTTGCAGAAATCTCGGAAGACAAACCACATTACAACACCTTATCCACTATTGTTAGAAACTTGGAAGACAAAGGTTATGTAAGTTATACAGCTTATGGAAAAACACACCAATACTTTCCTATAATAAAAAAAGAAGATTACAGAAAGCGTTTTTTTAACACAGCTATTGACAATTATTTTAATAGCTCTTACAAAAATGTAGTCTCCTTTTTTGCTAAAGAAGAAAAAATTAGTGTTGAAGAATTAAAAGAAATTATCAATCTCATTGAAAACAATAAATAATCATGGAATATTTAATAAAAGTAAGTGCCATCCTTATCTTGTTTTACGCATGTTACAAATTGTTTTTAAATCGTGAAACCTTCTTTGAGTCTAACAGATCCTTTTTATTCATCGGTTTAATAGCAGCTTTTGTTTTACCTTTAATAGTAATTCCAAAATATATTGAAGTTGAGCCTATTATTACTGAAAGTGCTTTTGCAATCAGTGATACCAACTCACAACCAATAGTAGTAGACAACGCTATTAGCTTAACAACCATATTAACTTACGCCTATTTAATTGGTGTGCTGTTTTTCTTAGGTCGATTTTTGTTTCAATTTAGCTCACTAGTTCTATTATTTATTAATAGCACAAAACAACGAGTCGCTTCTTATGTCTATGTCATTACAAAAAAAGCCTTATCACCTTTTTCATTTTTCAATTGGATAGTATTTAATCCGAGTCAATTTAACGACACAGAATTAGAGCAAATAATCGCACATGAAAAAGTGCATGCAAAACAATTGCATTCCATCGATATTTTATTGGTTGAATTGACAAGCATTTTGCTGTGGTTCAATCCGTTTATATGGCTTTACAAAAAAGATTTACGTCAAAACTTAGAGTTCATTGCAGACAAAAATGCTCAAGCCATTACAAATTGCAAAAAAAGCTATCAACATTTATTATTAAAAACTAGTGTTCCAAATTATCAAATGGCAATAACCAATAATTTTTACAATTCATTAATCAAAAAACGAATCGTTATGTTACACAAAAACAGATCAAACAACAGAAATCAGTTAAAATTTTTATTAGTCCTTCCAGCCTTAGCTGTGTTTCTAATGAGTTTTAATACAAAAGAAATTTATGTAGAAAAAGTGAATACAAGTCAAAGCACAAGCACAGCTTTAGACCTGAATGATTTTGAATCTACAAATATTGAAGCAAATGTGAGTGTAGCCAATACACTTCCAAAAACAGAAAAAAAAGCAGCAAGCGAAATTAACAGCAAAAGAGAAACTGTTAAGGATTTGCAATCTGTTATAACAAAAGACATGACAGATAGCGACTTAGATGCCTTGGTTGATTCTTTTAAGAAAGAAGGTGTTACTTTAAAATTTTCTAAAATTAAAAGAAATAAAAACAATGAGATTGTTGCTATAGCAATTTCAGCTAAAAGCAAAAATTCCAATACCACTTTTCATCAGAATCACGATAATGGCATTTTACCTATTACTATAGCGGTTCACGAAAACTCAATTTCAATCGGAAATGGTAAAGACACAGGAAACAGGGATTATATATACACCCATAAAGATGGTGTAGTAACGTTTGAAAAAGCTGGAAAAGGCGACAATGTTTTTGTCTATAGCATTGACAAAGAACATGTTAAAGACCATGAAGTGATAGAAGATGATGATAAAATCATTATTAAAAGCGGTGGAAAAGTTCACGAACTAAAAAAAGCTAATAATGGTAAAAACACGTTTATAATTTCTGATGATGACGATGGGAAAGTATTTGAATTAAAAGGGAAAGAAGGAGAAACTTACGACATCATTAAGGCTGATACTTTGGAAACAGATGGCAAACTTTTTAAACTAAAAGGAAATGTAACTATTCAATCTAAAAGTAAAGATGGCAATATCTTTATTCATGGTAACGACGACAAGGATGGAAAAGTAATTATAAAATCCTCTGGAAGTACACTTTGGTCAGATGATAAAAAAGGCAAAGTAATTATTGAGTCTTCAGGCAATACACTTTGGCATAAAGATACTGACGATATTATTGCTTTTCAATCTATTGGAAAAGGGGGAAATAAAATTTTTATCTCAGGAGACAATAACAAAGCTTTATTTATAATTGATGGTAAAGAAGTCACTAAAAAGGAGTTTGACAATCTAGATACAGACAATATTGAATCTGTCAATGTTCTCAAAGGAAAATCTGCTACTGAAAAATATGGCGATAAAGGGAAAGATGGTGTTATTGTAGTCACCACAAAAAAGAAAAAAGATTAGCCTTTTTATTTGAGGTTAGGTTGGTTAAAAAGAGGCTTCCTTTATTGAAGCCTCTTTTTTTTTATTAATTTATAACAATCCTTTGAATGCTTGATTTTCCTTCAGAAATAATATGCATCAGATAGATTCCGCTAGGTAAATTAAAATCAATATAATTACTATCAGAACTTAACTTAAAAGATGATAGTTTTCGTCCTTCAACAGAAAACAAATCAATTTCAGCATCACTTAGAATCCCTTTTACATAAACTCTACTTTCGGTAGGATTAGGATACACTTTCAAATGCAATTCATTGACCTCATCAATACTTAAGTTTTGATCCCAAGTTTCGCCTACCATATTTCCCCAAATGTATTCAACCAAATCTGGTTGGTCAATAAAAGGATTTCTATTGAACTGCCATGTATAAACTATATTATTTCTATTCATCTCAAAATCATCAGGCGGATCATTGCGATGCCAATTCAATAAGGTTGCCAAATCTCCCAACTCACCTTCTGTGCCTTCTGGAAAACCATTTACAACCTCTAAGCCATTGTACCGAACTGCCATGTACAAAACACTTCTGGCAACATCACCATAAAAACTTCCTAAGGTTCCTGAAGGACCAATATATTGGCCATAATGCTGATTGTTTCTAATGCTGTTCTCAATGGCATCAGCAGCTCTTAGAGCGTGAGCATCAGAATTTCCGTGACGAAGGGAGTCAGCAGTGGTATTCCAAAATATATCTTTGCCATCTGCAATATCATCTAAATCTTCAAGACTATCAAAGCCACCTCGAGATCGAGGATATGTATGTTCTCGGTTCCATTTCCCATTATTATCTGAACTGGTTTGATAATCCAATTTTGCTCTTCCTTCTTCCGTATAGAGTAACCAAACCTGATTGCTGTGTGCTGGGTTTTGGTCTGCTTCTTTTAAAATAGTTACAACATCTGCATAGGTTTGTGCTCTAACTACGCCTTCTTCAGCGATAATATCTTGTAAGGCTTGGCGCAAAGCTGAATCTGATAAACCATCCAAACTGTTGTAGTAGCCATTTGGCTGTGTACTAGACACAATACCATAAGTTGGGCTTGCTGGTGTTCCGAAAGCTGCTACAGTAAAATCGTTATCAACGACACGTATTTTTAAATTGTTATTCAATGCTAAATATTCGGCAGGCAAACTTGCAAATCTAACGCTTATTACCTCGTCTCCTTCATCATCACTATCATCAACTAAAGTTATTGTTGTGCTTATCGTGTTTTGACCAACATTAATTGTCATTGACGTGTTACCTGTAAAATCTGACGTGTTAAAAGTGCCATTACTTAATAGAATGTCAAAATTTAAAGTTTCGGTTACATTTTGTTCAGCTGTAAAAGTGATATCAAAGGCTTCATCTTCATTATATTCCGTCTGAGATACAGAAATATAAATCCCGTTAAGCACAATTCCACTACCATCATTCAATTGTCTTGGTGTTGGTGTAGTTGAAACATAAGTTACAACATCAAATTCATCTACAAAACGTTGTATAGAATTTGGGTTGTTTCCAGGGCCTTCATTTATTTGTTGAAGATTCGTAAAGTTTGGATGCTGATTAAAAATATTAATCATGTCTGTATCATCTGCGTCATCTGTATCATACATTAAAACATCAACCAAATTATCTATAGTAGCCAAAGTCCCTTCAGGAAAATCTAAATCATCGGCTTGATAAATAGCCACAGCATCCGGACCATTTTGTATTACGTTTTCGGCAATTAAGTATTGCGGAACTGGACTTACAGAATTACTTCCAATAAGTAACAGCCCATTTACATCTGTTGTGTAGCCATCTAAATCTACTGTAAAATAACTGGAATTTCCACCAGACTCTGAACCATTAAAAAACACAACTACAAAACCATCCAATGGATAATTGGGTGTTTCAGAAAGCAGTTCTAAAAACTCATGTGTTTCGGCTCCAGGAGAATCACAATCCAACTCATTGATTACAATCTGACTAAATGATAACTGAGAAATAAAAAGGGCGACTAAAAACGTAATTTTATAATTCATTAAAAACAAATTTTACACAAATGTAAGTATCTAATAAATAGATAAAGGAATTAATTATTCACATGTTTAATAATTTAACAATTGGCTACATTATTTTAATAGTTATAAATCTTTTCATTTTGAATAGAAATCTTCCTGAAAAGATGAAATGCGTAAAAAAGTAGGTTTTTTAACTAATTTTTGCCTTGACTTTAAAATTATACTCAAAAAACACCCTTCACTTATTATATATTGAAACAATATTATTAATTATAAATTACATATTTAAACTTAATTGAAGACAACTTGTATTATTATATAATGCAATTAATTTTTTTACTTACAATATTGTATCAAATTTTATTATTTCTCAGTGTTTTGTTTGGTTACAACATTATCAAAAATCTATATTTCGAATTCATTTTAGAATTAGAACTATTTATTAACCTCAAAATTGAATTTATGATTGCGATAGTAAAATTTATTGTAAATGTTGTAGACCTCATTATCATCATTATCCTTTAAAGTAGTAAAGTTTATTCTTCAATAAGTTTTACTACTTTTACAATACAACTAACACAAAAAGGTTCCCTTTTACAAGGAAACTAATTATGAAAAAGCATTTTTTTAAAATTTTAGCAAAAATCAATAAGGCCATACTTCCAAGTTTCACAAAACAAAGATTGGATTTGAGTAAAGCCACAAAACTACAAATGGCAATTTTTGGCTGGCGTTTGTATGTAACAAAAAGAGCTTTGGATTAAACAGAAAAGACTTCCAAAATCTGAAAGCATTAATACCTTGTGACTGCGACAGGAGTCGAACCTACAACCGCTGGAGCCGAAATCCAGTGCTCTATCCAATTGAGCTACGCAGCCTTAATTTTTTATGACAACTTAGCTCTTACTATATTAGAAATGGTTTTTCCATCAGCCTGACCAGCTAATTCTTTGCTAACAGCTCCCATAACCTTTCCCATGTCCTTCATACCTTCCGCTCCTAATTCATCAATAGTCATCACAACAACTTTTTCAATTTCTTCTTCGCTCAATGCTTCAGGCAAGAACTGGCTTATTACTTCTGCTTCGTCAATTTCTGGCAAAGCCAAGTCTTTTCGATCTTGTTCTAAATAAATAGCTGCACTGTCTTTACGTTGTTTTACAAGTTTTTGTAAAATTTTCAGCTCTTGTTCTTCTGTTAATTCTTCTTTTGCTCCAGATTCAGTTTGCGCTAATAATATTGCCGACTTTACTGCTCTCAAGGCTGTTAATGCTGTTTGGTCTTTCTCTTTCATAGCAGTTTTCATCGCTGCCATAATATCTTGTTGTAAACTCATTGTGTTTGATTTTTATGGAACTGCAAAGATATGAAAAAGTACTGAGTTTATTGGACACATAACTGAGTCCAAACAGCAATAAAAAACCCGAAAAATAGTTTAGGATTTTTCGGGTTGGGTACGAAGTGTGCCACAAAAACTTGACTTGCTATTAATCTACGTTGTCGTGTAAAAAAGAATTGTTACTTCGTAATTGCATATCATCGTTATCATCTGTTCCAAGCGATAATCGAGATGTATTGGTTTCTGATGAATGCTGTGCTTGCTCCAAGTTTACGCCTTGTCTTTTGTAAGCTGGAACTTTTTCAATATCATCAATTTTTGAATTGTTGAATTTATAATTGAACTCTTTCATTTTTCTGCGTCGTTCATCAGCTCTTTCTTTCAGAATTTCTGAGATTGGACTATTCATTGGATCGAGTTCTTCAGCTTCGGTTTGTGTTTCCTTTTTTTCTATTACTTTCTTTTCAAACACAATATCTTCCTCAGCTTTCACTAATACATCTTCTTGTTTTTTGTTTTCATTTATTGAAGATTCTATCGTGATATAATCGTCTAAAGCATAACGTTTTTCACCATCTTCGCTAGCTTCAGTAACAGTGATCAACTCAATATAATCATTTACAGGCATGTCTTTTACCTCTTCACTTTCGTCCAAGCTAAACATGATCTTTTTTTCTTCTTTATCAGATTTTTTATCTATAGAAACAGGTTTTGACAACGGAAGATCAAAAGTGAGCATGATTTGTTCTTCTTGCACTTCTTCCTTTGGTTCTTCAACAGCAGGCTTTACCTCATTGATAACAAAATCATCTTCAGACACATTTGCAAGCACTTCGTCATAAACCACCTTCATATTTCTTAATAATTCTGTAGTAGGAATCAGATCCATTTCTGGCATTTTTTGTTCCTCTTCCTCTTCTATATCAAGATTGTGAACTATTTTTTCGTCTTTCTTTTCTAAGATAATATCAGGTCTAATGATAGCAGGATCTCTGTCTTTTGATAAATCTTGTTCTGTTTGATCGTCTTCTAAAGAATGAATTACTTTTTTTACTTCTGTGTTAGATATTTCATCTTGTTGGTCTACATTGAATCCAGTGGCAATGATAGTAACAGAAATTGATTCTTGTAAGTCTTCATCTTCACCAACTCCCATAATGATGTTGGCTCCATGACCAGCTTCGTTTTGAATATGATCATTGATTTCCCCAATTTCATCAATGGTAATTTCTTGAGCTCCAGAAACGATAAGCAACAATACGTTTTTAGCTCCAGTAATTTTATTGTCATTCAATAATGGCGAATCCAGCGCCTTCATTATAGCTTCAGTTGCACGATTAGTTCCAGATGCAGTTGAAGATCCCATGATTGCTGTTCCACTATTACTCAATACCGTTTTAGCGTCACGTAAATCAATGTTTTGTGTGTAATGATGCGTGATTACCTCAGCTATACCTCTTGAAGCCGTTGATAATACCTCATCAGCTTTAGAGAATCCAGCTTTAAATCCAAGATTACCATAAACTTCACGAAGTTTGTTGTTATTAATTACTACAAGAGAATCGACATGAGTTCTAAGGTTTTCTATACCTTTTTGAGCTTGTGCAATTCTAATTTTACCTTCAAATTGAAATGGCATAGTCACAATTCCTACTGTTAGGATGTCCATTTCTTTGGCTATTTTAGCAATTACTGGAGCAGCACCTGTTCCGGTTCCTCCACCCATTCCAGCTGTTATAAATACCATTTTGGTATTGGTATCTAACATTCTTCTAATTTCTTCCATGCTTTCCTTGGCAGCTTGCTCTCCAATATCTGGATTTGCACCTGCTCCAAGA
The DNA here is from genome assembly GCA_030429955.1 of Bacteroidia bacterium. Classification (GTDB taxonomy): domain Bacteria; phylum Bacteroidota; class Bacteroidia; order Flavobacteriales; family Flavobacteriaceae; genus CAJQLB01. The sequence continues at coordinate 17,416 of JAUIGO010000022.1, forward strand.
CCTTCGGTTAAATTGACACCTAGTTGAATTTTGTTAGGCACACCACTATTTTGTAGTGCTTGTGCATCTGTATTACAAATGACAAAGTCAACACCTTTAATCCCTTGCTGGAACATATGATTAATGGCGTTGCTACCTCCTCCTCCAACACCAATAACTTTGATGACGTTGGATTGGTTTTTTGGTAAATCAAATGTGATTCCAAAATCTTTGTTGCTACTCATATAATTAGTTTTTTACTGGATTAGTAATTAATATTTTATTCTTTTTTAATCTTATTCTGCGTTATCTAAAAAATCTTTAACACGTTCCGTAAGCTTATCTAAAAACGTTTTACGTTCTTTTACTGGTTTTTCAATAACTTCATCGTCGTTTGTATCATCAGCAATTACACTTTCTTCATAAGCTTTTTGTGCTACAGCTTCTTGTTTGCGTTTTTCCTGACGTTTTAAGCCATCCATCACTAAACCAACAGCTGTTGCGTAAAGCGGACTTGTTACTTCACCATCACTATCACCTGCAAGATGCTCGTTTGGAAAACCTATTCTAGTATCCATTCCTGTGATGTATTCAACTAATTGTTTTAAATGATTCAATTGGCTTCCACCACCTGTAAGTACAATTCCTGCAATAAGCTTCTTTTTTTGTTCTTCATGACCATAGTTTTTAATCTCGACATAAACTTGTTCGATAATTTCTACCACACGTGCATGAATAATTTTAGATAAATTTTTGAGGGTTATTTCTTTTGGCTCTCTACCGCGAAGTCCAGGAATGGACACGATTTCGTTATCTTTATTTTCTCCTGGCCATGCAGAACCAAATTTTATTTTTAAAAGTTCGGCTTGCTTTTCTATAATTGAACAGCCTTCTTTGATATCTTCAGTGATAACATTACCACCAAACGGAATAACTGCTGTATGACGAATGATACCATCTCTAAAAATGGCTAAATCTGTAGTTCCACCACCAATATCAATAAGTGCAACTCCTGCATCTTTTTCATCTTGGCTAAGTACTGCATTGGCTGATGCTAAAGGCTCTAACGTTATACCTTCCAACTCTAAACCTGCACTTTTTACACAGCGTCCAATGTTTCTGATAGAGGACACCTGACCAACAACCACATGAAAGTTGGCTTCTAAACGTCCACCATACATTCCGATAGGCTCTTTAATTTCAGCTTGACCGTCAACTTTATATTCTTGTGGAAGTACATGGATAATCTCTTCGCCAGGCAACATGACCAACTTGTGCACTTGATTGATTAAACGATCTATATCATCTTCATCAATAACCAATTCTGAATTTGCTCTTGTGATATAATCGCTATGCTGTAAACTTCTAATATGTTGTCCAGCGATCCCAACGGTTACTTCTTCAATTTTTACACCTGAAGCAGCTTCAGCTTCATGAACAGCTTGTTGGATAGATTGAATGGTTTGAGTAATATTGTTAACCACACCACGATGCACACCAAGACTTTTGGCTTTACCAATACCAAGAATTTCTAATTTTCCATAGTTATTCTTGCGTCCAACCATTGCCACAATTTTTGTGGTTCCGATATCTAATCCAACTGAAATTTTATTGCCTTCCATGGTCTATTTTTTTGTGCATACAACTTGATTGTTAAACTGCAAATTCACTTTTTTATAACTACTTAGCGTTTTGTCTTTTTTTGCTTTTTGATAAAATGCTTTTAGGTTGTTTATTTTTTTATCTAAATCGTTTAAATCTCCTAATTCTATTTCAAAATCATACACTCTTGTTTTTAAACTCAATGTCTGATCTTGTTCTTGATGAATTTCAACGATATGCGTTTTCAAAAATTCATCTTCATATATTTTACTTGCTATCTTAAAAATATTTGCCAAATTATTTTTCTCTACAGAACCTGTTACAATTGGAACGTGTGCTGTATAATTTGTTGACAAAGGCATATATTTACCCTCATCATCAATATAATATGATGCATTTGTACTTACCCTTGCAATAGGCTTGCGTTGAACTACATCGGCTCGAACCTTACCATTAACAGCTAGATATACTTCTGCGGTTTTAATCATGGCGTTTGATTTGAGGGCGTTTTCCAGACCATTCAAATCTAAAATTTCTTTAGGCACATTCGTAATACTTTCGCCATTTTGTATTAACAATTTATTAACCGATTCGTGAGTGATAAAAAGATTGTTGTCACCTAAAAAATTAACTTCAAGTTCTGATATTTTTTTAGCCTCGTTCCTGCTTGATGAAAAGGCATACAAAAAGCATACTAACACTAGTAAAACAAACCCTTTTATGTAATTCCAATTAACTCGCAATGCTTAAATTTTCTTTAATGTTTTTTACTTCTGCTCCAATATCTCCAGCTCCAATGGTTATTATAACCTTTATATCGCTTTTTTGTATTTCTTTTACTATGTCAGATTTTGTAATAAGTTTCTTATTTGGGTTGTCAATTTTATCTAATAGCCATTGAGAATTTACACCTTCAATTGGCAATTCACGTGCTGGATAAATGTCCAATAACAAAACTTGATCGAACTTTTCTAAGCTCGAAGCAAATTCGTCTGCAAAATCTTTTGTTCTACTAAATAAATGTGGCTGAAAAATGGCCAATACTTTTTGATTTGGGTACATTTCTCTAACAGCTTGATGAACAGCATTGATTTCTTCGGGATGGTGTGCATAGTCATCAATAAAAATCAAATCATCAGTCTTAATCTGATAGGTAAATCTTCGTTTGACACCTTTGTAAGATGCTAATGCGCTGGCAAGTCTGATTGGAGAGCAACCAAATTCTACAGCCATTGCCAGCGCTATTAATGCATTCGACAAATTATGTCTACCAGGTAGGTTAAATTTTAAATTTTGAATATTTTGATTAGGTGTTTGTACATCAAACACATAAGTTCCGTTTTCTATGGTTATGTTTTTTGCAATATAATCTGCATCATCTTCAATTGCATAAGTGATCCCATCTAAAGGCAATCCTTTTTTAATAAAAAATTTTCCTTTAGGTTTTAATTTTTTACTAAAAGAAACGAACGATTCTTTTAAATGTTCTGCGTTTCCATAAATATCAAGATGATCAGCATCCATTGAGGTAATGCAAGCATAATCTGGTGACAAGGTTAAAAATGAACGATCAAATTCATCAGCTTCAACGACAGACACTTTATTACCATTTTGGATTAAGTTTGAATTGTAGTTTTCAGAAATCCCTCCTAAAAAGGCTGTCATTTCAACATCACATTCATTCAATAGATGACCTAAAATACTTGTGGTGGTTGTTTTACCATGTGTTCCAGCAACAGCCAAACAAATGGTGTTTTGAGTTATTAACCCAAGTACTTCTGATCTTTTCAATACCTTAAAACCGTTGTTGAAAAAGTAGTTTAATTCACCATGATCTTTTGGGATCGCTGGCGTATAAACCACTAAAGTTTCTTGACTGTTAAAATATTGCGCAGAAATATCAGTATAGTCATCTATAAAATGAATGCTTGCTCCTAAAGCTTCAAGAGCATCTGTAATCTCAGTTTTAGTTTTATCATAACCAGCAACATTTTTATTGGCAGCCATAAAATAACGAGCCAATGCACTCATCCCAATGCCACCAATGCCAATAAAATAGACGTTATGTATCTGGTTTAAATTCAAATTCTTAATAATTTTTCAACCTCATCGGCAATGTCTTTTGTTGCGTTGACTAAGGCCAGTTTTTTTATGTTCTTACTTAATAATTCTTGTCTTTCTTTCGAGCTATTTAACAAGGAAAACTTGTTTTCAAAATCTACATCCAAATCCTCTTCCTTAATTAGAATAGCTCCATCTTTTTCAACCACTGCATTCGCATTTTTAGTTTGATGGTCTTCTGCTACATTTGGTGATGGGATAAAAATCACTGGCTTACCAACAATACACAACTCAGAAACAGAGCCTGCTCCTGCTCTAGATATAATTATATCTGCTGCTGCGTATGCCATATCCATTCTATTTAAAAAGGCATGCACTTGGATATCTTTAACATCACCATAAATTTTATAATCTTGATAATAGAGCTTACCACATTGCCATATAATTTGCACGTTCTGTTCTTGAAAAAAGTCAAGTTTTTTTACGATCAATTCATTAATACGTCTTGCTCCTAAACTTCCACCTAAAACAAGCAATGTCACTTTGTTATGTTTTAGTTGGAAAAAATCTTTCGCTTCAATTGATTTATCTTCTAAACTGAGTAAATCTTGTCTTACTGGGTTTCCAGTTTTTATGATTTTATCAGCTGGGAAAAATCGTTCAAGACCATCATAAGCCACACAAATTTTATTCGCTTTCTTCCCTAAAAATCTATTGGTTATTCCTGGATATGAATTTTGTTCCTGAATTAAACTAGGTATTCCTTTTGAGGTTGCCATTTGCAATAATGGACCACTAGCAAAACCTCCAGTTCCAATGGCAACATCAGGCTTAAATTGCTTCAATATTTTACGAGACCTTAACAAACTAATGGTTAACTTAAATGGAAAGGACAGGTTTTTAAGTGTTAATTTTCTTTGAATTCCAGAAATCCATAAGCCTTCAATATTATAACCAGCTTGTGGTACTTTTTCCATTTCCATCTTGTCTTTTGCGCCAACAAACAAAAACTCAGAATCAGGAAAACGCCTTTTTAATTCATTGGCAATAGAAATTGCTGGATAAATATGACCTCCTGTTCCTCCTCCTGACAAAATGATTCTATGTTGCTTTGTTTTTTTCAACTCCTAAATAGTTTCGCTTAATATTTCAAGCGGATTATCTTCATAATCTTCTTGTAATTTTATTTCTTCACGTTTTGCGCTTACACTTAATATAATTCCAATGGCAAGGCAAGTCATCCAGATTGATGTTCCACCACTACTAATTAGCGGTAAGGTTTGTCCTGTAACTGGGAATAACTCCACAGCAACAGCCATATTTATCAAGGCTTGAAACACGATTGGCAATCCTACACCAACGACTAAAAGTTTTCCGAATACTGTATCTGCTTTTTGAGATACAATCACAATTCTAAACAGTAACCATAAATACAAGACTAACAAGAAAAGTCCTCCAGCCAGTCCATATTCTTCGACTATAATGGCGAAAATAAAATCTGATGACGATTGAGGCAAAAAGTTTTTCTGAATACTTTTTCCTGGACCAACACCAGAAAACTTACCTGAAGCAATAGCAATCTTAGCTCTTTCAATCTGATAATCTCCTTCTGTATCTTTACCATTCGAAAAATTCTCTATTCTGCTCATCCAAGTATCTACACGATTTGGCATTGCTTCTGGAAATGCTTTAGCCGTAAGGACGAAAAGGGTTAAAACTACTAATCCTGAACCTATAATAATAGCCAAATATCGCAAAGGATAGCCTCCTAAAAATGTAAGAACTAAAATCATTGTAAAAATAATGGCAGTCGTAGAAAAATTAGCTGGTAGAATAAGAACCAACACCAAGAAAACAGGCATCCATAAAGGCAATATGCTTTCTTTAAAAGTGATTTGTTTGTCTTGAATTTTTGACAAATAGCGAGCTACATAAACCATCAATACAACTGCTGCTAAAGTTGAAGGCTGAAACGTAAAACCAACTAAAGGCACTCTAATCCAGCGTTTGGCATTGGTAGCACTTTCGGCAACATCAGGTTGTAGCATAGTTACAGCTAAAAGCACCAAGACTACAGGGATCATAATCATTGAAAGACCTCTAAAATATCTGTATGGTATTTTATGAACTCCATAAATGATAGCGAAGCCCAAAAACAAATGAAGGAAGTGTTTTACAAAATAATTAAACGTATCTCCATCTCCACTTACATAAGCCAAGTTACTCGCAGCACTATATACAGGCAAAAACGAGAATATGGCCAATAGTGCAGCTATGGCCCAAATTAGTCTATCTCCTTTTATGTTACTGAATAGTGTTTGCACTTTTTCTTTTATAATTTTCTTACAGCATCTTTAAACTGTCTTCCTCTGTCTTCGTAGTTTTCAAATAAATCAAAACTTGCACATGCTGGAGACAACAATACGTTATCACCTGCTTCTGCTATTTTATAGGCGATTTTTACTGCTTCACTCATGTATTGAGTTTCAACAATGATATCGACCATGTTCCCAAAATTTTCGAATAACTTTTTGTTATCTACTCCTAAACAAATAATGGCTTTTACATTTTTGTTTACAAAAGGAAATAAGGATTCATAATTATTCCCTTTATCTTGACCTCCTACAATCCAAACCGTTGGTGCTTCCATGCTTTCTAAAGCATAATACGTGGCATTAACGTTGGTCGCTTTTGAATCGTTTATGTATTGCACTTTGTTAATACGAAGGACCTGTTCTAAACGATGTTCTGCTCCTTGAAAATTTTCAAGGCTTTCACGAATTGTGTTTTTCCTAATTCGCAGTAATTGCGCGACAGTTGAAGCTGCCATCGCATTTTTAATATTGTGTTTTCCCTCTAGTGCTAAATTTGCTGTTGGCATAATTATTTGGCTATTATCAATGTTTATTTTTATGTTTTTGTTTTCTAAATAAGTTCCTTGATCCAATTTCTTTGTTAAAGAAAAAGGCAGTAATGTTGATTGAATTGAATGTTCTTTTAGATAAGCCTCTATGACTTCGTCATCAGCATCATAAATCAAATAATCGTCTTTGGTCTGATTCATTACAATCCTGAATTTTGATGCTATATAGTTTTCAAACTTATAGTCATATCTATCCAAATGGTCTGGTGTTATATTGGTAATAACAGCGATTTCCGGTTTGAAGTTTACAATGCCATCCAGCTGAAAACTGCTCAACTCCAAAACGTAATGTTCAACATTGTTTTCAGCTACTTGTTTCGCAAAACTATCACCAATATTTCCTGCCATTCCAACGCTCAATCCAGCTTCTTTTAAAATATGATGCGTCAACATGGTTGTGGTTGTTTTACCATTACTTCCTGTAATTCCAATGATATTTGCATTGGTGTACTGTGACGCAAATTCAATTTCAGAAATCACTGAAATACCTTTTGAATCAAGCAGTTTAACAACTTCAACTTTATCAGGAATTCCAGGACTTTTTACCACAACATCTGCATTTAGTATTTTATCTAAAGAATGCTGTTTTTCTTCCCATTCAATCTCATTATATAAAAGAACTTCTTTATATTTTTTCTTTATTTCTCCATAATCAGACACAAACACTTCATAGTTTTTTTGTTTCCCTAAAAGTGCTGTACCAACGCCGCTCTCTCCTCCTCCAAGAATGACTAATCTCTTCATCTATCTAATTTTCAATGTCACGATAGAAATGATTGCCAACAGAATACCAACAATCCAAAATCGTGTTACAATTTTGCTTTCATGATATCCTGATTTTTGAAAATGGTGATGCAATGGCGACATCTTAAAAATGCGTCGACCTTCACCATACTTTTTTCTTGTATATTTAAAGTAGCTCACTTGCATTACTACAGATAAATTTTCTGCTAAGAAAATGCCGCACAACACAGGAATTAACCACTCTTTTCTTACGGCAATTGCAATTACTGCAATGATTCCACCAATGGTTAAACTTCCAGTGTCTCCCATAAATACTTGTGCTGGATAGGTGTTATACCATAAAAATCCAATAAGTGCTCCAACAAAAGCTGCGATGTAAATTGTGATTTCCTCTACACGAGGTATGTACATGATATTGAGATAATCTGAAAAAATAATGTTACCAGAAACCCAAGCAAAAATCCCTAAAGTAAGTACTATGATTGCCGAAGTTCCAGCTGCCAATCCATCAATACCATCTGTGAGGTTGGCTCCATTTGACACAGCAGTTATAATAAAAATGGCTACAAGAATAAATATGATCCAAGAGTATTTTTGCAGATCTGGACTTATCCAAGTTATCAGACTTGAGTAATCGAATTCATTACCTTTTACAAATGGAATGGTTGTTTTGGTGGATTTTGCTTCTTCTTCAAAAAGTTTAGCAGGAGCAATATTTGGATTTTCTGCTAATAATTCTTGCTGTTGAGCAATTGGCAGTTTTTCTTTAATGGTTACATCATCACTAAAATATAGTGTGGTACCAACAATAATTCCCAATCCAACTTGACCTAAAACTTTAAACCTTCCTTTTAGGCCTTCCTTATTTTGTTTGAATTTTTTTATGTAATCATCTATAAACCCAATAATTCCCATCCAAACAGTGGTAATTAAAAGTAGAATGATGTAAATATTTTCCAGTTTTGCCAGTAAGATTACTGGAATCAAAGTAGCAAGAATAATAATTAATCCACCCATTGTTGGTGTTCCAGCTTTTTCAGCTTGACCTTCCAAACCAAGATCTCTAACGGTTTCTCCTACTTGCTTTCTTTGTAAAAATTTAATAATGCGTTTTCCATAAATAGTTGAAATAAGCAAAGACAAAATAATAGCAACAGCAGCCCTAAAGGTGATGAACCCAAATAAGGAAGCTCCAGGGAACTGGAATTGTTTTTCTAAATATTCAAATAGGTAATACAACATATTTATTTTTCCTTTACAACCCTTCGACTGCGCTCAGGGAGACTTTTGCTTATTATTTATTTCTGTAATTGTTTTAAAAATTCTTCTAAAATTTTATAATCATCAAAATCAATGCGTTTACCATTAATTTCTTGATACGTTTCGTGACCTTTTCCAGCGACTAAAATGATGTCGTTTGGCTGAGCCAATTGACATGCCGTTTTAATGGCTTGTTTTCTATCTACAATGGATAATGTCTTTTTAAAATGCTGTGGTTCAACTCCAGCTTCCATATCTTCAATAATCTGCTCAGGTTTTTCCGAACGTGGATTATCACTAGTAAAAATCACTTTGGTACTCAATGCCGAAGCAATATTTGCCATTTTTGGGCGCTTGGTTTTATCTCTATCTCCACCACAACCAACAACTGTAATTAAATCTTCGTTTTGAGTGCGAATGGTGTTAATGGTTTCCAATACATTCTTAAGTGCATCAGGAGTATGCGCATAATCAACTATCGCTGTAATATCATTAGCAATTAGGTATTGGAACCTTCCACTTACGCTTTCCAATTCACTTAAAAGCCTTAGTATTTCTACGCTTTCCAATCCTAACAAATCTGCTGCGCCATAAATAGCCAACACATTGTAAGCATTGAAGTTTCCAATAAGTTTTGACCAAACTTCATTATCATTAATCTTAAGCAATAAACCGTTTAATTGATTCTCTAGAATTTGCGCTCTATAATCTGCATAGGTTCTTAATGCATAAGTATATTTTTTGGATGCCGTATTCTGAAGCATAAACAAACCGTTCTTATCATCAACATTGACTAGCGAAAATGCGGTACGAGGTAACTGGTCAAAAAATGCTTTTTTCACATCACGATATTCCGAAAAGGTGTCGTGGTAATCTAAATGGTCATGTGACAGATTGGTGAAAATACCACCTGCAAAATGTAATCCTTCAGTTCGTTTTTGATGAATACCATGAGAGCTTACTTCCATAAAACAAAACTCAACGCCATGATCATTCATCTCGCTCAAATACTTATTAATCGTCAAAGAATCTGGTGTTGTATGTGTCGCTTTATATTCAATATCGTCCACCAATATTTTAACTGTTGACAGCAGTCCTACTTTATAACCAGCTTTTTTAAACAAGGTATAGAGTAAAGTCGCTATTGTGGTCTTACCATTAGTTCCTGTGACACCAACTAACTTTAAGTTTTCTGAAGGTGAATCATAGTAATTGGATGCCATGATAGCCAAAGCACTATTGGAATTTTCAACTTGCACATAAGTAATTCCATCCTCTAATTTCTCAGGAAGCTGCTCAACGATGATTGCTATAGCACCATTTTTGATAGCAACATCAATAAAATTGTGTCCATCTACCACTTGTCCTTTTATGGCAACAAACACATCGTTTTTTTGAATTCTTCTTGAATCAAATTGAATTGCACCAACAGCTACACTTGTGTTGCCAACTACGGCTTCAAGTGTTACTTTATACAATATGTTTTTCAATTCAATCATGATAATTCCAGCACTATGGTTTGTTTTGAGTTTAGCTTTGTTCCTTTAGAAACGGATTGTTTTTTTACTTTTCCGCTACCTATAATTTTTACTTTCATCCCAATATTTTCTAGTAAAGTGATAGCATCCATTGCTGGCATTCCACTTAAATCTGGCATAATGGTTTTGTATTTCTGAGCCGTATCGAAATAATTATCATAGTTGCTTTTAATAGCCACATCCTGAACTTCTAAATCTTGAACTTCATCAACAATAGGTGTATCAGTATATATCTTTTGTGCAATTTTTTTGAATACAGGACCAGATACATCAGCGCCATAATAACCTACACTTTTATCTGGTTCATGAATAACTACAATGCAAGAGTATTTTGGGTTTTCTGCTGGAAAATAACCCACAAAAGATGAGATGTAATTAAGTTTTTCTTTGTCTCTGTAATCTTTCTGGCACGTTCCAGTTTTTCCTGCCATAGAAAAGTTTTCGGAGTACAAACCATTTCCAGTTCCATGATCTTTTTCAACAACATTTTTAAGCAGTTTCTGTAGTTTTGAAACTGTTTCTGGAGAGCATATTTTTTGATTTATAACTTCTTTATCAAAAGATTCTATTGTATTTCCAAATTCTTTAACTTCTTTTAAAAATCTAGGTTTTACCATTTCGCCATTATTAGCAATGGCATTATAAAATGTAAGTGTTTGAAGTGGTGTAAATGATACACCATAGCCAAAAGCCATCCACTCGAGTGCAATACCGCTCCAACGATTATTTTTTATTCTTGGATCTGGAATGATAGGCTTACCTTCACCTATAATTGGCAAATCCAAAGTGTTCTGAAGATTCATTGCATATAAACCATCAACAAATTTCTTAGGATTATCTTTATAACTATTGTGAATAGCCTTTACAATGCCTGTATTAGATGAGACTTCAAATGCTTTGGCTACAGAGATTTTACCATAACCACCTCTATGTGAATCATCAACATGTTTTCCATAAAATGTTAACCTTCCTTTTTCAGTATCCACTACTGTAGAAGTGTCAATAACCTTATCTTCCAAGGCCACTGCCAAAGCCATTAGCTTAAATGTAGAACCCGGTTCGTGAGATTCTCCTACTGCATAATTGAGTCTTTCGTAGTACTTTCCTTCTTGATTTCGCCCAAGGTTTGATATGGCTTTTACCTCACCTGTTTTGGTTTCCATAACAACGACAGTACCATGATCTGCCTTGTATTTTTCCAATTGCTCCAACAAGGCGTGATGTGCTATATCTTGAATATTAACATCAATAGTTGTATAAAGGTCATAACCATCTTTTGGTTCTATTTGGTCATAATCTTCAATGGGTTTCCATTGGCCTTTTCCTATTTTTTGTTTTAATCGTCTTCCATCTGTACCTCGTAAATACTGCACTCCAAAAGCACCGTCAATTCCTGCTCTAGTTACGTTACCTTGATCGTCAAATCGCTCATAACCTATAGAACGTTGTGCAATTTCACCCATTGGATGCTCCCTTTTTGTTTTCTGTTCAACAATTAGACCTCCTTTAAAAGCTCCCATTTTAAGCAAGGGAAAATTTCTGATTCTTATATAGTTTGAGTAGCCAAGATTTCTACCGAGTAAGAAGTATCTGTTTTTATTTGCTCTAGCTTTTCGCAACTCTTTCTCAAAATAGCTGGATGTTTTTCCATGAAATTTTGCTAAAGAATCTGAAAGTGGCTTTATGTATTTTTCAAAGTTTTTAGCTGAAGGTGTTATAGCATCAAAACGAAGATCATATTTAGGTACAGAAGTTGCCAGTAGGTTTCCATTGGCCGAGTATACATTTCCTCTATTTGCTGGAATAACAACATTTTGTATGGTTCTTTGCTCTGCTAAGTCTCTATATTCATTGCCATGAACAAACTGTATGTTTACCAATTTAACCACAACAAGAACCGCAAAGATGAACATACATCCAGCTACAAAATACAATCGGTTTAATATGTTCTTCTCGTTTATTGCCAAGGCTGAACTTTAATTTTTAGATTTAACTTTAATTTTTTTAGGAGGCACTTCTGAAGGCGACAAACCTTTATCTGTTAGTTTTCTTATTACAGAAGATTCCATTTTTAATTGCATTAGCTTTTGACGTCCATCAACAAAAGCCGACCTTAATTCTTTTACTTCTTCTTTAAGATTTGCTATTTCATAAACTTTTCTATCAGCACTATGAGAGCTTGCGATCATAATTACAGCGAGTACAGACAGAAACAGAATTAACCTCCAATTCTTAAACGAATCATCACTGATTAAAAAAGTCCCTCTTAATACACTGTAAATGCTCTTTTTCATTATATCTATCTTTCAAGACTCTTCCATATTGGAAGAATTATAATTTTTCAGCTATTCTTAGCTTTGCACTTCTTGCTCTATTATTTAACTTTATTTCTTCATGGCTTGGCACAATAAGATTCCCGATTTTTTTTAAAGGGACACTTACATTGCCAAATACATCCTTCTCAGGTTCGCCTTCAAACATTCCACTTCTAATGAATCTTTTCACTAATCTATCCTCAAGCGAGTGATAGGATATAAAACTCAATCGACCTCCTTTTTTAAGTATTTCGGGTGTTTGCAACAAAAACTCTTTTAAAGCTTCTATTTCCTGATTTACTTCTATTCGAATTGCTTGGTAGATTTGGGCTAAAATTTTATTCTCTTTTCTTGGTGGCAAATATTTTTTCAAAACAGTTTTTAATTGCTCAGAAGTGATAATTTCATTTTCTTTTCTTGCTGCAATAATTGTTCTTGCTAAAGCTGGCGCATTTCTTAATTCACCATATTGCCAAAACACTTGTCTTAGTTGCTCTTCATCATATTCATTAACAACATGAAACGCCGACAGTTGTTCTTGCTGATTCATTCTCATATCGAGGTTAGATTCAAATCGAGTTGAAAAACCTCTCTCTGGAACATCAAATTGGTGTGATGACACACCAAAATCAGCAAGAATACCGTCAATTGACATTACGCCATGAAATTTCAGGAAACGTTTTACGTACCTGAAATTTTCATTAATTAGCGTAAATCTGCTATCATCAATTCTATTTAAAAGAGCGTCTTGATCTTGATCAAATGCTATTAATCGTCCATCTTTACCAAGTCTTTTTAATATTTCCTTGCTATGACCTCCGCCTCCAAAAGTAACGTCAACGTAAGTGCCATTTTCTATAATATTTAAACCATCTACAGTTTCCTTTAATAAAACTGGATTATGATATTGCTGCATCGTCATCATCTTGTCCCATTACGTCTTCAGCTAAATCTGCAAAATCCATTGCAGCATCATCAATAGCTTTCTCATAGTTATCCTTATCCCAAATTTCAACAATGTTAACTGCTGAAGAGACCACCAATTCTTTTGAAATTCCAGCAAAAGCAATAAGATCTTTTGGGATTAACAGCCTGCCTGAAGCATCCAATTCCACAACTTTTACTCCTGCTGTAAATCGCCTGATGAAATCATTGTTCTTCTTCTTAAAACGATTTAGCTTGTTTACTTTTTGCATTAAACTTTCCCACTCACTCATTGGATACAATTCTAAACAAGGCTGGAATACTGCACGTTTTAACACAAAACCATTTTGCATCACAGGAGACAACTGTTTCTTCAATGCCGAAGGAAGCATCAATCTTCCTTTAGCATCAGCCTTACATTCGTATGTTCCTATTAATGAATTCAACGTACTCTCGTTTTTATATATAAGTTTCAAATCTAAAAAAATTTTACCACATTTTACCACGATTTCCCACTTTGTTGATAAAATTCTACAAAAAGATCATTTCATCGATAAAATTCTTTTTCAAATCATGCATATTAAGTAGTTAGCTTGCATAAGTTTTAATTAACACTTGGCGGTCATTTTTGTCAAAAGGCATTCTTTATGTTAAATAAATTTGTGTAGATTTGCTTCAACGAGAATTGACAACCATCGATGCCACATAGATTAAAAAAAGAAAGGGATTACAGTTATATTGAAATTGGAGAAGGAACACCAATAATTGTGCTGCACGGACTTATGGGAGGATTAAGTAACTTCAAGGCTGTTACTGATTTTTTTAGCAAAAATGGCTACAAAGTTGTAATTCCCGAATTACCTATTTACACCATGTCGCTACTTAAGACCAATGTAAAAAGCTTTGCAAAGTATTTGCATGATTTTATAGATTTTAAAGGTTATAATGAGGTCATTTTACTTGGAAACTCTTTAGGTGGACACATTGGGCTGTATCACACAAAAATGTTTAACGAAAAAGTGAAAGCATTAGTAATTACTGGAAGTTCTGGTCTTTATGAGAGCGCTATGGGAGGCGGCTACACCAAACGAAGTGATTATGAAGTTATCAAGAAAAAAGCACAAGATGTGTTTTATGATCCTGCTGTAGCCACAAAAGACATTGTAGATGAGGTTTATGCTACTGTAAATGACAGAAACAAACTGATTAAAACTCTAGCCATAGCAAAAAGCGCAATACGTCACAATATGGCAAAAGACTTGCCAAAAATGCAAACACCAACCTGTATTATTTGGGGGAAAAACGATACTGTAACTCCACCGAATGTTGCAGAGGAATTTCATGAACTTTTACCAGACTCTGATTTATTTTGGATTGATAAATGTGGGCATGCTGCCATGATGGAACACCCTGATGAATTCAATGCCATACTACACAAATGGTTACTAGATAGAGGTTTTTAAATTTAAAATTTTCGTTTTCGCGGAAAGTAAATATGAAAATAAAAACAGCTGAATTTGTTGTAAGCAATCAAGACGTTGATAAATGTCCGAAAAACCATATCCCAGAATATGCTTTTATTGGCAGAAGTAATGTTGGCAAGTCGTCTTTAATCAATATGCTTACAAGCCGGAAAAATTTAGCAAAAACTTCTGGGCGACCTGGAAAAACGCAACTTATCAATCACTTTATCATCAACAGCAATTGGTATTTGGTAGATTTACCTGGTTATGGTTATGCAAGGGTTTCGAAATCATCAAAAAAAACCTTTCAAAAGTTTATCACTGAATATTTTGAGCAAAGACAACAATTGGTTTGCGCCTTTGTACTTGTTGATATTCGTCACGAACCTCAACCTATCGATTTAAATTTCATGGAATGGCTTGGTGAACACAGTATACCGTTTTGTATTATATTTACAAAAGCTGATAAATTAAAACCAAAGGCTATTGAAAACCATGTTGAAGCCTATAAACAAATTATGCTTGAAGCTTGGGAAGACATGCCTCAATACTTCATCACTTCCTCATCAAAAGGGATTGGCCAAGAGGAGCTTTTGGAATATATTGACACCATTAACAACTCATTAAAATCCTAGTTTTTTAACACCTCTTCTAATGGAGTTCCTGTATTTCCGTTAGGAAAACTTATACCTAGTAACGCTGATATTGTTGGTGCAATATCTATAATTCTAGTTTTTTGAAAAGTACTTCCTTTATTAATACCTTTTCCAAAAAACAATAATGGAACTTGTGTATCATAATTAAGCCCTGAACCATGTGTTGAACCTGTTTTGCTATACGAAATTGTTGCAGGATTATACACAAAAACAACGTCTCCAGAACGCTTTTGGTTAAAACCATTTTGCAATAACTCTTCTATTCCAGTAGTGAAATTTGTTGCTGTAAATATTGAACCTGAATACGCTTTGTCAACAGACTCATATTTAATAATTTCATTAACTATAGCATTTTGAACATCGGCAAGATTGAGTTTTAATTCTTTTAACTTTGCATGGTTTAAAAATATTTGATTATTGCTCACATTCTCTATCAACTCTGTTGATTTAAACGTGTTAAACATAAAATTATTCAGCATTTGTTTATCAGCATTTGTGTTTACGTAACCTGCTGGAATTTTTACACTTTGCAAATAGGCTGGAACATGTACAGCTCCATGGTCAGCAGTTAAAAATACTGTGTACTCACCTTTTCCAACTTTAGCATCCAATGCGTCAAATAATCTTTTTAAATCCTGATCCAATCTTAAATAGGTATCCTGGACTTCTTTGGAATTAGCTCCAAAATTATGACCAATGTAATCTGTACTTGAAAAACTCACAGCCAACACATCTGTAACAGCATCTTTACCAAGATTCTCACCATCAATGGCTGCTATTGCAAAATCGGCAACAATACTATTGCCATAAGGTGTTGTTTTTAATATATCAAAGCCTCCATTTTCAGCACTTAAAGCTTTTAAGTCGTATGGAAATGAGGCCGTTTCTTTACCTCTAAATCCACCTTCAAACGCATTAATGTCATCTCCACTTTCAACATAAGTATCAATACTATATAATGTATTCCATTCTTTAATATATTTTGAAACATGATCTCCTTCATTGTATTTTTTTACCCAATTTGGTAATTCAGTCATATAATGAGTACTTGTGATGAATTTACCTTCGAGTTTTCCATGAAACCAATAGGCAGCATTTGCTGAATGTCCAGCAGGTAAAATAGCGCCTCTATCTTTTAAGGAAATTCCAATGGTCTTTCCTCTCATTTGAGTAAAAAGTCTGTTTTCATCGGCAAAACTTGTGGTTTTCATTCTATGTGGTGACATTTGCCCAGCATCATCTTCAGTACCTATAGACGCAACAGATTCGTCTCCTGCGCAATACACTGTTTTCTTTTCATCTTTATCATACCAATTATTAGAAATTATACCATGATATTTTGGTGTTGTTCCTGTATAAACTGAAGCATGTCCTGGTCCTGTATATGTTGGCACATAATTAAAATGATTGTTTTTGCAATTAAAGCCTTCGTTCATCATTCGTTTAAAACCACCTTCTCCAAATTTGTTTTCAAATCTGGTTAAGTAATCGTAACGCATTTGGTCAACTACAATGCCAACCACCAACTTTGGAGTGTCAGAATTGCTTTGTGCCAATGAAAAGTTTGTTATAAGAATAACTGCAAAAAGGCTAAATAAATACTTCATGTCCTGTTTATATGAATGTGTTTTTCAAAAATAAGAATTTTAGTAAGTCTTGTTCTTAAATTACCATTAAATAATTCCCTTTTTTTATAAATCATATATCATTCCAAATTTTAAAATGCTTGTATTATTCTTTTACAATAAAGTATATGGTAAACGTTATATTTTTTTACTTTAGCAGTAACAAAATTTAACATGACATACCTTCATAATATTGGACTCTATTTCTTGATGATAAAGGAAATGTTTCGCAAACCAACCAAATGGTCTGTAATGAAGCATTTGATTTTAAAAGATATTGATGATCTCATTATAGGCTCATTAGGCATTGTTGCCTTTATTTCGTTTTTTGTTGGTGGTGTTATCACCATTCAAACTGCACTTAACATTAGCAACCCTTTAATTCCGAAATATCTTGTTGGTTTTGCAACTAGGCAATCTGTAATACTTGAGTTTGCACCTACATTTACATCTATCATTATGGCTGGTAAAGTTGGCTCATTTATTACGTCAAGCATTGGAACTATGAGAGTTACTGAGCAAATTGATGCGCTTGAAGTAATGGGAATAAATAGTTTGAATTATTTAGTTTTTCCAAAAACCATGGCTTTAATGCTGTACCCTTTTGCCATTGCTGTTGGTATGTTCTTAGGTATTTTAGGTGGCATGGCAGCTTGTGTTTTAGGTGGTTATACAACTTTGGATGATTATATCTTAGGTTTGCAAACCGATTTTGATTCGTTTCACATGATATATTCATTCATCAAAACATTCATTTTTGCTTTTGTATTAGCAACCATTCCATCATTTCATGGTTACTACATGAAAGGTGGTGCTTTAGAGGTTGGTAAAGCCAGTACGACCTCATTTGTTTGGACAGCAGTTGTGATTATTTTATTGAATTATATTTTAACTGATATGCTTTTAGGGTAATGATTATAGTTGAAGATTTACATAAGTCGTTTGGTGAAGCCCATATTTTAAAAGGGATCAGTACAACATTTGACAAAGGAAAAACCAATTTAATTATTGGGCAAAGTGGCTCTGGAAAAACGGTTTTTTTAAAATGCCTTTTAGGTTTATTTGACTATGAATCAGGTACTATATCTTACGATGGTAAAATATTTTCAAAATTATCTGAAGATGAGAAAAGAGAGATTCGTGCGCAAATTGGTATGGTTTTTCAAGGAAGTGCACTTTTTGACTCCATGACCATTGCAGAAAATGTGATGTTTCCTTTAAAGATGTTTACTAAGATGAGTAAAAGTGAAATGGAAGATCGTGCAGACGTGGTTTTAAAGCGTGTTAATTTAGACGATGCGCATCATAAAATGCCAAGTGAAGCTTCAGGAGGCATGCAAAAACGTGTGGCCATTGCAAGAGCTATTGTTAACAATCCGAAATATTTATTTTGCGACGAACCCAATTCTGGCTTAGATCCAAAAACTGCTATTGTGATCGATAATTTGATTCAAGAAATTACTGATGAATATCAAATTGTGACCGTTATCAATTCTCACGACATGAATTCAGTAATGGAAATTGGCGAAAAAATAGTCTTTTTAAAAGATGGCTACAAGGCTTGGGAAGGCTCTAAAGACACCATTTTTAAAACCAACAACGAGACTGTTACTGATTTCGTGTACTCCTCAAACCTATTTAAAAAAGTGCGTAAAATGTATTTGGATGAAAATCAATAACTAGTTTCTATTAATTAAAACGTCTTTAATTTTTAATTCATTTTTCAACCATTCATTTAACTCTTGCTCTTTTATTGCAACAATACTATCTGTAAGGGTTGTATTCCATTTAACATTAGCTATTGAAATAGTATCTGCTTTTCTAAAATCTGAAGAGACTAACATCTTAGCAAATCCGAAATATTGTAAATCGGTAAATTGAATTTTAGCATCTTTTGCTAATGAGGTAAAGTCATTCACATCCAATATATTACTCTTTTTCGCAAAATATGTTTTAATACTATCTAGCTCCTTTTGCTTTACAAACAAAAGACTATCACGTCTTTCAACACTAATAAGCGCATTATCATACAAATCCATTAAACGTTCAGCACTTACATTTTTATTTCCATTAATTATTAAGTCAAATTCTTTGATATTAATATACTTATTAAGCTCGTTTCTCAAGTCTGTTTCTGTAGCTTCAGCAATTTCACCATTAAAAAACAAAGTGATTGTTTTATTATCTGGATCCAGTTTTTCACGTTGTAACCAAAGAGATTCGTTTGATTCAACTTCTTTTGTGATAAATTGTTTATAATCATTCTCAAGTTTACTCTCTACCCAAACGTTGTAAAACGTCCATCCAGCTGGAATCATTGCAATAACTGCTAGTAAGCCAGCAAAATTTGCTATTCTTCTTCTTTTTGCTGAATTGGCATAGCGAAGCATTGGAAAGCGCAACAATTTTAATACTAAAAATGTAGCTAAAGCAATGAATACTGTGTTAATACTAAACAGATACATGGCTCCACCAAAATAACTCCAATTTCCTTTAGCAAGCCCATATCCTGCTGTACATAATGGAGGCATTAAAGCTGTAGCAATGGCAACGCCAAAAATTACTGAAGCTATAGTACCTTTTTTAGTTCTTGCAATAATCAAAGCTAAACCACCAAAGAAGGCAATTAAAACATCTCTAATATCAGGGCGTGTTCTACCTAATAATTCCGAGGTATCTTCACTAAGAGGAAACAACCAAAAGAACAAAAATGCAGTCAGCAAACTTAACACAATCATGACTGCCAGATTGATAAGTGATTTTCGAAGTGTATCAATATCATTAATCGCTATAGATAAACCAACTCCTAAAATTGGCCCCATTAATGGCGAAATAAGCATGGCTCCAATTACAACTGCTGTAGAGTTAGCGTTCAGACCAACTGAAGCGACCATAATTGAGCAAATTAAAATCCAAGCTGTCGCACCTTTAAATGGAATGTCAGCTTTTATAGCATCAACCGTTGCATCACGATCTGTATCATTTCTGAAACTAAAAATCCCATACAAAAATTGCTTAGAACTACTTACAAGACCTTTAGCATCTTTTACAATGGCTTCCTTTGACTCTTCAACAATCTTTTCTTGAGCTTTTTGATCTTCTTCTTCTGAAAAATTGAATTTACTTTCCTGATTATCCATAAGATTCCCCAAATTTATCTTTAACCTTTTCTGATACTTTCTTAATATCTTGTTCTTTTGCTTTCGGAAAGATAAGCAAAACTTCATCTTGATCTACAATAATATAATCTTTCAAACCATCAATTACGACAATTTTATCATTAGTGGTTCGTATCATATTTCCTGAGGCATCTTTTGTTAAAACCCTAGCATTTACAACCGCATTTTTTTCTGAGTCTTTATCTAGTTTATCATACAAACTTCCCCAAGTTCCAAGGTCATTCCAATCAAAAATTACTGGTAAAACATACACGTTATTACTTTTTTCCATAATGGCATAATCAACAGAAATATTTTCGGCTTTACCATAATTATCTCTTATAAAATCATCTTCAAATTCGGTGTTATACACCTCAATTCCTTGTTCGAATAATTGATACAATTCTGGTTGATTGTTTTTAAAAGCCGAAATTACACTACTTACACTCCACATAAAAATGCCAGCATTCCACAAAAAATTTCCTTTCGCTATAAACTCTTTTGCTGTGTCATAATCAGGTTTCTCTCTAAACTGGCTTACAGCTTTTATCTTATTGTTAGATGCTTTATCATATTCAATATAGCCATAACCTGTATTTGGAAATGATGGTGTGATACCTAAGGTCATTAAGGAATCATTTGCTGTACAGAAATTAAAAGCTTCTTGCACATTGTTTGTAAATGCAGTTTCATCTTCAATCCAGTGGTCGCTTGGTGCCACAATCATCACTGCATCTGAGTTTTCTTTTTGAACTTTTAAAGCAGCATACAAAATACAAGGCGCTGTATTGCGCATTGCTGGCTCTAAAACCACTTGACGCTTCGTCACATCAGGAAGTTGCTCAAACACCAAATCGTTGTAGCGTTCATTAGTGAGAATGAAAATATTTTCTTTTGGAATGATATGACTTAAACGACTGAAGGTTTTTTGAATGAGTGTCTCTCCAGTTCCAAGCATATCGTGAAATTGTTTAGGAAAATCTTTCGTACTCACTGGCCAAAACCTTGACCCTACTCCTCCAGCCATTAAAATGGCATAATAATTTTTGTTCATCAAAACTTGTTTTGTTTCCTTATTAAAGGAAATCCATTAAATATATAAATACTTTTTAAAGATTCCCATTTTCATGGGAATGGAATTGCTAAAGCAATTCCACCTCAGCATTCGGATTGAAAAGATACAACTTTCCTGTTTTTACTTCTACACATTCAAAGCGTTTTCTACGTTGTTCGCCTTTTAAAAATATTCTCCCATTATATAACTTAAAACTTCTCCCTATTGGTACTTCAAACACATAAAACTTATCATTGGTTTCATCAAACTGTTTTAAAGCTAAGGCTAATTGTGTATCTGTATCGCTTGATGCTTTAGGGTTTTTAAAATGCTTTGCCAATAAAGGCAATAGTTCATTTGGAAAAATGTGTGGATTTAAAAATGGTAACATCAAGCGTTGAAAGCTATGCTTCCACTCTACACCATGAGGTTTTATAAAGCGACCATACTCGTTGTAAGCTTCAAAATGCGCAATCTCATGAATCAAGGTGATTAGAAATCTATAAACATTCAAATTTGAATTCACTGTAATTTGATGCTTTCCATTTGGCAAACGCTTATAATCACCATGCCTTGTTTTACGTTCATTTTTCACCAAAACAACCAAATGATCATGCGCCAAAAGCTCCAAAACTTTTGGTATTGCTGTTTCTGGAATGTATTGTTCGAGCATATTTTGCATGCGCACAAAAATAAGAGATTAAATTGCGTCAGCATAACAAATCTTTTAAATTAGCAGGAATGAATTCATACAAACTAGTTCTTCCCATTATCGTCGTCTCTCAGTTTTGTTGTACATCACTTTGGTTTGCTGGTAATGGTGTCATGAACGACCTCGTTTCAACTTTCAATTTAGACCCTTCTGCTGTTGGGCATTTAACCTCAGCAGTTCAGTTTGGATTTATTTCAGGTACTTTAATTTTTGCGCTTCTAACCATTGCCGATCGCTTTTCGCCATCCAAAGTATTTTTTGTTTGTGCGCTTATTGGAAGTCTATTCAATTTGGCAACGATTTTGGATAATCAAACATTATATTCTCTAGTCACAATCCGATTTTGCACAGGATTCTTTCTAGCTGGCATTTATCCTGTTGGTATGAAAATAGCAGCCGATTATTATGACAAAGGCTTAGGTTTGTCCTTAGGTTATTTGGTTGGTGCATTAGTGGTTGGTACAGCGTTTCCACATTTTTTAAAAGCTTTTGACACTAATGTAAATTGGCAATATCTTATCGTTTTTATTTCAGTCATTGCATCCATTGGTGGTATACTCATGTTGCTGTTTGTTCCTAATGGTCCTTTCAGAAAAGCAAGTCAAAAACTACAACTCAGCGCTTGGTCTCAGAATTTTAAAGACAAACATTTTAGGGCTGCAGCCTTTGGCTATTTCGGACACATGTGGGAATTGTATGCCTTTTGGGCTTTTGTACCTCTAATGCTTTCTACTTTTCTCACCAACAATCCAACGTTGGATTTTGAAGTGCCTTTATGGTCATTCATCATAATTGCTGTTGGTGGTTTGGCATGTATATTAAGTGGTTATTTGTCGTTAACCTACAAAACAAAGCGTGTTGCTTTTACAGCTTTACTATTGTCGTGTTTGTGTTGCTTAATGTCGCCTTTCGTTTTTCAATGGAGTTCTCAGTATTTGTTTTTAGGCTTTTTGTTGCTTTGGGGAATTGTAGTCATTGCAGATTCGCCTTTATTTTCAACCCTTGTTGCACAAAACGCCATTCCAAAATTAAAAGGCACTGCATTAACCATGGTAAATTGCATTGGTTTCTCCATTACCATCATTAGCATTCAATTGATAAATTATGTTGCTACAATTTGGAATCCAAGTTATATCTTTATGCTATTGGCTATAGGTCCAGTTTTAGGGCTTATAGCACTTTACAAAAACACAGATTAGTTTATGAACATCACGAAACCAACCTTAATTTTAGACGAAGCCAAATGCAAAGCGAATATTGCGTTTATGGCTGAAAAAGCCAGAACACATAACCTTGTGTTACGACCACATTTTAAAACCCATCAATCCTTAGAAATTGGTAGATGGTTTAAAGACGTTGGAGTTCATAAAATTACAGTCTCATCATTAGATATGGCTGAGTATTTTGCTGAAGAATGGAACGACATAACAGTAGCTTTTCCTGTGAATATTTTAGAAATCGATACCATAAATCGATTGGCTAAAAAAATTACTTTGAATGTGTTGGTTGAATCTGTTACTTCTGCTGAATTTTTATTGAAGCACTTAACCCATTCGGTTAATTTTTTAATCAAACTGAATATTGGCAATGGTAGAACAGGCTTATTACCAAGCAATACTGAAACCATTGATGCTATTCTTGAAGCCACCAAACATTCTGATACCCTACATTTTATAGGTTTTCTTGGTCATGCTGGACAAACCTATAAATGCCGAAACAAAGCTGAAATTTTGAAGACTCACGAGCAAGCAAAAGCTACTCTAGTGACTTTAAAGAACAAATACAAAGCACAATATCCTGAACTTATTGCTTCTTATGGTGACACACCAAGTTGCAGTGTCGCTGATAATTTTGAAGGCCTTGATGAGTTGCGACCTGGTAATTTTGTGTTTTATGATGTGATGCAAGTACAAATTGGAGATTGTACCTATAACGATATTGCAGTTGCTATGGCTTGCCCAATTGTATCGATACATAAAGATAGAAATGAATTAGTGATTTATGGTGGAGGCATTCATTTTTCTAAAGATAGAATTGAAGACCAAGGAAAAACCATTTTTGGAATAATTGTTCACTACGATGCAAATGGTTGGAACGACCCTATACCAAACATGTATGTTAAGGCTTTGTCGCAAGAACATGGTGTGGTGGTTGTACCACCAACTGAAATTAGTAACTATAGCATTGGCAACCTTATTTATGTATTGCCCATTCATTCTTGTATGACAGCCGATTTGATGAAGCGTTATAATACGCTAGATGGAAACGATATTACCATGATGGTCAACCATTAACGATACGTAGAACTACGTATTGATTTTATGCTTAAAAAAACAGCTAAAATTTCCTATCGCTCGAATTGAATATTCCAATAAAAATATATAATTTTGTCAAAAAATGACAAGTCTTATGAAAACCACATTTGGAGAATACATCCGACTTTTACGAAACGAAAACGAATTGACTTTAACTCAACTAGCGGCCAAACTGAATCTGGACTCTGCAAACTTGAGTAAAATAGAGAACGGAAAACGAGACTTCGATGAAAAACGTTTACCAAAACTTGCTAAAATCTTCAAACTCAATCTTACGGAATTGCGAAATGAATATGTGACTGACCAAATTGGAAAACATATTTACGAAACAAATTGTACAAAACAACTTTTGCAAGTTGCCGAAGAAAAAGCAGAATATAGAAGAACACTTAATAAATCACTTCAAACACAATAATATATGAATGTAGTATCATTTTTTGCAGGAGC
>JAUIGO010000084.1 GCA_030429955.1 Bacteroidia bacterium
GGAACCGAAACAATTTAATGCCAGAAAGTATTATTATAGCCATAGAGAATGTTGACCGTGAACGAGATTTTACAGTCACAAAAATTAAGACCAAACGACCAAATACTATGGGAGGTGGAAGAAATTTTTTGAATTTTATAGAGAAAGAACTAATCCCTTATATTGATAAAAATTATAAAACAGAACCCTTTAGAACGCTCATTGGACATTCTTTAGGAGGCCTACTTACATTAAATGCTTATATGGATAAAAATAGCATATTCAATACTTATATTTCTATAGACCCAAGTGTTTGGTGGAGCGAGGAGATGATGAAAAACAAAGTTGATTCTATGCCATCAATATCATTCAATAAAAAACTCTTTATAGCTACTGCCAATCAAGGAGAGGCTAATTACGAAAGGAATAAACTAAGACACGACAATCTCTATTCATTAATAACAAAGAAATCGGAAGAACCACTAAATGTCAAAATACAATATTTTGAAAAAGAAAACCATCGCTCTGTACCATTAATAGCTTTGTACGAAGGGTTAATGTATATTAATCAAGAGAATTGATAATATTGCACAAAAAATACGTTTGGCAAAACCATATATAATTTATTCTAGTAATCAAGTATTTACAAATATACTCGCGGATTTTCTATTCGGGTTTTATTTGCTAAATTAGTTACTTAAGCAACGTAACTAATCTTACTAAATTATGTTATAGTAAATTTGAGGACATTTTAACTTAAAACAAAAATTAAAATGAGTTTTGGAGCTGGACACGTTCAGGACATGAATAATCGAATAAATCAAAATCGTGCTCAACGTCCATCTAATCGTGCCAAATTCAAAGAGAATAATCGAGAAGGTATTTATTCTTCAAAAAATTCTGAAAAACCAATTTTTAAAACTGTTTCTGAAAATGAACTAATTAAAATTAAAGCCGAAATACAACTGAAAGCTAGGACTCATCAAAAAAAGAATAGAATAATTAGCGGAATTGTTATCACACTTCTAATTGTTATACTAACTTTTATAATAATCAAATTTGATTGAAAAACTAAAGAGTTAACACATGGAAAAAATATGGATATTATTAATAGCAATTTTGATTTTCTTAATATTCGTCTTTCTATTTTGGAAACTGACTAGTGGTGGTGCTAAAAAAGAATATGGCACAAAAATGTGGAAACATTGGCCAACGCGATTGGCATATTGGCAAGGAGCTATTTTATATAGCGTTGGATTTACAGTTATAACCATGTTTCTCTTAAAATGGGGAAATGTTTTGGCTTTTTAAATCTTCAGTAGGATTAAAAAAAATACTTATAACAATACCTAAAGTTCATTGCCTCTGAATTTTCTATCGTAAGTTCGTCACACTTTTACTATCTTGGTTGTATAATCTGAATTCAAATACAAAATGAACCACACAGCAAAAATGCTTCGCGATAATGCCCTAAAAGGAAAAACCATAGTCGTTACTGGAGGAGGCTCTGGTCTTGGTAAAGCCATGACACGTTATTTCTTGGAGCTTGGTGCAAATGTTGCCATTTCATCAAGAGACCTTGAGAAACTTGAAAACACAGCTAAAGAGTTAGAACAAGAAACTGGTGGTAAGTGTCTTGCAGTACAATGTGATGTAAGACATTATGACGAGGTCGAAGCCATGCTAAAAACAGTACTTGATAATTTTGGTCAAGTTGATGTGCTTTTAAACAATGCTGCTGGAAATTTTATCAGTCCAACTGAACGTCTATCTGCCAATGCGTTTGATACCATTATCGACATTGTTCTAAAAGGTACCAAAAACTGCACATTAGCTTTTGGTAAACATTGGATTGACACTAAACAGAAACGATCTAAAGTCTTAAACATAGTGACAACTTATGCGTGGACAGGTTCTGGCTACGTTGTACCAAGTGCAGCTGCCAAAGCAGGTGTTTTAGCCATGACCAGAAGTTTGGCTGTAGAATGGGCTAAATATGGTATGCAATTTAACGCCATTGCTCCTGGACCTTTTCCAACCAAAGGTGCTTGGGACAGATTACTTCCTGGAAACCTGAAGGATAAGTTTGACATGGCTAAAAAAGTACCACTAAACAGAGTTGGTGAGCATCAGGAATTAGCCAATTTAGCAGCCTATTTGGTTTCAGATTTTTCATCATACATTAATGGTGAAGTCATTACTATTGATGGTGGCGAATGGTTAAAAGGCGCTGGTGAATTTAATATTTTAGAAGATATTCCTCAAGAGATGTGGGACCAACTCGAAGCTATGATTAGAGCAAAAAAAGATAAATAATTATTGATTTTTTTAGGCTGTAAACTGTTCACGGTTTGTTAACAACTTCCATTTTATAAACCCATAATAAATTGTATTTTTGAGTTTCCTTAAACCAAATCGATTAATGGGTAAAATCATAGCAATTGCTAACCAAAAAGGTGGCGTCGGTAAGACAACAACTTCAGTAAATTTAGCAGCGTCTTTAGGTGTCCTTGAAAAAAAAGTGCTTCTTATTGATGCTGATCCTCAAGCTAATGCAACTTCAGGTTTAGGTATTGACGTAGAACAAGTTGAAGTAGGCACATATCAGCTGTTAGAACATACAAGTTCTGCAGAAGAATGTATCATATCAACCTCTGCTCCTAATGTTGATATCATTCCTGCGCATATTGATTTGGTGGCTATTGAAATTGAATTGGTTGATAAAGATGAGCGTGAATCCATGCTTAAAAAAGCAATCACGCACTTAAAACCTGCTTATGATTACATCATCATAGACTGTGCTCCTTCTTTAGGATTGTTAACATTAAACGCTTTAACAGCTGCAGATGCTGTAATTATTCCTATTCAATGTGAGTACTTTGCCCTTGAAGGCCTTGGTAAGTTATTGAACACGATTAAAAGTGTTCAAAAAATTCACAATCCAGAATTGGATATTGAGGGTCTATTATTAACGATGTATGATTCGCGTTTACGTTTATCTAATCAGGTGGTTGAAGAAGTTCAGAAACATTTCAACGATATGGTGTTTACAACCATCATTCAACGCAATGTAAAATTAGGTGAAGCACCAAGTTATGGAGAGAGCATTATTAATTATGATGTAAGCAGCAAAGGAGCTACAAATTACTTAAGTTTGGCAAAAGAAATTATAACAAAAAATGGCGACTAATGGCGAAGGCAACTAGAAAACAAGCACTAGGTAGAGGGTTATCGGCTCTTTTAAACGATCCATCAAACGATATTAAATCGGTTAAAGATAAAAATGCAGATAAAGTTATTGGCAATATTGTTGAGTTAGATATCAACTCTATTGAAGTGAATCCATTTCAGCCAAGGACTACTTTTAATGAAGAAACATTGCGTGAATTAGCATCTTCTATCAAAGAACTTGGTGTCATTCAACCCATAACCGTTAGAAAACTTGATTTTAACAAATACCAATTGGTTTCAGGTGAGCGTCGTTTTAGAGCTTCAAAATTAATCGGTCTTGAAACCATCCCTTCATACATTCGTATTGCCAACGACCAAGAATCGTTGGAAATGGCTTTGGTTGAAAATATTCAACGTCAGGATTTAGATCCTATTGAAATTGCTTTATCCTACCAACGCTTGATTGACGAAATCAACCTAACGCAAGAGCAAATGAGCGAACGTGTTGGTAAAAAACGTTCAACCATTGCTAACTACTTGCGTTTATTAAAGTTAGATCCTATCATTCAAACAGGAATTCGTGATGGATTTATCTCAATGGGTCATGGTCGTGCCATCATCAATATTGAAGACCAAACTGAACAGTTAGATATTTACGAAAACATCATAACCAACAAATTATCTGTTCGTGAAACAGAAAACCTTGTTAGAAACTTTAAAGGAACAACTGAAACTGTAAAGCCTGCAAAAGAAGAATTGCCAAAATTTGTTAAAAAAGGCATTAAAGATTTTTCAGAATACTTTGGTCATAAAATAGACGTTAAAGTCTCTAAGAATGGTAAAGGAAAAATCACTATTCCATTCCATTCGGAAGAAGATTTTAATCGTATTAAAAAATTGGTGCAACGTGCAAAATAAACTCTGTTTTCTATTATTTTTTGTTGGACTTATATCTACTTTTTCTTTTGCACAAGAAGAAACAAAGGAAGATGAAGGTATCATTGACGATAAAAACATTGTTGTTCAAGATACAATTTCAAGAGAAAAAATAGATCCATTATCGCCTTCAAAAGCTGCCTTTTATTCAGCTATTTTACCAGGACTTGGACAAGCTTACAATAAAAAATATTGGAAAATTCCAATTGTATATGCTGCTTTAGGAACTGGAATTTATTTTTATGTCGATAACAACAACGAATACAAACGTTATCGTAATGCTTACAAAAGTAGGTTGGCTGGTTTTGCAACTGATGAGTTTTGGGGAACGGACAGCAATGGCGATCCCTTATCTTCTCCACAGATTTCAAATGACGCATTGATTCGTGCGCAAAGAACGTTAAGACGTAATAAAGAAATTTCATTATTAGTCACCATTGGTCTTTATGCCTTAAATATTATTGATGCCAATGTTGATGCACATTTACTACAATACAACATTGATGATAATTTGGCATTGAAGCCACATTTTGATTTTAATGAGCTTGATGCAACAACTAATCTAGGTTTAACTTTAGGATTTAAATTTTAGACGTGAAAATAGCACTACTTGGTTATGGGAAAATGGGAAAAACTATTGAACAAATAGCACAATCTCGTGGTCATGACATTGTCTTAAAAATTGATAAACACATCACAGACTATGATATTACAAAAGCAGACGTCGCTATTGATTTTAGCGTTCCGAGCGCTGCAGTTGGTAATCTTTCTAAAGCGTTAAAAAACAATGTTCCTGTCATTTCCGGCACAACAGGTTGGCTTAAAGATTATGATGATATTACTAGACTGTGTAAAGAACGTGATGGTGCTTTTATTTACGCTTCAAATTTTAGTATTGGTGTTAACATTTTTTTTGAACTCAATAAACAGTTGGCAAAAATGATGTCTGACCTTGATAAATACAAGGTGAACATAGAAGAGATTCATCATACTCAAAAATTAGATGCACCAAGCGGAACAGCAATCACTTTGGCAGAAGGTATCATTGAAAATTCCAATTACAAACAATGGAGTTTAGATAAAAATAATGCTGATACCATTTCAATTGTAGCAAAGCGTATTGAAGATGTACCTGGAACTCATGTTGTATCTTATGACTCAAAAGTTGATACCATTGAAATTAAACATACAGCAAAAAACAGAGAAGGTTTTGCCTTAGGAGCTGTTATTGCAGCCGAATGGATTGTTGGTAAAACAGGAATTTTTACAATGAAAGACGTGTTAAATATAGGTTAATGCCTTTTATTTGTGTAACAATTTAGAATTTAGAATAACAAACTAACAAAAATAGTAAGGTTATGACTTGGACAGAATGGTTTATCGTTTTTATAATAATTCAAGTAATTCACGGACTTGGTACTTGGAAACTCTATATAAAAGCAGGACGAAAAGCTTGGGAAGCATTTGTTCCTGTTTACAATGCCATAGTTTTGATGAAAATTATCAATCGTTCACCATGGTGGACTATTTTATTATTTCTTCCAATTATAAACCTCATTATGTTTCCTGTAATTTGGGTTGAAACAGCGAGAAGCTTTGGTAAAAATACTTATACAGATACTATTCTTGCAGTAGTCACCTTTGGATTTTACAACTACTATCTCAACTATATGGTCGATGTTGAGCATGTTAAAGATAGAAGTGGTAACCCAAAATCGTCTTCTGGTGAATGGGTAAACTCCATTTTATTTGCTGTGGTTGCAGCTACTTTAGTACATACCTATTTTATGCAACCTTATGTAATTCCATCATCATCTTTAGAAAAATCATTGTTAGTTGGAGATTTCTTATTGGTAAGCAAATACAATTATGGAGCAAGAGTTCCAATGACAGTTGTTGCCGCTCCAATGGTACATGATACACTCCCAAAGTTGAAGAAAAAATCGTATTTATTTAACGATGATTATACACAACGAAAAACCTCTTGGTTAAACAAACTGCAGTTGCCTTACATGAGATTGCCTGGTTTTGAAACTATTGACAGAAATGAAATTGTCGTCTTTAACCAACCAGCAGATACCTTGTTGGACATGAACAACTTTCGTCCTAATAGAAACTACTACAAACCTATTGACAAAAAAACCAACTTGGTAAAGCGTTGTGTTGGTGTTGCAGGTGATTCTTTAGAAATTCGTAATGGCTATGTGTACATCAACGGAAAGAAAAATGAATTACCTGATCGTGCCGAACTGCAATTCAGTTATGAAGTTATTTTAAAAGAAGGCAAAGGATTTGATAGAACTATAGTTGAACAGTTGTACAACAGATACGATATCACTGATGGTATATATCCAACTCCAGACAATAGAATCATTATTCCGGCTGCTACAAATAAAGCAATAGCGATGTTTAAAAACCATCCAAGTGTTGAAAACATTGTGAGATATGCTTCAACTGAAGGCGAACGTGACCCAAATATTTTCCCTCACAATCCTAATTACAATTGGAACAATGACTTTTTTGGTCCTTTATACATTCCTGAAGCAGGTAAAACAATTGAATTAAACTCCAAAGTATTACCACTTTATAAGCGTGTCATATCTGAGTATGAGCGAAACGATGTAAGGGTTGAAGGCGATAATATTTACATTAATGGTGAATTGGCAACCAATTACACCTTCAAACAAGATTATTATTGGATGATGGGAGACAACAGAAATAACTCCTTAGATGCTCGTGCTTGGGGTTTTGTGCCTTTTGATCACGTGGTTGGAAAACCTGTGTTTATTTGGATGAGCATTGACAATTTTAACGCTGGAATAAAAAACTGGAGATTTAGAACAGATAGAATATTCACAACTGTACATGGAAGTGGCGAACGTGTTTCTTACTTAATACCGTTTTTAGTCGTGTTATTTGGTTGGATTGGCTTTAGCAAATGGCGTAAACGTAAAAAAGCAAAAAGTTAAATCTTATCTTTGTCATTCCACATTGTCTCACTGAGCGCAG
>JAUIGO010000023.1 GCA_030429955.1 Bacteroidia bacterium
GTGTCTTCATTATCTGGAAAAATGTCATGAATTAGATTTTAATTCACAATTATTATTTATTAATTTGCAAGCTCTAGGGATGATTTCTCTCCCACGCTGCTTTTTCAGTCTCTCTGAAAGAATAAAGGTACAGAAGGAATGGTTATTTTATCAATTTAAAATTTTTAAAAATGGCTGTTTTAGACCAATTAACATCGCAAGAAGCGATGGATTTAGAAAACAAGTATGGAGCTCACAACTATCATCCACTTCCAGTCGTACTGAGTAGAGGAGAAGGTGTGTATGTTTGGGATGTTGAAGGAAAACAATATTACGATTTCCTTTCAGCGTACTCAGCGGTAAATCAAGGACATTGTCACCCAAAAATTGTTGGTGCAATGGTAAATCAAGCACAGACATTAACCTTAACTTCCAGAGCATTTTACAATGATATGCTAGGGAAGTACGAGAAATTCGCAACCGAATATTTTGGTTTCGATAAGTTATTACCAATGAATACAGGAGCTGAAGCTGTTGAAACGGCTTTAAAAATCTGTAGAAAATGGGCTTACGAAGTTAAAGGTATTGATGAAAATGAAGCTGACATTATTGTTTGTAAAAACAATTTCCACGGCAGAACAACAACGATTATTTCATTTTCAAACGATCCTGTAGCTCGTAAAAACTTTGGTCCTTTTACAAAAGGGTTTATCAAGATTGATTATGACGATTTAGACGCTTTGGAAGATGCTTTAAAGAGCAATCCTAATGTTGCTGGTTTTATGGCTGAACCTATTCAAGGAGAAGCTGGTGTGTATGTGCCAAGTGAAGGTTATTTAGCGAAAGCAAAAGCATTGTGTGAAAAGTACAATGTATTGTTTATTGCTGATGAAGTACAAACAGGAATCGCACGAACAGGAAAATTATTAGCAGTTGACCATGAAAATGTAAAACCAGATGTTTTAATTCTTGGTAAAGCCTTATCTGGAGGCGCTTATCCAGTGTCTGCTGTATTGGCAAATGATTCTGTGATGAATGTAATTAAGCCAGGAAACCATGGAAGTACGTTTGGAGGTAATCCAGTAGCTGCTGCAGTAGCTATTGCTGCTCTTGAAGTGGTAAAAGAAGAAGGATTGGCTGAAAACGCTGAAAGGCTAGGTCAATTATTTAGAAGTGAACTAGACAAGTATATAGCAACAACAGATTTGGTGAGTTTAGTTAGAGGTAAAGGCTTACTCAATGCTATTGTTATTAACGATGATGAAGAAAGTGATACAGCTTGGAACATTTGCTTAAGGCTTAGAGATAATGGCTTATTGGCAAAACCAACACATGGTAATATCATTCGTTTTGCACCACCTTTAGTGATGACAGAAGAGCAATTGTTAGATTGCGTGTCTATAATTGTTAAGACCTTAAAGGAATTTGAAAATTAAAATATTTAATGGAAAAAGATAACATCTCCACATTTGATGAATTTGAGTTAAACATTTCATCAAATATTAAAACCTTTTTAGAGGAAATTTCAAAATGGTCTTTCTTTTTGTCAATAGTTGGTTTTGTAGGTATTGGTCTAATGGTTGTTGTTGGGCTATTGTTTGGCACTATAATGTCAATGATGAGAGATGTGAATGCGTATGATTTAGGTTATACAGCAGGAGTTGGATTTTTTTATGTTGTTATTGCATTAATATATTTCTTTCCAATATTATATCTATATAAATTCTCAAGAAAAATGAAGAGCGCTTTGCATTCTAAAAATAATGATGATTTTGAGTCTGCTTTTGCAAATTTAAAGTCTCACTATAAGTTTGTAGGTATCTTAGCAATCATTATCATAAGCTTATATGTGTTGTTGTTTTTAATTGGAATTGTAGGAGCATCAGCGTTTTAAGATAATTAAGACAATAATTAATAACATAAAAGCGGCCAATAGGTCGCTTTTGTGTTATAAAGAAATAACAACAAAAGAACAGTTGGGTTTTTTACTTTTTGTTTAATTGATTTAACCTTGAATCCATTAAGATGAAAGAGCAGCAGCACCAATTCCCGCAAAAACGATTACTAATAGGATAATTCCTATAAATGAAATAACCAAACCTGCAATAGCTAATCCTCTTGGAGTCCTGAAGATTCCAATGAATGAGAAGACAAGACCTAAAATCCATAT
This sequence comes from Bacteroidia bacterium, assembly GCA_030429955.1. Lineage (GTDB taxonomy): Bacteria > Bacteroidota > Bacteroidia > Flavobacteriales > Flavobacteriaceae > CAJQLB01. Next base: position 2,150 of record JAUIGO010000023.1, read on the forward strand.
CAACCAGCCAAGAAAAGGAACCCATCCGATAAATAATGCGATTAGAGAAAGCACGAAACCTGCTGTGCCAAGTCCATTAGATTTCTTTTCTACTTGATTGACTATAATAGTTTGCCCAGAACTATTTTGCCCACTGTTTTGGTTTTGATTAGTTTCCATTTTTAAATTGTTATTGTTAGCAACTTAAAAATACAAAATAAAACCAAATAAAACCCACTACAGGCTTCTGCAATAGTAATTTAAAGTTTTTATCAGCACCTCAAGCGAGCATTAATTTGGACAATTAATAGCATCCAATTAAAAATACTTACTTTGATAGAATATTTATATAAAAAGGACTTGTTTTTATTGGTTTCGCTGCCATTCTTCCATAGCTGCATTGTATTGCTCCATAATACCATCATAACCCACGGTTGAGAATACATAAACAACCCTTAAAACCATAAGCAAGTTGATAATGAAAACTACCAATGCAACAATTTTAGCTGTTTTCATAGCTTCGATGTTTTCGTAATTTTCATGGTCTGCGTAAGCTTCTTTTAATTGTTTATTAGAGATAAAAAAGGCAATCCCTGAAGGTATAATTCCGAGTCCAAATACACAACAGCATAAAAAGCCAAGTATTGAAAGGACATAAATGAGCGTGGTGTTTAGTTTTTGTTTTTCCAAAATAGTAATGTTATTGATTGATTTTTATAATATAACTTGTAACTATAATTACAACGTTTAAAACTACTAAAATAAATTTAATTTTCTCAGCATATTTAATATTAAAGAAGATGTTTGCTATTAAGAATCCTGCAAACATAAAAAGGGTGTAAATAGCTGGATACATATAAAATGCTGCAACAAACTCTCCTTGAAAAATAAAGCCTAGTGAACGCTGAAAACCACAACCAAAGCATTCTATGCCAAAGAATTTTTTGGTTAAACACGGCAACATATAGTCTTCAGGAGAGAGCATTGGTTATTTGAAAAGTTTATCAAAGTTAAAAAATGTATATGATTTAATTCTCTATTTTTGTCTCGAACTGTAATTATGCGTTCCCTAAAAATAAGAATAATGAATATCAGTCGCTTTATAAATATAATTCTCATTCTAACAGGTGGCTTAATTGCATTATATGCACAAGCTGAAGAGAATCAAAATGTTTACATACTCATTGGTGGTATTGTGATGCTAATGACAGGTTTGTATAGATTGTCTCGCGGAATCTCTAGTAAAAGAGAGGATGATACTTTTATTAAAGAAGAAAAAGAATAGTAATGTCATTAAAAGTAGGTGATTACGTTGAGGTTTTGGATGAAGATCTGTCTGGTGAAGTCATCTTCATTAAAGATAACTTGGTTACTATTCAAACTAAAGATGATTTCGAATTGCAGTTTGAGGCTTCTCAGTTGGTAAAAACACAAAATTCTAAATTACTGAGGACTTCTATTATTACTGACGATACACTGCAAAAGATTCACACTGACAAAAACCCTAAAAAAAAGAAATCAGTAGGCGTAAAACGTAAAGAGAGAACTCAGCCAGCAATGGAAGTCGATCTTCATATACACAATTTACTGCCAACTACAAAAGGCATGCAAAAGCATGATATTTTAACCTATCAGTTAGATACTGTAAAGCGTCAGTTAGCATTTGCCATGAGTAAAAACATACAACGTGTTGTATTTATTCATGGTGTTGGTGAAGGTGTTTTAAAATTGGAGTTGGAATATCTTTTTAAACAATACGATAACCTGAAATACTACGATGCTAATTACCAAAAATACGGCTTAGGAGCCACAGAAGTATATATTTTTCAGAATGCTTAAATTAGTTTTCTATGGTCAGTGTGGTCGTGTAAGTTCCCAAATCAATAAAATCTGTATTCAATATGTCTAGATCTACATTTTCAATAGTAAAGGTAACGGTTATATGCCTTTTAAATGTACTGGTTTTTAGTTCATCCTGCACAAAAATATCATTGGCAGCAGCATCTAGGTAACGTCTTATTGTTGAGCCATCGGCAAAGTCATCTTTTGGGTTTTTGTTCAGATTTTCATCTTCATATCTTGTGATGGTGCCATCATTGTCATCGTCAGTGTCTAAATAATCTGGAATGGTGTCACCATCAGTATCTTGAGCATCATCTATTAGGCCATCATCATTTAGGTCTGGATTTTCATCTATAGTTAGTACATTGTCATTATCGTCATCATTATCCTTGTAGTTTGGTATACCATCACCATCTGTATCATCATCTTCTAAATCTCCATTCCCATTAATGTCTTCAAGTTCGGAAGGGATGCCATCTTCATCATCATCAATATAAGTGGTTTCTGTATAAAAGGTTCCACCTGAAGAGGCTTCATAATCTTCAATAATGGAGACATCTGCATCTGGAATTTCCTCACAAATCAATCCTGAAGGATCGCCATCATAAGTTCTGTAATTAAATCTTACTGTAGAATTATTTATAGTTAATTCATAATTATATGGTGTTACGCTAGGACTAAAAATCTTATCAGTTGTAGCATTGCTTGGAAACAATAATGATAAGGATTCATTAGGATCTGTTTTAATATCGTAAACCACATAGTTATCAGAGTTTGTGTCACCACAAACTGCCAATACTTTATCAAATTCTAATTCAACAGTGATTACATCTCCATCATCACATGAGTTGAAGAAAAATAAACAACAGATAAATAAAACAGACAACTTTCGCATAGGTGAAATTTTGAACAAAAATAACGGAATTGTAAATTATAACGTAGGATAATGATAATAATTTTATTTCAAGTATTTTTACACTTTCAATTTACAAATGAAGACTCCTATTTATTTTGATAATGCAGCTACAACACCTATTCGTCCTGAAGTGATTGAAGTGATGACTAATGTGATGAAAAATAATTACGGAAATGCTTCATCTTCACATAGTTTTGGGCGTTCGTCTAAATCATTAATTGAAAAATGCAGAAAAGACATTGCTTCGTATTTTAAGGTAAGTCCTTCAGAAATTATCTTTACTTCTGGAGGCACAGAAGCCGATAATTTAGTGCTTAGAAGTGCAGTTAGAGATTTAGGTGTTGAGGAAATTATAACCTCAAAAATTGAACATCATGCTGTTTTGCATACTGTTGAACAATTGGCTTATGAATATGGCATCATTATTAATTATTTGAAATTAGAGCCAGATGGTACAATTAATCCTTTTCACTTAGAGAGTTTACTAGTAAACTCACCTAATAAAAAATTAGTGAGTTTAATGCATGTGAATAACGAAATAGGTAACAAACTGGATGTTGCTGGTGTGGCTCATATGTGTAAATCAAACAATGCTTTATTTCACAGTGATACTGTCCAGTCTGTAGGTCATTATCCAATTGACTTAAGTGAAATTCCTATTGATTTTCTCGCAGCGAGTGCTCATAAGTTTCATGGACCAAAAGGTGTTGGTTTTTGTTTTATTAGAAAAAACTCTGGCTTGCAACCTTTGATTTTTGGAGGTGAACAGGAGCGAGGTTACAGAGCAGGAACTGAGAGTGTTCACAATATTGCTGGCTTGGCTGAAGCCTTAAAACTATCGTATAAAAACCTTGATGCTGAAAGCAACTACGTTAAAGGCATTAAATCGTACTTTATAGAGCAATTGAAAACTGAAATCCCTGAGGTTTCCTTTAATGGAAACTCTGCTGATTTAGAAAGAAGCACTTATACGTCTGTTAATGTATGTTTTCCAGTTGCTCCAGAAAAAGGTGCTATGTTTTTATTTCAGTTGGATTTAAAAGGCATTGCTTGTTCTAAAGGAAGTGCGTGCCAAAGCGGAAGTTCACAAAACTCGCATGTACTCACAGAAATTTTAACTGAAGCCGATTTACTGAAACCATCAATTCGGTTTTCGTTTAGTATTTACAATACCAAAGATGAGGTTGATTATGTAGTTAAGACTTTGAAAGATTTAGTAGCTCACTAAAATCGCATGCCAACCCTTACATTAAATACTCTAGGAGTTAAATAATTCGGTATGGAATATTGACGCTTACTGTATACGTCTCTAACCCATGTATTAGTGATTGAGTTTTGCACATCAAACATATTGAAGATTTCAATGCCTAAGCTCAATTCTTTAAACTTGCTTTTCCAACCACTTTGTGCTGGCTTTTTTGAGTCCACTAAAACGTAAGAGATTCCTAAATCAGCTCTTTTATAATCAGGCAACCTATTCTGATAATTGTAAGGATCAGCATAACTTGGTGAACCACCTGGAACTCCAGTATTATAAACTAAATTCAAGTACATTTTTAAATCAGGAATGTTGGGTACATAATCCTGAAATAAGATCCCAAACTTTAAACGTTGATCTGTTGGTCTAGAAATATAGCCTCTATCATTAATGTTTTCTTCTGTTTTTAGATAACCAAAACTAAACCAAGATTCGGTTCCTGGAACAAACTCACCATTGAGCCTAAAATCTATTCCGTAAGCATAGGCTTTTGCACTGTTATTGGCTTGATAACGAATACGAACATTCTCTACAGTGTACGGATTGATGTCTGACATGCTCTTGTAATAAGCTTCAGAAACCAATTTAAAAGGCCTTTCCCAAATGTTTAGGCTATATTCATTGGCTAGTACAATATGAACAGATTGCTGTGCTTTAACTTTGCTATTGATGCTTCCATCGCTTCCACGTAGTTCTCTGTAGAATGGAGGTTGATAGTAGAGTCCACCACTTAATCTGAATAACATATCCTTTTCCCAATCTGGTTTTATAGCAAATTGAGCACGAGGACTAAAAACCGTTTGCGTAGAGCTCTCAATACCATCACCACTCACAGTCCAATTATGAACACGAACTCCAGCATTAAAAAACATATCATTATTACCTAGCTCTGTACGTTTGCTCCATTGTGCATAGGCTTGGATTCTGTCAATTTTAGTATGGTTGGTTGCTCTAATATTTTGAAAAGGTACTAAAGGACCTTGGTAAGCTTCGTAAGGTTGCTCGTTAAACGAATCGATGTGTGGAGGATTGATAGAAAATCCTGCAGAATCAATAACTTCCCATTCCACAATACGATCCATAATATCTTCGTGAGTGTACTTAACAGACCATTTTACATTACTATCACCTTCCAGCCTGTAATCACCTTTGTGTTCTACATTTACAATGAGTGCATCTAAATCATTTCTAGCATGATTGAGTTGACCACCAATGCCTTCAGAAAATTCAACTTCAACCAAATCTTCATCACCAATATTACTGTTCACTTCACCTAATCTGTACTGTGCTAGTATATCAAAATATTCTTCTTCAGTAGTGTGATAAGCAGAAGTGATGAGTTTTAATGTAAGATCATCTGTTGCAAAATAAGTACCTTTAAATGCTCCGAAATAGGTTTGATATTGATCTTTTTCTTGACCTTCATAAAACACCAATAAAGCTAACGGATTTTCAAGGGTACCAAAGTTGGTTTGTCGTGTTTGAGGTTCGTAATTGTATTTGTTGATGGAGGCATTTCCTAAGAAACTCAAATGAAACTTATCTGAAAATTTATAATTCAAATAGGTTTGAGCGTCAGCAAACTTTGGGTCGTAATTGGTTTCAGTTTCTTTTGCTTTAACCAGCAAACTATTATCTCTGTAGCGTAAGCCTATAATTCCAGAGAACTTTGAATCTTTAGAAACAGCTTCAGTAGTAATGCTTCCACCTAAAAGACTCATATCTGCTCGCACACCAAAACTCACAGGATTTCTATAAGTAATGTCTAAAACCGAAGAGAGTTTATCTCCATATTGGGCTTGAAATCCTCCAGCTGAAAACTCCACATTCTGAACCATATCAGTATTTACAAAGCTCAAACCTTCCTGTTGTCCAGAACGAATAAGGAATGGTCTGTACACTTCAATTTCGTTGACATAGACTAAGTTTTCATCAAAATTTCCACCTCTAACGGAGTATTGTGTACTCAATTCATTGGAGATGTTTACTCCAGGAAGCGTTTTGAGTAAGTTTTCAACGCCTGGTTGTGCACCTTTAATAGTTCTGATGAGTTCAGGTTCAATGGTTGTGATGCCTTCTACTTGTTTTCGCTGATTGCCTTTTACTATAACAACAGCAATTTGTTCAATTTCCAAGTTCATCACAGGATTAAACTCAAAGGTTTCTCCATTTTTTAAATTGAAGGTTGCTGAAACTTTTTTGTAGTTGAGGTGTGTGAATTCTATGAGGACATCTTCGTTCGCTGGAATTTTTATCAGATAAAAACCGTTTTCATTAGTGGTTGTACCATCTGTTCCTGCTTTGATGTTAATATTTGCTATTGGTAAATTGGCACTGTCAAGAATGATTCCTTTAAGCGTAGCAGTTTGAGATAACCCAAAAAGAGGCAATAGTAAAAAAGCGAGTTTTAGTAAGGAAAAATGTATCTTCAAAAGAGTTGTATTTATTTTCTGTAAAAGATAGTTTCAAATGTAGAACTATTTCCAACATTATCGGTAACAATTACCTTTAAATTATACTTGGTTTCATTTTTTATCACATCGTCGTTAAAATCATAAACCAATGTATTTTTCTTATAGTCATACTCCATTAAAATCCATTTACCATTTATGGTAGCTCTGTAACTGTTTATTCCAGATGTTTTATCGTCAATTTTAAGGGTTAAGTACCTATACTTGCTCAGCCATTTGCCTTCTTGAAAATTAACAGGTCTAATGGTTGGCTCATCATTATCAATTCCAATTGTATATGTACCAAGTGTTTTGGTAAATGCAGTTAGTGTGTTTTCTTTTTTTAATGCTGAAACGTAATAAATCCTATTGCCATATTTTGATAAACGACCAATATAGAGTTTGTTTTTGTCTTCCTCTTTATAATCACTTATATCAAAGTTAATGACCATGTTTTTTTGCAGCGGAATAGTAGGTTCGTGAATAGTTAAGGTGTCATTCTCTACATCGAAATCAATAAAAAAATCGTCATAAAATGTGTTGCTTGGTATGTAAACCGAAACATTTTCTTTTTCTAAAGTGGTTGACTGATCTGCATATACAAAGTAGTCTGTAGCTTTGATGTATTTTGGTTTAAGCGAATCAAATTTTTCGCCATCTATGTTTACGGTTACCCAAGCATCGTTGTCTTTAAAATCCTTTACACGCACTTTATAAACAGAGGCTGTGCTATCTTCAATTTGTATATAGCCATTGCTATCTATATCTTTATAGAGACTTAGCGGATTGTTTTGTTGCACAAACAATTTTTGAATTCTGGTGTTTTCATTTTCATAGTACTCATAATCAATAAGTCTGTTTAGATGCTGAGTTTCACTAAATGAAAATCGTTTAAAGTCTATTTCAAAATTTTTGTTGCCATTGTAAAAAGTTTGGATATTGCTAACGCCATTTTTGTTAGCTGCTAAATCCTGTCTGTCATACGTTTCAATACCAAAACCGATTTTTCCATAGGCTTTTATGTTTTCAACAGTATAGCTTCCGTTCTGTTCTTGTTTTAATCTCAGTTTAGTTCGTTCTGTACTTTCGTTAATATGTGCATTTTCACTTATAGGATAAGCGAACACAGATAAAATTTGAGGTACTTGTGAATCTTTAATATCTAGCCCAAAAAGCATTGGGTTTATAGGCCGTTCTTCTTTATCTCTAATTTCAAAATGCAAATGAGGTCCTCCTGAACCTCCAGTATTTCCAGAATAAGCAACAATCTCATCAGTTGCAATAGGCAAGGTGTCCATATCTGGAAAAACTTCTACTTCAAAAGATTCTTTTTCGTATTGTAGTTTTTTGATATAGTATTCAATCTTGGGAGCAAACTTTCTTAAATGTGCATAAACCGTTGTGTAACCATTAGGATGCGTAATGTAAAGCGCTTTGCCATAGCCATAATGCGAAATTTTAATTCGGCTAACGTAACCTTCGGCAGCAGCATAGACATTGAGACCTTCACGTTGTTGTGTTTTTATGTCCAAACCAGAATGAAAATGATTAGAACGTAATTCGGCAAATGTTCCAGATAAAATCAAGGTTACATCCAGCGGATTCCTAAAGTAATCTTGAGGATACGGATTCTGAGCTATTGAAAATTGAATACAAAAAAGAATAAAGATTTTGAGGGTATGTTGCATATAGTTAAGATGTCTCTGCTAAAATATTAAATTGTGATAAACTGGCAAAGTATAAAACAAATAGCTAACAAAAATATTGTAATTGACTGATAATTAATTATTTCATAATTTTAAGTAAAAACAATTGCTAATTAACAATAGGTGTGTTAACTTTGTGTAATTAGTATTGAATTATATAAATGGGTAACATTGAGTCTGTTGTAGATTCCTTAGAGAATAGAATAAGCAAGGTTTTGCACAAGCTTGAGGTTTTGAAGCAAAATAATGCTAAACTTCAAGGAGACTTAGAGGCAACTCAACAAAAGATGATTCAGCAAGAAGCGATAATTAGCTCTTGGGAAGAAAAATATGAATCACTCAAATTTGCTAATTCAATATTAGGCAGTGACGAAAGTAAAAGAGAAACAAAGCTTAAAATAAACACATTAATCAGGGAAATAGATCATTGTATTTCTCAATTATCTGAGTAAAGGCAAAAATTAAATGTCAGAACAGCTTAAAATAAAGCTTTCAATAGCCAATAGAGTGTATCCTTTGACTATTGATCCGAAACAAGAAGAAGGATTACGAAAAGCAGCTCAGAAAATTGATGCCATGATTAAACAATTTGAGCAAAGTTATTCCGTTCGAGATAAACAAGATGTTTTGGCAATGTGTGCATTGCAATTTGCATCACAAAACGAACAGAAAACGATTGATAATGAATATTTAAATGAAGAAGTTGAAGAAAAGCTTGTAGCTATAGATCAGCTTCTAAAAGAGTATTTAAACTCTTAAGTTCTTTAATATATAATAAAGGTTACTGCCTACATTAGTTATTTTTTTGATGAACTCAACGTTAATTCTTTAAAAAGGGTGAGTTGAAGTTGTAAAAGCGTGCTGCTAGTGCTGAATTTACTTCAGTATCTTGAGCAGATACTTGATCAGCTTGTTAGCCCTAAACTTGTTTTTAAGGAGTTCATACAAAACCTCAGCTGGTGTAGGCTTTTTTTTTAAAACTAACTAACACAAAATGGAAACGAGCACAATTTTAATGATTGTAGGTGGTATAATAGTAGGATTAATAATTGGTTTTGTAATAGCAAAAACACTAGAAAAAAACAATGCGTCCAAATTGGTGAAAAACGCCAAAAAGGAAGCTGAGTCCATTCTAAAAGAAGCCAATCATGAAGGAGAATCAATTAAAAAAGACAAAATTCTTCAAGCAAAAGAAAAATTCATTGAGTTAAAATCTGAACACGAAAAGGTTATCCTTTCTCGTGATAAAAAAATAGCTGAAGCCGAAAAGAGAACTCGCGATAAAGAATCTCAAGTATCTTCTGAGTTGGCTAGAAATAAGAAGTTAAATTCAGATATTGAAGAAAAATTAAAAGATTACAACAACAGATTAGAGTATTTAGATAAACGAAAAGAAGAACTTGAGAAAGTTCATAAAAGTCAAGTACAACAATTAGAAGTTATTTCAGGCTTATCTGCGGAAGACGCCAAAGAACAATTGGTAGAATCCCTTAAAGGAGAAGCCAAAAATGAAGCGATGGCTTATGTGCAGGATAAAATGGAAGAAGCCAAAATGACAGCACAGCAAGAGGCTAAGAAAATTATTATTAATACCATTCAACGTATTGGCACTGAAGAAGCCATTGACAACTGTGTGTCTGTATTCAATATAGAATCAGACGATGTTAAAGGTAGAATCATTGGTCGTGAAGGACGAAATATTAGAGCCATAGAAGCTGCAACAGGCGTCGAGATTATTGTTGACGACACACCTGAAGCTATCATTTTATCTTGTTTTGATTCTGTACGACGTGAGATTGCCAGACTATCATTGCATAAATTAGTCACTGATGGTAGAATTCATCCTGCGAGAATTGAAGAAATCGTCAAGAAAACCAAAAAGCAAATTGACCAAGAAATCATTGAAGTTGGTAAACGTACAGTAATTGATCTTGGAATTCATGGTCTGCATCCTGAACTCATTAAGATGGTTGGGCGTATGAAATATCGTTCATCGTATGGTCAAAATCTGCTACAACATTCTAGAGAAGTTGCCAAACTTTGTGGTGTTATGGCTGCCGAATTAGGCTTGAACCCTAAGCTTGCTAAACGTGCTGGACTACTGCATGATATTGGTAAAGTGCCAGATGCAGAAACAGATATGGAAACACCTCATGCAATACTTGGTATGCAATGGGCAGAAAAGTATGGCGAAAAAGAAGAAGTTTGTAACGCAATAGGTGCACACCATGATGAAATAGAAATGACATCATTATTGTCACCAATAATACAAGTTTGTGATGCTATTTCTGGAGCGCGTCCAGGCGCAAGACGTCAAGTATTGGATTCTTACATACAACGACTAAAAGATCTTGAAGATATCGCTTTTGGGTTTAATGGAGTAAAAAAGGCTTATGCTATTCAAGCAGGAAGGGAGTTGCGAGTTATTGTTGAGAGCGAAAAAGTAACTGATGATAAAGCGGCACAATTATCGTTTGAAATATCGCAAAAAATTCAAACAGATATGACCTATCCAGGTCAAGTAAAAATTACTGTGATCAGAGAAACGCGAGCTGTAAATATTGCTAAGTAAAATAATTAATTAAAATCTATATAAAAGCATTCAGTAACCCTGGATGCTTTTTATTTTCTAGGATGATAAGTATTAATCACTTTAGTCAAGTGCGACTTATCTATGTGTGTGTAAATTTCGGTTGTGGTAATACTCTCATGACCAAGCATGAGTTGAATGGCTCTTAAATCGGCTCCATTTTCAAGTAGGTGAGTAGCAAAAGAGTGTCTAAAGGTATGTGGCGAAATGGTTTTATGAATCCCAGCTTTTTCAGTCAATTGCTTTACAATTGTAAAAATCATGGCTCTTGTGAGTTGCTTGCCACGCCTATTTAAAAACAAAGTATCTCTATATTCTTCAATAATAGGAATATGAGGACGAATCTCATTTTTATAAATAAGAATATACTTTTGGGTTAAAGGACTAATAGGTACAAAGCGTTGTTTATTGCCTTTTCCAGTAACCTTAATAAAACCTTCATCAAAAAACAGATCCGAAACTTTAAGATTGGTCAGTTCGCTAACACGTAAGCCACAACTATAAAGCGTTTCAATGATAGCTCTATTTCGCTCACCTTGAGGGCTGCTTAAGTCTATAGCTGAAATAATAGTGTCAATTTCTTCAATAGAAAGCGTATCAGGAAGTTTTCTACCTATTTTAGGTGATTCTATTAACGCGACAGGATTAGTATCTCTGTAATCTTCAAAAATCAAATAATCAAAAAAACCTCGTAACGCTGAAATGAGTCGTGATTGACTTCTGGCATTTAACGTTTTGGCAGTGTCGTATATAAATTCTTGAACTGTATTTGCTTTTATTTGTATTGGTGTGGATTTAATATCGTGTTCAAATAAATAATTTTTAAGCTTCTTTATATCAAGGATATAACTGGAAATAGAGTTTTTAGATAGCCCTCTTTCTAGCTTCAAATAGTTTGAAAAATCTTGTATGGCTTGATCCCAATTCATTGTAAATTATAAGTTATTCACATTTTGTAAGTAGAGTATTACACTTGATAACTACGTAATTATACGTATTTTTATGAAGTTTTCAACATTTTTTTTTGAGATTGTTGATAAAATCACTTTATTTGAACTATTAATCATAAAAACTAAATTTATAAATTATGAAAAAATTGATTTTATTAGTAGCGATTACGTTATTCGCATTTAATGTAAATGCACAAGATGACAGTTCAGGTAATGCTTTATCTGAAGGTAGTTGGGTAATTGAAGTTAATACTGGTTCATGGGCAACTGGTAGTACAGCTTTTTCATTAGCCTCTGAAGATGGCAATACTATGTGGTCTGCTGGAGCAGAAGCAGGTTATTTTGTTAAAGAAAACTTAGCTATTAAAGCTGGTTTAGGTTATCAAGATTTTGGGGAAGACTTCTCTGCATTTAGTTACAAAATTGGTGCAAAGTATTATATTGCTGGAGATTTTCCAGTGGGTGTAGATTACACAGGAGTTAGTTATAAAGATGCAGATGAAAATCCATCTTATGTAGGACTTCAAGGTGGATATGCATGGTTTGTAGCTGATAATGTTAGTATAGAACCAACTTTACGTTATAATTTATCTATGAATAGTGATTTTTATGATGATGCATTTCAATTTGTAATAGGTTTTGCAATTCATCTATAATTAAGAATTTTAGTTATTAAAAAGGAAGCCGACTGGCTTCCTTTTTTTATGCATTATTTTTAATACATTTGGATTATGAAGAAACTAATCATCATTAATGGACCAAACTTAAACTTATTAGGTAAGCGTGAACCTAATATTTATGGTAGCTTAACGTTCAATGAATTTTTTGAAACTGTAAAAGAGAAATATCCTCAAGTTAATTTAGAGCATTTTCAATCTAATGTTGAAGGTGAAATCATTGACAAACTGCAAGAAACCGGTTTTTCTTATGATGGTATTATCTTAAATGCTGCTGCGTACACGCATACGTCAGTTGGTATTGGTGATGCAGTAAAAGCGATTGAAACTCCAGTAGTAGAAGTCCATATCTCAAATACATTTGATAGGGAAGAGTTTAGACATAAATCCTATATCTCTCCAAATGCAAAAGGTGTTATTTTAGGTTTTGGGTTGCAAAGTTATGAGTTAGCTATTCAAAGTTTTCTTTAAGTTTTAATAAACCATAAGAAACAACCTCTTCTAAGGCTTCATAGTCTCTAATATCACAAGTGTAATGAAGTTTGTTTAAGTAGAGTAATTCTTTTTTTGAGGTGTTAAAAACAAAAATATAAACCGCATTTTTAAATTTATCTTGGTAGTAATATGAGGAAATAGATATAAATAATTGTTTATCTGATTGATAACTTTCGTGGACTAAATTAGATATTGATGAGTTTATTTTCCTCTTTCTAAACCAAATATTTGCAGTGTTAGTTTTAATAAAATCATTGTCTTTTTTTAATAGGCTTGAATCATTAAACATTTCGGTATTAGGAAGGTTTAGTTTCACTAAGTTTTTAATGTTTTTCGCATATAAATATCTAATTGAATCCTTAGCTGTAGTATCTTTAACAGATGCATGATAAGTATCTATTGATGTGTATGCGACCGAAAAGGATAAATTATTAAGATTATTTAGAGAATTTGCAAAAAGATTTTCATCTAAATAAATTGGAGTATTACATTTTATATAAGGTATTCTTGAGCTAAAACTATTTTTATGACTCCTGTTTACCCTATCTTTTGATGCGTTACAGCCAAAAAGTATAAATATTAATATTAAATAAAATTGTATTTGTTTAATTCTCATTAGAACTAAAATAGAAAAAAAAGCGATTCAATCGAATCGCTTTTTTTTTAATTTATTTACTTCAAGTTTTATCTTATAAATGAATCACTTCACCATAAGCAGCAGCAACAGCTTCCATAACAGCTTCACTCATGGTTGGGTGAGGATGTACAGCTTTTAAAACTTCATGTCCTGTAGTTTCTAGTTTTCTGCCTAAAACAGCTTCGGCAATCATATCTGTTACACCAGCACCAATCATGTGGCAACCTAGCCATTCTCCATATTTGGCGTCAAAAATAACTTTTACAAAACCATCTTTTGCTCCAGAAGCACTTGCTTTTCCAGAGGCTGAAAACGGGAAGTTTCCTACTTTAATATCATAACCTTGTTCTTTGGCTTGAGCTTCGGTTAAACCTACACTGGCAATTTCAGGAGAGCAATAGGTGCAACCTGGAATGTTGCCATAATCTAAAGCTTCAACATGCTGTCCAGCAATTTTTTCAACACACAATATACCTTCAGCTGATGCTACGTGAGCCAAAGCTTGTCCTGGAGTTACATCACCAATGGCATAATAACCAGGAATGTTAGTTTGGTAGTAATCATTTACCAATATTTTATCTCTGTCAGTAACTATACCAACATCTTCAAGACCAATATTTTCAATATTTGATTTAATTCCTACTGCAGAAAGGACAATATCAGCTTCAAGAACTTCTTCACCTTTTTTAGTTTTTACAGTTGCTTTTACACCTTTTCCAGAAGTGTCAACACTTGTCACTTCGGCAGAAGTCATGATTTTAATACCACTTTTCTTGAACGAACGTTCTAATTGTTTAGAGACATCATCATCTTCAACAGGAACAATTTTCGGCATAAATTCTACAATGGTAACTTCTGTTCCTAAGGCATTATAAAAATAAGCGAACTCAACACCAATAGCTCCAGAACCAACCACAATCAATTTTTTAGGTTGTTTGTCCAAGCTCATGGCTTCTCTGTAGCCTATTACTTTTTTGCCGTCTTGTGGCAAACTAGGTAGTTCACGTGAACGCGCTCCAGTAGCAATGATAATATGGTCTGCACTGTATTCGGTGCCGTCAACATCAATCTTTTTTCCAGGTTTAATTTTTCCGTAACCATTGATGACGTCAATTTTATTTTTCTTCATTAAAAACTGAACACCTTTACTCATGCCTTCGGCAACACCACGACTTCGTTTCACTACTGCACCAAAATCTTTGTCAGCATCTTTAACAGACAGCCCATAATCTTCAGCATGTTTTAAGTATTCAAATACTTGAGCTGATTTTATTAAGGCTTTTGTTGGGATACAGCCCCAATTTAGGCAGACGCCTCCAAGATTCTCCTTTTCTATAATAGCAGTTTTAAATCCTAATTGAGACGCTCTAATTGCAGTTACATAGCCACCTGGACCACTACCAAGAACGATAATATCATATTTACTCATGGGAATGTTTTTAGTCGATTTTTAAAGCTACGAATTTACGAAACCTAAATTGAAAAAAGGAAATTACAAATGACAAATTCAAAAACGATTATTTTAAATCGTCTGTAAAATGCTTGCGTTCTTTTTCTTGAGCAAATTTTTCTTGATTGTAGTTGGTTGATTTGCCTTTTGGAATTGATAACGATTTCCAATTGTCGCCTTGTATCATCTTCCCAAGAAACACGATTTGCCCAACGTGATAAGCATAATGTGCTAACTGTCAGTTAATCGCTTCAGTTACAGTATGGCCTTGGTTTCGTATATATACAATTTGCTCTAACTGGTCATCACTTAGCGGTTTGATAGCGTTGAATAAGCAATTCCAACCTTGTTCCCAAGATTGTAGCATTTCTTCCTTATTAGCATAAGTGTCTTCAAATTCTTGGTCGCGCTCACGCCAAGTTTTTTCACCATCTTCAGTTAAAAAATTAGTCCAACGTGATAGCATATTGCCTACAATGTGCTTGGTAATAATCGCAATACTATTGCTTTCTGAATTGTATTGCCAATGGATATCAGCATCAGTCAATTGGTCAAAAGTTTTTTCGCCAAGACTTTTATAGTATTCAAATTGTTTGACGATACTTGTTAAATAACTAGTTGTCATCTTTTTTAGGAATAAACTTTAATGCAGCACCATTGATGCAATGGCGTTGCCCTGTGGTTTCTCTTGGACCATCGTCAAACACGTGACCTAAATGACCACCACAAGTGGAGCAGTGTTCTTCATTTCTAGCATAACCAATATTATAGTCTACTGAATAGGTCACATTCCCTTCAATGGGTCTGTCAAAGCTTGGCCAACCACTTCCAGAATCGTACTTATGCTCGCTTTTAAACAAAGGCGTTTCACAAGCAGCACAAACATAAACGCCTTTTTCTTTATTGTCATTTAAAGGACTGGTAAAAGCGCGTTCAGTTCCAACTTCTCTTAGGACATAATATTGTAAATCGGTAAGCTGAGCTTTCCATTCGGTTTCGGTTTTGGTAACAGCAAATGTTTCTTTTGAATCTTTTTTCTGAGCTGAAGAGTTGCAGCTATAAAAAACGCTAATCAAAGTAAATATTAAGATCTTTCTCATAATGTAAATTTAATCATTTTTAAGATACTTTAATAAGTCGAATTTCTATCTCATAACTTACGTTTTTTTTGGTGGAAATATATATCAAGTGACTTTTTTAAAATATTTGTGTCATAAAAATGGTACGTTTTTTGTACTTTTATTCAAACACTATATAAACCATTTATAATGAAATTTAAATCAAGCATAATCACAAGTTTAGCAGTTGTATTGTTCTTTTCTTGTGCCACGAATCCGTTTACTGGAAATAAAACAATGGCTTTTGTTCCTAATTCACAATTGTTCCCTACAGCCTTTGCGCAATACGATCAATTTTTAACAGAAAACAAAGTAGTCAATGGCACTAAGGATGCAGAAATGATAAAGCGTGTTGGACAGCGTATTGCAGTTGCAGCTGAACGTTGGCTAAATGCTAACGGTTATCAAGGTTATTTAAAAGATTATAAATGGGAGTACAATTTAGTAGATGATAAAACAGTGAATGCTTGGTGTATGCCTGGAGGAAAAATTGTTTTCTATACTGGAATTTTACCAATTGCAGCCAATGAAACTGGTGTTGCAGCTATAATGGGTCATGAAGTTGCTCACGCATTGGCAAATCATGGTCAGCAACGTATGAGTGCTGCTTATTTGCAAGCTGGAATAGCAATAGCTGGAAATGTTGTCATTAAAGATGAACAATCGCTTAATATTTTTAATCAATCTTATGGTATAGCTTCCAATGTTGGAGGTATGTTGCCTTTTAGTAGAAGTCATGAAACACAAGCAGATGAAATAGGGTTACGTTTAATGGCAATTGCTGGTTATAATCCTGATGAGGCAGCTGAATTATGGAAACGAATGAAGGCCAATAGTGGAGGACAAGCACCACCTGAATTTTTAAGCACGCATCCATCAAACGATACACGTATAGCTAACCTTACAAAATGGGCTCCAGAAGCAAAAAAAGAAGCTACCAAATTTGGAATCACCTCATTTAGAGAATAATCTATTTTCAAAAGTTAAAAAATAAATGTTTACTTTAGAAGCTGCTCATAATAGAGCGGCCTTTTGTTTATGGCAATATTAAAAAAGGGAAGCAAAAAACTACTGAATGCTTGGGCATTTTATGATTGGGCAAATTCAGTTTATACACTCACAATAGCTTCTACAATCTTCCCCATATTTTATTCTGCTTTGTTTTTAGATAATGTAAAAAACATTGAGTTTTTTGGCTTTGAAGTAAAAAACACTGCTCTTATATCATTTGTTACTGCCTTTACATTTTTTGTGATTACCATTCTATCACCAATTTTATCTGGAATAGCAGATTATATAGGGAATAAAAAACTGTTTTTAAAGTTTTTCTGTTATGTAGGAAGCATAGGTTGTATTGGAATGTATTGGTTTTCATTGGAGTATATTTACATGAGTATGTTTTTTTATTTCTGTGGACTTTTAGGTTATTGGGGAAGTTTGGTTTTTTACAATTCCTATTTACCTGATATTGCTTACTCGGAACAACAAGATGCTATTAGTGCTAAAGGGTTTTCTATTGGGTATATTGGAAGTGTTATTTTGCTATTATTTAACTTGGCAATGGTTATGAAACCTAATTGGTTTGGAATACAAGGAACCGAACAAGAAGCCGCAATGTTTGCCATGAGAGTTTCTTTCATAACAGTTGGTATTTGGTGGATATTTTTTGCACAATACACGTTTTATCACTTGCCAAAAGGAAATTCGCAAGAGAAAAAAGTGATTAAAGATGTCTTGTTGAATGGTTTTAAAGAATTGAACTCTGTTTGGTTACAATTGAAAGAAGATTTAAAGTTAAAACGTTTTCTGAATGCTTTTTTTGTTTACAGTATGGCTGTGCAAACCATCATGTTAATGGCAGTTTATTTTGGAGAAGAAGAAATTTCTTGGGCAGATAATAGCGAAAAAACAATGGGATTGATCATTAGTATTTTGGTTATTCAGCTAGTAGCAATACTTGGCGCTAATATTACAGCAAACGCATCAACTAAGTATGGAAACATTAAAACATTAATAGGTGTAAATGTTATTTGGATGTTTATTTGTGTATTTGCCTATTTTGTAAAAACACCAATTGAATTCTATTTTACAGCAGCAATAGTTGGGTTTGTAATGGGAGGCGTTCAAGCATTATCACGTTCTACATATTCAAAATTTTTACCAAAAACAGAAGACACAACATCTTATTTTAGCTTTTATGATGTGACTGAAAAAGTAGGAATCATTATAGGAATGCTCCTTTATGGAGCTGTTGACCAAATAACAGGAACTATGCGAAATGCAATTTTATTTCTGTTTGTATTTTTCTTATTAGGTATTATTTTGTTGTTTAGAGTCCCAAAAAACATTTCAGTTAAAAACTAATTTTTGATATGGCAACTTTAGAAAAAGGCAATAAAAAACTACTGAATGCTTGGGCTTTTTATGATTGGGCAAATTCAGTTTACTCATTAGTAATAAGCACAGCTGTTTTTCCTATTTATTATAGTAGCATGACATCCTCTTTTGCTAATGTAGAAGGCGACATCACTTTTTTAGGAACAGAATGGAATCCAACTACATTATATGATTATACTTTATCTTTTTCATTTTTAATTGTAGCATTTATTTCTCCTATACTTTCAGGAATTGCAGATTATACAGGGAATAAGCTAAAATTCCTTAAGTTCTTTTGCCTTTTAGGCTCGTTATCTGTAATGAGCTTATTCTTTTTTAAAGATCAATCAACACTTTGGATAGCTCTCCTTTTTACAATTACAGCTAGTGTAGGTTTTTGGGGAAGTATTGTGTTTTATAATGCCTATTTGCCAGAAATTGCTTATCCAGAACAACAAGATAATGTGAGTGCCAAAGGATTTATTTATGGATATACTGGCTCAGTAATATTAATGATATTGAGTTTGGTTCTGGTTCAGACTGGTGTATTTGGTTTATTGGATGCAGCCTATGGCTTTGCACAAATAACTTACAAACGATTACCAAACAATGTTTACAATCATAAACCTGAAAAAGATTATATATGGAAAGGTTTTAGAGAGTTAAAAAAAGTAGCAAAAGAATTGAGTGAGTACAGAGAACTAAAACGATTTTTAGTGTCTTTTTTCTTCTTTAGTGTTGGTGTTCAAACCATAGTGTTAATGGCAGGTATTTTTGGAAGTGAAGAACTAGGTTTGCCAACAACAAACTTAATCATGACTATCATGCTTGTCCAAATTGTGGCAATAGCAGGAGCTTATATCTTTTCAAGAATTTCTAATAAATACGGAAACCTAAAAGCTTTAAAAATAACATTGATGATTTGGGGATTGGTTTGTTTTATAGCTTTTAGTTTAGATAAAAATCAAGACAATGTTGATATGTATTTTTATATTCTAGGAGGAGTTTTAGGTTTGGTCTTAGGAGCAACGCAATCCTTATCACGTTCTACGTATTCTAAGCTATTGCCTGAAACGGAAGATCATGCAACGTATTTCAGTTTTTATGATGTCACTGAAAAAATTGCCATCGTTTTAGGAATGTTTGTTTTTGGTTTGCTAATTTCAATTACAAACTCGATGCAATGGTCTGTATTGTTTTTAGCGATTTTCTTTTTGATAGCATTGATTGTTTTATTTACTATCAAAGGAAATCAATATGTAAAATGAGTCATAACCAATTAAGTTTATGTCTTTAATACTAGTTGACTCATTACATCTGACCGAATTAAGAGTAATAAAAATTAACAGATGAAATAAAAAAAACGCCTTCGTTTAGAGAAAGCGTTTATTAAGGATTATCTTGTTATTGTTAATTACTTATAGATCCAGAACCTGAAACCTTAGTGTCTTCTTTACTTGGTTTGCCTCTATATTCTATATCACCAGAACCAGAAACTCGAGCTTTTAAACTTTGGTTGCTTACAACTTCTATATCACCAGAACCAGCAATAGTTGCTTCAGTATGATTAGATTGTAAACCAAAAGCATGAATATCACCAGAACCAGCTAACCTTAATGATAAGTTATTAGTATTTCCTTTTAAAGTAATATCACCAGAACCAGCTAAGCTACCTTCAACTGAAGTTGCATCCACGTTTAATATCATATCACCAGAACCAGCTAATGACACATCAAAATCTGATGCTGTAATTTTATCTTCATTCCACAGATCACCAGAACCAGCAAGTGATACACTACTTATATCCTTAAAAGGAATAGTTACTTTAATAGTTTTGTTCCAACTTGGGCTTAAGTTGACTCCTTTTTCTACTTTAATAATTAAGTCGTTTCCTTTAATTTCAGTGATAATATGCTCTAATAAATTAGATTCACCTTCAAGCTTAATTTTTCCTTCAGTTCCAGCCACTAAAATGTAGTCCATAGAACCAGCACATTTAACACCATCATAGTCTCCTGTGTTTCTAGTTTCTGTGGTCATGTTTCCGTTGCCTTTTACTTTTTTATTTCCCCACCACTGAGCGTGCGAAACAGTGGCAAACATTAAGGCGACTATTAATAAAATTGATTTGTTCATAATTGTTGATTTTTTGATTAATTATTTTTTAATTTTTCTTAAAAGTTACGCTTCCGTAATCAGATTCTATTTTAATCCTGTTTTTAGAGTTTGAGTTTCCATAGTACCCTGAATAATATTTACTACTGGATTTTATATTCTTTTTTGAAAATTCAAAATCATCTGTATCTCTAAGAGAGCCATAGCTTAAATCAATTTCAAAATTAAAGTTATAGCCTTCAGAGTAGCCAATGGTAATTTTCATATAATCTGAAGAGATATCTATATTTCCAGCATTAGCAGTCATGTTATCAATTTTTAGTGAACCATAATCTGCATTTACAGAAACATTTTTATAAATATCACCAAGGCGTAAGGTTAAATAGTCACCATCTCCTTTTACATTGTTGGCTTTACCAACAGTTAACGATCCATAATCACAGTTATAAGATACATCTTCAGCAATTTCTATTTCAGATTTTGTGTAATCTGCATTTATACTTAAATCGTTAGTTTTTGCTACTGTATAACTACTGTAATCTGCATCAATTTTTCCGCTTTTTATGTACTCAAAATAGGAGTTTTTGGTATAGTCAAATGAAATAACGTTATTATCTGCCATCAATTCTTTTGTGGTAATTTTTCCGTAATCACAATCAATAACAGCACGACCATTGAGTTTGTCTAGGTTGATGCTTCCATAGTCATTACTTAAGTCTACATTGTTGCTCATTGGCATTTTGATAACGTAGTTTATTTTCATATTCACGTTATTGTTTCCCCAATTCCACCAAGATTTATTGTTGTTGAATTTAGTTTTGGCAGAAACCATATTTGGCGAGTTGTCAAAAAGCACATCAATATCTTCGAGTTTCTTAATTACTTTGTCTTCATTGTCACCATTGGTAGTTATTGTAACGTCAATTACGACGCGGTTTTCATTCCAGGTAACAATTTCAATATCACCATAACTGTTGTCAATATTTACAGTTGCACTAGAACTGACTTCATACTCTTTATGAAGCTTTTTCTCTTTGGTGTATTTTCCAGACCATTTTCCGTTATTAGCTAACACAAAAGTTGGGATAAGTAAGAGTGTTATTACAGTTTTATAAAGTAGAGCTGTTTTCATTTTGTTCGATTTTTGTTGATTTTAATTCTTCTATTTGATTTAATACGTTGTTTAAAATGTCGATTCTATCCTGAAAGTTTGAAATCATAGCGCTTATAACACGTTTATCATTTCCACTAACAGTCAAATCTTGTTTGAGTTTGTTGTAATTTTGATCTAATATTTCTATTTGAAACAAGGCGTCAACTACTAAGTCCTGAAACTCAGGAGTTAATTCATTTTTCAGTTTTTCAATTTCCAATGAAATGGCATTGGTAAAGAAGTTTTGAGTTTCAGCCATTTCTGGTGAAATACTGGCAAGATCATGAGGTTGGTTTGATTTATTGATGCTGATAAATATAGTTGCGACCAATACCACCGAAGCAGCAATGCTTAAAAATGGTTTCCAAAAATTAGATTTTGGTTTAGATAAGGTAATGACCTCTCTATTCTGGTTGTTAAGCTTTGTCAAAAAGCGGTTTTCATGTCCAACATTTGGTTCTTCAGTATCAAAATCTTCTCTGAAATTATCAAAAATGGTATTTAAATTATTTTTACTCATAATTTAATGTTTTTAGTTTACTGCTCTTTTTTGCAGCTTTTGTCTTAAACTTTCTTTTGCTCTTGATATGGTTGTTCTACAATTAGCATAAGTGATGTTCATGATTTCACTAATTTCATCATAATCATAACCTTCAATCAGATGCAATGTCAATGCTACTCGATAACTGTCTTTTAGTGTTTTCATGGTTTCCATAATTTGCTGCGCTTTCAAATTTGTAAACTCATAATCACTTGCAATACCATCTTCGTCTTCAACTTTAAACAATACATCGTCAAGAGCAACTTCGTTGTATTTATTTTTTTTATTAAAGTGATAAATACTGTTGTTAATTACAATTCGTTTCAACCAAGAACCAAAGGTTACAGCTTCTTTTAAACTGTCCAGCTTTGAAAATGCTGTTAAAAACGAATCTTGCATGATATCTTCGGCCTCAAAGCTGTCTTTAACAATTCTTACTGCTGTATTGTACATTGCTTTGTAATATCTGTTGTAAACCTCCAATTGCGCATTTTGGTTACCAGATTTACACTGCTGTACAAGTTGTTCGATATTTAGGTTGGTTGGTATCAGAAAACAAATTGTTTATTAGAATGATGAAAATTAAGTCTCATTGTTACACTTTTAGAAAAAATATTTATGATTTTATTTTAAAATACATTCTTTACATTGGCATAACAATTGAACTTATATACATGAAATAAAAGACTATATGCTTGTAACTCTCTGTAATAGAGTGAAAACACAAGTTATTGGTAATAAAGATATAAATAAAAAAGTTCTGTTTTAATGACAGAATGACTTAAAAATAATATGGCAAGATCAAAATTTACAAGCCTTGACAGATTGTCATTTCAGGAATTTGATGAAAATTCTGAACTGATTCCGTTGATGACTACTGAAGATGAAAAAGAAATAAATAACGAATTGCTGCCTGAGACACTTCCAATACTATCCCTTAGAAATACAGTATTGTTTCCAGGTGTTGTAATACCAATTACAGCTGGACGCGACAAATCCATAAAACTTATAGATGATGCCAATAAAGGCTCAAAAGTTATTGGAGTGGTTTCTCAAAAAGATGAAACTATTGAAGATCCTACTGCAAAAGATATTCATGAAACAGGAACTGTGGCCAGAATACTAAAGGTTCTAAAAATGCCTGATGGTAACACAACCGTTATTATTCAAGGTAAAAAACGCTTCAAGGTTGCTGAAGTCATAACTGAAGAACCTTACATGAACGCAACAGTTCGTGAAGTGCCAGAAAGTACTCCAATTAGTAATAATGAAGAGTTTTCAGCAATTATAGACTCTATTAAGGAATTAGCGCTTCAAATCATTAAACAAAGTCCTAATATTCCTAGTGAAGCTTCTTTTGCAATAAATAACATTGAAAGCAACTCGTTTTTGGTAAACTTTGTATCATCAAATATGAATATAAGTGTTGAGGCAAAGCAAAAACTTCTTGAAACAAACGATTTGCAGGAACGTGCTCTAGAAACCTTAAAATATATGAATATCGAGTTTCAGAAACTGGAACTTAAAAACGATATCCAATCTAAGGTTCAAAGTGATATGAGCCAACAGCAACGCGAGTATTTCTTGCACCAACAAATGAAAACCATTCAGGAAGAACTTGGTGGTGTGAGTTATGAAGAGGAAGTTGACGAAATGAAAGTTCGCGCTAAATCGAAAAAGTGGGACGATAAAGTAAAAAACCATTTTGAAAAGGAATTGGCAAAAATGCAACGCATGAATCCTCAAGTTGCAGAGTATTCTATTCAACGAAATTACTTAGACCTCTTTCTTGATTTACCTTGGAATGAGTTTAGCAAAGATAAGTTTGATTTAAAACGAGCAAAACGAATTCTAGATCGCGATCATTATGGTTTAGATGATGTAAAACGAAGAATCATAGAGTATTTAGCAGTTCTTAAACTGAGAAACGATATGAAATCGCCAATCCTTTGTTTGTATGGACCTCCAGGAGTTGGTAAAACTTCATTAGGAAAATCCATTGCTGAAGCCTTAGGTAGAGAATATGTGCGAATGTCTTTAGGTGGTTTGCGTGATGAAGCAGAAATACGAGGTCACAGAAAAACATATATTGGAGCAATGCCTGGACGTATTTTGCAAAGCTTGAAGAAAGCAGGAACATCAAATCCAGTTTTTGTTTTAGATGAGATTGATAAATTATCTAACTCACATCAAGGCGATCCTTCATCTGCAATGTTAGAGGTTTTAGATCCTGAGCAAAATTCAGAGTTTTATGATAACTTCCTAGAAATGGGATTTGATTTATCTAAAGTGATGTTCATTGCAACGTCTAATAATCTTTCAACCATTCAACCAGCACTTAGAGATAGAATGGAAATCATCAACGTAACTGGTTACACCATTGAAGAAAAAGTAGAGATTGGAAAACGTCATTTGTTACCTAAGCAATTAAAAGAACATGGTTTAAATGCAGATCATCTAAAAATAGCAAAGCCACAGCTTGAAAAAATAGTTGAAGGTTATACACGTGAATCTGGAGTCAGAGGTTTAGAAAAGCAAATCGCTAAAATGGTACGTCATGCTGCCAAAAACATCGCAATGGAAGAAGACTATAACATTAAAGTCACAAATGAAGATATCATTGAAGTACTTGGTGGTCCAAAATTAGAGCGTGATAAATACGAAAACAACGACGTTGCTGGAGTGGTTACAGGTTTGGCTTGGACAAGTGTTGGAGGTGATATTTTGTTTATTGAATCGATTTTATCTAAAGGGAAAGGCGCTCTAAATATTACTGGAAATTTAGGAAACGTCATGAAAGAATCTGCAACTATTGCTATGGAGTACATCAAAGCAAATGCAGATACGTTTGGTATTGATAGTGATGTTTTTGATAAATACAATGTGCATATCCATGTTCCTGAAGGAGCGACACCTAAAGATGGTCCTAGTGCAGGAATTACCATGTTAACTTCGTTAGTTTCTTTATTCACGCAACGAAAGGTTAAAAAGAGTTTAGCTATGACTGGAGAAATTACCTTACGTGGAAAAGTACTTCCAGTAGGAGGAATCAAAGAAAAAATATTAGCTGCAAAACGTGCACGAATCAAAGAAATTATTTTGTGTAAAGAAAATGAGCGCGATATTAAAGAAATAAAAGAAGAATACTTAAAAGGATTAACCTTTCACTATGTTTCAGATATGAGTGAGGTTATTGATATAGCAATAACCAAGCAGAAGGTTAAAAACGCTAAGAAGTTATAATATAATAAAAACCTCGATTTCTCGAGGTTTTTTTATGCATTCAAAAATAAAAAAATCATGTAATCGTTTTAAGATAGATTTAGTTACTTTGCAGCTTTGTAAAAATCAGCTACAAATAAGCAAGGATAAATGGAATTTGGCTTTATATAAGTTGAAAATTTTCGAATGAAAAGAACGATTACTACTTTAATGGTTTTGGTGTGTTTTAATTTTGCCTTTCCACAGTTGGGAGGTGAAGCAACGTATCAGTTTCTTAATTTAGTATCCTCTCCACGTCAAGCTGCTCTTGGAGGAAAAGTAATAACAAACGTTGATTATGATGTCACACAAGGTTTGTATAATCCTGCAACCATCAATGTTGAAATGGACAATCAACTCGCTTTAAACTACTCAAGTTATTTAGGAGGAATTGGTTATGGTACTGCTGCTTATGCTTACACTTGGGACAGACATACACAAACCATCCATGCTGGAATTACTTATATTAATTATGGTGAGTTTGATGGCTATGACGAAAATGGAGTTTCAACAGGATCCTTTAGAGGTAATGAAGCGGCCTTATCTGTTGGTTATGCAATGCAAATAGGTTACTCAGACTTTTATTTAGGTGGAAATATTAAGTTCATAACTTCCAAACTAGAACAGTACACATCACTTGGAGCTGCTGTAGATATTGGTTTGCTTTACATAAACGAAAAACTCGATTTCAATGCAGCTTTGGTAGTCAGAAACGCAGGAACACAAATTACAACCTATGCTGGACTTAACGAACCATTACCTTTAGAAGTAAACTTTGGTATGTCGCAAACCTTAGAACACATGCCTTTGCGTTGGCATATAACGTTTGAGAATTTGCAAAAATGGCCTATTGCAAGCCCAAATCCAGCACAAGTAACTACAGATTTAGAAGGGAATCAAACTGAAAATAAAGTTGGATTTTTAGCAAATGTGATTAGACATACCATTCTAGGAGCTGAATTATTTCCAGATAGAGGATTTAATATTAGGTTGGGCTATAATTTTAGAAGAGCTGAAGAATTACGTATTTTAGACCAACGAAACTTTTCCGGATTATCTTTCGGAATAGGAATTAAACTCAATAAAATGCGATTTAGCTATACACATGCTAGATATACAAGTGCATCAAACGCTAGTTTTTTCGGATTACAAATAGATTTAAGATAAAAGTATTTAGAGTGTGCTAAAGTTTATAAGTATTTAAAGTTTGTTTTATAAAATTGAACCAACATGTTTATCACTTTAGACATTTTAAGTAATTTAGGCACTTTTCAACTTAGGATATGCAAAAAATTACCATAGCAATTGATGGTTACTCATCAACAGGAAAAAGTACCATAGCAAAACAAATTGCTAAAGAACTTGGCTATATCTATGTCGATTCTGGAGCCATGTATCGTGCAGTTACTTACTATGCCTTACAAAACGGATTTATTAGCAAAGAAGAATTTAATGTGAGTAATTTTATAAAACAACTTCCTAATATTACCCTTAAGTTTAAATTCAATCCTGAATTAGGTTTTGCAGAAATGTATTTAAATAATAAAAATGTTGAACACGACATTCGCACTATGGAAGTGTCCAGTTTTGTAAGCGCAGTTGCTGCAGTTCCTGAAGTTCGCCTTCAATTGGTGAAACAGCAACAAAAAATGGGAAAAGAAAAAGGAATTGTGATGGATGGTCGCGATATTGGCACTGTTGTGTTTCCAGATGCCGAACTAAAAATATTCATGACGGCTTCTCCAGAAATTAGAGCAAAGCGTCGTTTTGATGAACTTATCAAAAGAGGTGATGAGATTGAGTTTGAAGACGTTTTAAAAAATGTTCAAGAGCGTGATTATATTGATTCTCATCGTGAAGACTCACCATTAATAAAAGCTGAAGACGCTATAGAAATTGATAATTCAAACCTTACTTTAGAGGAACAATACCAAAAAATAATGCATTTGGTTACTATGACTTTAGAGAGTTTTGAATAACATCAAAAAGTATTCTTAAAAAAATCATCTTCAAGCTAAATAAAATTAGGCAATTACACCAATAATATGTATTTTTGCACTCCTTTTAGCGAATTATCAGGAAATTAAAAGGAATAAAAAAAACAATTTATAACACTTCTGTGTGTCAATCGCTTAATTTTTCTGAAAACATACAGAATACAAATCGTAATGTAATTACGTTTCAGCGAAAGCAGGAGACTGTAAAAACATTAAAGAAAATTAGCATAAATGGCTGAAAACAAAGAAGAAGTAGTAGAAACTCAAGTTGAAGAACAAGTTAAAGCTACAAAAACCGAAGCTCCAGTAGTCTCTGAAGCTCAAGCAAATCCAGAAAAATTTCTAAAAGATTTTAATTGGCACAATTACGAAGAAGGAATTGACCCAGTTGATGAAGATCAATTAGAAGAGTTTGAAAAACTGGTATCAGAAAATTTCGTTGACACTCTAGATGATGAGGTTGTTGAAGGTACTGTAATTCATTTAACAGACCGTGATGCAATTATTGACATCAACGCAAAATCTGAAGGTGTTATTTCATTAAACGAATTTCGTTACAATCCTAACTTAGCTGTTGGAGATAAAGTAGAAGTTTTAATTGATGTACGTGAAGATGCAACAGGTCAGTTAGTATTATCGCACAGAAAAGCTAGAGTAATCAAGGCTTGGGATCGTGTAAATGCTGCACATGACACAGGTGAAATCGTTAATGGTTTTGTGAAATGCAGAACTAAAGGAGGTATGATTGTAGATGTTTTTGGAATTGAAGCATTCTTACCAGGTTCTCAAATTGACGTAAAACCAATTAGAGATTACGATCAGTACGTAAATAAAACGATGGAGTTCAAGGTTGTAAAAATCAATCACGAATTTAAAAACGTAGTTGTATCTCATAAAGCGCTTATTGAAGCCGATATTGAAATACAGAAAAAAGAAATCATTGGTCAACTAGAAAAAGGTCAAGTACTTGAAGGTACTGTTAAAAACATTACTTCTTATGGTGTATTTATTGATCTTGGTGGTGTTGACGGATTAATTCATATTACTGACCTTTCTTGGTCTCGTATCAATCATCCAAGTGAAATTGTTGAACTTGACGAAAAACTTAACGTTGTAATCCTTGATTTTGATGAAAACAAATCAAGAATTCAATTAGGTCTTAAGCAATTGAGCAAACATCCTTGGGATGCTTTAGGTGAAGACGTAAAAGTTGGAGATAAAGTAAAAGGAAAAGTAGTAGTTATTGCAGATTATGGTGCGTTTATTGAAGTAGTTGATGGTGTTGAAGGATTAATTCACGTATCAGAAATGTCATGGTCTACACATTTACGTTCAGCTCAAGATTTCGTGTCTGTTGGAGACGAAGTTGAAGCAGTTATCTTAACTCTTGATAGAGAAGATCGTAAAATGTCACTTGGTATTAAGCAATTAACTCCAGATCCATGGACAGATATTACTAAAAAATATCCTGTAGGTTCTAAGCACACAGGAATTGTACGTAATTTCACAAACTTCGGGGTTTTTGTTGAATTAGAAGAAGGTATTGACGGATTAATTTATATCTCTGATTTATCTTGGACTAAGAAAATCAAGCATCCATCTGAATTCTGTGCAGTAGGTGATACATTAGATGTGGTTGTTTTAGAATTGGATGTTGAAGGACGTAAACTAAGTTTAGGTCACAAACAAACAACAGACAACCCTTGGGATAAATACGAAAAGGACTTTGCTTTAAACACAACTCATACTGGAACTATTGATGAGATTGTTGATAAAGGAGCAACAGTTACTTTTAACGAAGATATCGTTGCCTTTATTCCTGCACGTCATTTAGAGAAAGAAGATGGTAAGAAACTTAAAAAAGGAGATGAAGCAGAGTTTAAAATCATTGAATTCAACAAAGAATTTAAACGTGTTGTAGCATCTCACACTGCTATCTTTAAAGAAGAAGAAGCTGAAAATGTAAAAGCAGCTGCTAAAAAAGCAGAAGCTCAAGCAGCTGAAGCAAAACCAACTTTAGGTGATGCCAATGATGCTTTACAAGCTCTTAAAGATAAAATGGACGGAAAATAATATTCGTCAATTTTAATAATTAAAAGAAAGCCTCTCATATTGGGAGGCTTTTTTAATGTAATTCCGTAAAACTTTGAGTCTTTGCGACTTTGCGAGAAAATGCATTGCAAACCCTAATTTTTTAGCTTAACTTTGTCCACCAAAATACGCTTAGATAGTTTATGAGTCAAAAAGTGTTACTTAATGCAAAAGAGGTAAACATCATTCTTCATCGATTGGCTTGTCAACTTATTGAAAATCATAACGACTTTACAGACACTGTTTTAATAGGAATTCAACCAAGGGGAAAATTTCTAGCAAATCGTATTGCTCAGATGTTACGTAATGATTACAAAATTAAAAATGTTCAACTTGGTCATCTTGACATCACCTTTTTTAGAGATGATTTTAGAAGAGGTGACAAACCCTTAGAAGCAAACACCACTGAAATCAATTTTGTTGTTGAAGATAAAAAAGTCGTATTTATTGATGATGTGTTATACACAGGAAGAAGTATCAGATCTGCATTAACAGCCATTCAATCTTTTGGAAGACCAAAAGGAATAGAGTTATTAACGTTAATAGATAGACGCTTTAGCAGACACTTGCCAATACAACCAGATTATAGAGGACGACAAGTAGATGCCATAAATAAAGAAAAAGTAAAAGTAAATTGGGCTGAATTTGATGGTGAAGATTCAGTATATTTAATTAGTAAGTGAAATGACTTTAGAAGAATTACATCTGCAAAACATGGAAAGCCCAAAACTACAAGATACTGTTATTATTAGTTTTGGAAGGTTCAATGGAATAGATGAAATTCATAAAGTTGATGCGAAACTATTTGAACAAATACCTAAAGAGTTAGGAATTTATGATGGACATGAAGTCAATATGGATGATACTGACGGAAGACTTTTTGCCTATGGAAAAAATGCTGAAACTTTATTTAAAGTTATGAAACCTTTATTGAACGAGTTTGATTTTTTAAAAGATGCAGACGTTTATTTAAAGTTTACCAAAGATGGAGAGACTGTATCTGATTTAGAGTTTAAAATGAATCACGAATTTACTATATAGCAGCAATAAACTGCTACTGAATACTGATAACTGAATACTAAAAAATATGAGCGAATTAAGTGTCAATCACTTACTAGGAATAAAATATCTTAACAAACAAGATATACAACTCATTTTTGAAACTGCCGATCACTTTAAAGAAGTCATTAACAGACCCATTAAAAAAGTACCTTCTCTACGAGACATTACCATTGCTAATTTGTTTTTTGAAAACTCAACCAGAACAAAGCTTTCTTTTGAGCTTGCCGAGAAGCGACTTTCAGCAGATGTTATCAATTTTTCAGCATCTCAATCTTCAGTAAAAAAAGGAGAAACACTTATTGATACGGTAAATAATATCTTATCAATGAAAGTAGATATGGTTGTGATGAGACATCCTAATCCTGGAGCTGGAGTTTTTCTATCTAAACATGTTAACGCAAGTATCATTAATGCTGGAGATGGAGCTCATGAACATCCAACACAAGCCTTGCTAGATTCGTATTCAATTAGAGAACGATTAGGTGAAGTAAAAGGAAAAAAAGTAGTTATTGTAGGTGACATATTGCACAGTCGTGTGGCTTTGTCAAATATTTTTGCATTGCAATTACAAGGAGCTGAAGTAATGGTTTGCGGACCAAAAACGTTAATTCCAAAATACATAGATAAACTAGGAGTGAAGGTTGAAACAAACTTGCGTACAGCCTTAAATTGGTGTGATGTAGCCAATATGCTTCGTGTACAGAACGAACGTATGGATATTAGTTACTTTCCTTCAACGAGGGAGTACACACAACAATTTGGTGTAAATAAAGAACTATTGGATAGCTTGGATAAAGAAATAACCATCATGCATCCAGGACCAATAAATCGTGGTGTTGAAATCACGAGTGATGTAGCCGATTCTAAACAGGCCATCATTTTAGATCAAGTACAAAATGGTGTTGCTATTAGGATGGCAGTGATATATTTATTAGCTTCTAAAATAAAACAGTAGAATATGATTTTTGATAAAGATGGTAATATCTCAATTATTACACAGGAAAAAGCATCGATTGTTGAACTCGTAAAAAAGTTAGATGTTATATATTCTCGTTTTGAAAACGATAATATTATTGTAAATCTCACTAGTTTAAAGCCCTTAGTAACACAAGATGTTGTTGAGTTTTTAAACATATCAAATCAGCACAGAAAGGGAAAACAATCTTTTGTGATTGTAACAGATAAGATTAAACTAGAAGACATACCTGATGAGCTTGTTATCGTTCCAACAATGCAAGAGGCCTATGATATTATTGAAATGGAAGAAATTGAACGTGATCTAGGATTCTAAATGTTTGTTGTTTAGTTTTTTGTCGTTTTGTAGAATTTCCGACTTAACAACTATACGACTCAACAACATACAAAACAAATGAAACTTACCATTTTAGGCTGTTATAGTGCAACTCCAAGAACCAATACAAATCCAACAGCGCAAGTGCTGGATATTAAAAACCATTTGTTTTTAATTGATTGTGGTGAAGGTACTCAAGTAGAGTTAAGGCGAAATAAAATTAAATTTTCAAGGATTAAGCACATTTTTATTTCACATCTTCATGGCGACCATTTTTTTGGTTTAGTTGGTTTAATTTCAACATTCAGACTTCTTACACGAGAAACCGATTTGCATATTTATGGGCCAAAAGGACTGAAAGAGATTATAACGCTTCAAATGAAATTGGCCGATTCTTGGACCAACTATAAGCTTGTTTTTCATGAGCTAACCTCAAAAGAATCACAATGTATTTTTGAAGATGATAAAGTTGTGGTACATACGATTCCTTTAAACCATCGTGTTTATACCAACGGTTTCTTGTTTAAAGAAAAACCTAATGAACGTAAATTAAACATCACTGCGGCAGAAAATAAAAAAATTGATGTTGCCTATTATAGAAAACTAAAACAAGGCTTTGATGTAGTAAACGAAGATGGTAAACTTATAAAGAATGAAACAGTTACATCAAGTGGTAAGAAATCTTTGAGTTATGCGTTTTGTAGCGACACTCTGTATGACGAATCTATTATTCCTATAATTAAAGATGTTGATGTTTTATATCATGAGTCTACTTTTTTAGAGAAGAATAAAAAATTGGCAGAACCAACAAAGCATTCAACTGCAAAACAAGCAGCAACCATTGCCAAAAAAGCCAATGCTAAAACACTTATATTAGGGCATTACTCCACACGTTACGATAGTTTGGAAGAGTTTAAAACTGAAGCTAATAAAGTTTTTGATAATGTTGAATTAGCAGAAGACGGAAAAGTTTTTGAGTTTTAAGTTAAATCTTCATTTTTGTACTGTTCAGCGCAATGTAAAGTACTCCTAAGATAATGAAACCAGCAACAATCATTAATCTATAAGATTCTTTAACGCCAATAAAATACATTGTTATTGATGAAATTATTGATATAGCTCCAATAATAATCAATCCATTGTGCATATACGTTGATAAACGTTTAATATCAATTTTCTTTTTATCAGCGTCACTCAACGTGTTATATCCAGCTATTAAATTCGGATTTATCTTTACCAAGATGCCACAAATAATTAAAATGATGCCTGTAAGTGATTCTGCAAAAAGCATTTTATGTAAATTTGAGCATTAAAGATATAATATATTCTATATAATGTAAAATCATGGATAGCGATTTAAGCAATTACAGAAAATCTTATGAAAAAGGAGCATTGTTAAAGAGAAATGTACCTGAAAATCCTTTAGAACTTTTCCAGAAATGGTTTTATGAAGTAGATAATTCTGATGGGATAGATGAGGCAAACGCCATGACACTATCAACTATTGGTTTGGATGGTTACCCAAAAGGTAGAATAGTACTATTGAAAAAATACACTTATGAAGGTTTCATTTTTTACACCAATTACAATAGCGAAAAAGGGAAAGCCATATTAAACAACCCAAATGTATGTTTGTCTTTTTTTTGGCATGCTGCCGAGCGACAGATAATTATTAAAGGTAAGGCTGAAAAAATTGCTGAAAATTTAAGTGATGGCTATTTTGAATCTAGACCTAGAGGTAGCCAATTAGGAGCCGTTGTCTCTAACCAGAGTGAAGTTGTAAAAGATAGAAGCGAACTTGAATTAAAGCTAAAACAACTAGAAAAGGAATATGAGGGCAAAGAGGTTGAAAGACCTGATTATTGGGGCGGATTTATTGTAAAACCTGTTGAAATAGAATTTTGGCAAGGTAGAGCCAACCGTTTACACGATAGAATACGCTATAAATTGGATGATGAATACAATTGGATTATAGACAGATTAGCACCTTAATATCACTAAACATAGAGTTGCATGTATTTCATCGATAAAATGTAAATATAATAGGATTAAAAACATAAAATATTTTAAAAAAATGCATTTCATCGATAAAACGCAATAATAATTCGACGAAATACATGTATTTCATCGATTTTAACATTTCTTTAACAGTTACTTCCAAGTAGGCGTTTAAATTTGAAGAACCAAATCAAAAAAAACCTACATCATGAAATCACCTACTTTGTTGCCTGCATTGGCATTATTAGCGTTGCTATCGCTTTCGTCATGTTCTACAGATGCGATAGAAGAGGATAAAATAGATGCAATTTCAAGTAGTTATGTACCTCAAACAAAAACTATTGAAGTTGAAGTATTAGAACTAATCAACACACACAGAATTAGTTTAGGATTAGCACCATTAAATGGTATGAATGCCATTAAAGCACAAGCTTATGGTCATACAGATTACATGATAAAAAATGACGAGGTATCTCATGCCAATTTTTATCAGAGAAAAAATAATTTAATCAATCAAGCTGGAGCTATTTCTGTAGCTGAAAACGTAGCCTATGCTTTCAGTACTCCAGAATCTGTAGTTAATGCATGGTTGAATAGTGAAGGACATAAAAATGTAATAGAAGGTGATTATACCAATTTTGATATTTCTGCCGAAATGGATGAAAATGGTAAATGGTATTACACCAATATATTTATAAAAAAATAGTACAGATTCCTCTGTAATTTAATAGTTGATTAATAGCAAAAAAAGCCATATACGAAAGTATATGGCTTTTTTAGTTGTTTTGAGGTATAACTATTTTTACAAATAGTAAAACAATAATTGGAACAACCCATAACCCAATTAATGAAAACCAATCAGAGATTATATTATTGCTCTCTGAAAATAATATTCCATTACCAAGCGGTCCATTTGAAAATACAGTGTTAAATGTAAAATTCCAACCAAAATGTAATCCAATAGGCATAGCTATGGATTTGGTTTTTGAAAATGACAAAGCCCAAGCATAACCCATTAGTCCAGTTCCTACAAATACGACTATCATAGGAATGATACTTCCAAGTATCCCAAATGAGAACCAATGATAAATACCGAAAGCTATTGAGGATATCCACATACCTTTTAAAGTTCCAAGCTTCCGGATTAGTATATATAGAATTGCTCCACGAAAAATCAGCTCTTCAGTAATTACAGATTTTAAATCCCAAAATGACATTCTCAAAATCAGAACAGTGTCGACTTCTTTATTTAAGTGCCATTCAGTAGATTTTAAGGTAACCTCTAAGAATTGAACAGAAATACAAAGTAAAGATGTTAGTAAGAATCCAATGCCAAATTGTTGTAATCGTCTTCTAATAGGAACTATTCCTAAGGCTAATATTGATTTTCTTTCCGTTAAATAGAGTAATGCCCAAGAAATAGCAAGAAGTATTGATATTCCAATCATTTTAATCTAAAATCATTAAATGCTTTTGCATTATGGAGTTGTATTTTCAGTATAAAAGTATAAATAAAAAAACCATTTGCATTTGCAAATGGTTTTTGGGTAATAAGTTGTTATTAAAAGCGCAGAAGCTCTAATATATTAGGGAATAATTAGTTTTGTTGGTCTTCTTCGCAATCAACTATTCTAAAGTGTGAACGTCTGTTCTTTTGGTGAGCAGCTTCTTTTTCTTCACGAGTAGACATAGCATCAATTTCTTCATCACTAATAAGCTTTCTACGTTCACCATAACCTGTTGCGCTTACAATGCGTTCGGCAGCGATGCCTCTTGAGATAATATAATCTCTTGTAGAGTTTGCTCTTCTGTCAGATAATTTATCGTTATACTTTAAAGTACCTCTTCTATCTGTATGAGATTCGATAGTGATTTTCATATCTGGATAAGCTCTCATCACATCAACAATATTCTCAAGATCATATTTAGAATCTGTACGAATGTTCCACTTATCAAAATCAAAGAAAATAGGGTTTATTACAATTTCGCAAGGTACAGCCAATAGGTTTTTTAAGAATAAATCTACATTTTGTTCTTCATTGTTAACAGCTGTTGTTCTAAAGCTTTGTACATCATGTTCATAATCTGGTTTGCTTCCTCTTAAGCTATAGTTCTTTTCACATTCTACTTCAAAAATGTATTCACCATTTTGGTTTGTGGTGACGTTATTTATGATCTTACCAGATTCATTAATTAGTTCAACAGTTGCACCAGAAATTGGCTCATTGGTATCTTTATCTCGTACCACACCTTTTACCAATTGCTTACACTCATAAGCTGAGAATGTGTAAATATCATCATTACCTTTCCCTCCTGGACGATTAGATGAGAAATAACCTGTTTCAGTGTCAGAATCGATATAGATAGCAAAATCATCGTAGCCACTATTAAAAGGAGCTCCTAAGTTTTCTGGTTTTGCATTGGAATCTTTTAAAATATTTGATTTAAAAATATCTACCAATCCCAAATTTACATAACCATCAGAAGAAAAGTACATAGTACTGTCTTTTGCTATAAAAGGGAAGCCTTCACGACCAGCAGTATTGATGGATGCACCTAAATTCATCGGTTTGCCGTAAGCATTTCCATCTTCTAAAATATCTACTACATAAATATCTGTTTGTCCAAGACCACCTTCTTTATCAGAAGTGAAATACAATTTCTTATTGTCTGGACTTAACGCTGGATGGTACACTGAATAATTATCATCGTTAAATGGTAATTCTTCAATATCTTTCCAGTTGTTATTATCTAGAGTAGCTTTGTATATTTTTAAATGTGTAGTTCCTTTTCTGTCAGAATCTAGTTTATTTCTTTTGTTTAGGTTATCTCTTGAAAAATAAATGGTTTTTCCATCATTGGTAATAGCAACTGTTGCCTCATGATAAGGTGTGTTAATACCATCTGCATTAATGGCCATAACACTACCAAGTTCTTTAACACCATTGGTTTCTTTTACAGTAGTTTCAAAGATATCTAAATAAGGTTGCTCATTCCAATTGTAAACCTTGTTTCCAGTTCCATCAGCACTTCTTGCAGATGCAAAAAACATACGTCCATTGTACTCATAGCCACCAAAATCAGAATATTCAGTGTTTAAGTCTAAGTTTACAACATCTATGTAAACTTTCTCCATTGAGGATAATTCATCATAGACACTAAGATCTTCAATTTCTGAATTGCTTCTGCTATCGTCACTTTGATGCATTTTAAAAGTATCTAACCATGCTTCAGCTTCTTGATAGTTTCCTAAACTACGTTGTGTTTGGATGTATTTGTATAAATGCTCAGCGCTTACCTCATCAGCATCTTTATCTAATGCTTTCTTATACCACATCGCAGCTTTTTCAGAGTTTGAATTATTATAATAACAATCTCCTAAACGCGTTAATACGTGAACACTATCGTCTCCATTTTTTACGGCATCTTGATATAACTCACTTGCTTTTATATAAGCGAAGTTTTCAAAAAACTCATCTGCAACTTTAGTTTGGGCAAAACTAAATGTGCTTGTAAGTACTAATATTATTAAAATTAATTTTGTCTTCATGGTTGTTATATTTTAGAAATATCTTGGAGATTTTACACGTTTACTTTTAAATACTTCGAACATTAATAATATTTCGTGAGTTCCACTAGAGTAGGGTCTAATGTCTGAAATAGGATGCTCATAGGCATATCCAATTCTAAATTCTTTTGACACTTGAAAGTCAACAATACCTCCCAAAGCACCAGCAGATTCATCAAATCGGTAAGCTGCACCTAACCATAATTTATCATAGAACAGGAAATTACCAGTTATATCATACGATAATGGAGCACCATTGGTGGCCTTTACCATAAATGATGGCTTAAACTTAGTGTTTTCGCTTACATCTACAACAACTCCACCAGTAAGATAATAACTTATTCTTTCTAGGGCTTCATAGTCTTCTGTTCCATTATAATCAGTATTTAGGATTCTTGGAGCAGATAGCCCAACATACCATCTGTTAGTATGTAAAAAAGCACCAGCACCAATATTTGGACTCCAACGATCTTCAATACCTCTAATGGCAGGATCAGTAGGATATGCATCTCTTAATTCTTGATCTACACTATAGGATGTAAAACCACCTTTTAAACCAAATGCCAGTTTTGTTTTTTCACTCACTTGAATAGTGTATGAAAAATCTCCATAGATGTATGAAAAGTTTTCAAATCCTAATTCATCGTGTATGAATGATAAACCTAAGCCTACTTTTTCATTTCTCAAAGGTGAATGAATTGAAAAGGTTTGAGTTGTTGGCCCTCCATCTAACCCAATCCATTGACTTCTATGAAGTCCTACCAGACTGAGGGTTTCTCTACTTCCTGCATAGGCAGGATTTATTGAGATTGTATTGAACATGTATTGCGTAAACTGAGGCAATTGTTGACTGAATGCAGCTGAGCTGCAAAGCAGTACTAAAGCAATAATGTTGAATTTAATGAATTTTTTCATGATAGGTTAAATTTATTTGGTTCCTACGTAAATTGGTCCTGCGAAAGGCTTCAATCCACTATCTATAATTTTTACTATATAATAATATGTTCCAGTTGGGACTTTGTCAGATCCACCTATAGAATTTCCGTGGGAAGTTCCATACCATCTTTGACTTGGGTCTTCATAATTTTTACTTTCAAAAATCAATGCTCCCCAACGATTGAATATCTGTACTTCAATTCTAAATCCACAACCATCTAAGCCATCAATTTTAAAATAGTCATTGATACCATCTCCATTAGCAGTTACAGCTTTTGATATATCGTCTTTGGAGAAATCATCAGCACATGGCAATACAATACAATCATCATTTAGGGTTATTGTTACTGTTGTTTCACTTGGACAAGCACTTAGATCATCAACGTAAGTAAATGTATATGTCCCAAGTTCTAATTCATAAGGATTGAATATACTTCCATTTATCGTTGCATTTCCTGAACTAACAGTCCATATTCCTCCTGTATCATAAGTTCCATTTAATAATGTGAATAAATCAAACTGAATGTCGTCTCCATTACATAAATCAGTACTTAATCCTTCAACGTTAGATTCTATAGATACAAATATTGTTTGGATATATGTTCCAACATTATTACAATCATCAGTTACAGTCCAAGTACGAGTTATTTCATAGTCACTTTGTGAACCATCAAAAGTTGATGTTTCTTCAAATTCAACGGTGATATCAGATGAACATGCATCTTCAAACTCTAATTCTGGAACTTCAGGAATATCACCACATGTTACAGAGATTTCTGTTTCAAAATCTGTAGTTGTTTCTGGAGCAGTTGTGTCTTGAACCGTAATAGTCTGTACGTGAGTAACAGAATTACCACAATCATCAGAAGCAGTCCATGTTCTAGTCACAATATAGTTTGAAGGACAAGAGCCATCAGTAATTTCTTCAGTAAATACAACAACAATTCTATCACCTTCTACTTGACAAGTATCTACAGCAGTTAATGATACAGCTTCTGGGATATCATCACATTCTACAGTTATATCTGCTGGAAGCGATTCGTTAAATGTAGGAGCTGTTGTATCTTCAACCGTTACAGTTTGTGTATGAACAGTAGTGTTACCACATTCA
>JAUIGO010000085.1 GCA_030429955.1 Bacteroidia bacterium
AGATATTTGGTTCAAACCATGGCCTTTCAAGCTATGAAGACAAAACGGTTAATTTTCAAATAAAAGCCTTTGATAGTGAAGGTTCGCCATGGCAAAACCCAAGGGCTTACCAACAGATTTACGCAAATTGGCCTTCTGGTAATCAGTAATGCAAAAGCATGGGCTAGCAAATAAAGTAACCATATTTGAATATGGTTACTTATCCGCTGATGAGGGTGTTAAAAAGCCAATAAAAGAAATAACACAGTCGGCGTTTAACTATCTTGAAAAACTGTGTTTGTGCGATGAATCTGAAAGCAGATTTATGCAATTGCGCAGCAAAAACGCGAATAAAGTAATTCAAGTACAAAACTATGTAGGCGTATTACTAACACCGTGTGGTACACAAATAGAGGTGTTACCTAAAACGGTCAAAAGTGATTTATCATCAGTTGCGATGGAAAATGAGGCTAGGGCATCATTGTTGATGATGTTAAAGACGTTAAAATCTTTTCGTCATCTAAAAACTGAAACTGCCCATTTGGCTAATAACAAAATGCTTTTATTAGAGGTTTTTATTAGCCAGTTTTTAGCAAGTGTGAACTCGTTAATAAAACAAGGCTTACGTAGTGATTATGTAACGCATGAGGACAATTTACATTTTTTAAAAGGTAAATTACTTGTCAAACAACAGCTGCAAAAAAACTTCATTAACAAACATCAGTTTTATACTGAGTTTGATGAATATTCAACAAATCGAGCCGAAAACAGGTTGCTGCACAGTGCGCTGAGAAAAGTGCTTTCGTATAGTCAAAGTATTGCAAACCAACAATTGGCACAAGAGCTCTGCTTTGTCTTCGAAGATGTTCCTTGCAGCAAAAATATTCTTCATGACTTTGAAAGCGTTAATTTTAGCCGTGGTATGCAGTATTACAGCACACCGCTTGATTGGGCAAAGCTGATTTTAACGGAGCTATCACCACAAACAATGGAAGGGCAGTCTCAGGCCACTTCTTTGCTGTTCCCAATGGAAGCTGTGTTTGAAAGTTATGTCGCAGATTACTTAAGTCGACATTTACCAAGTGGTTATTCACTTAAAAGCCAAACACAATCTAAAACATTAGTAACTCATGATGATCAAGGATGGTTCAGACTAAAGCCAGACCTAGCATTTACAAAAAGAGAAAAACTGGTGTGTATTTTAGATACTAAATGGAAGCTACTCGATCAAGCTAAGAAAAACGGGTCAGATAAATACGGCCTGTCACAATCAGACTTTTATCAAATGTTTGCTTATGGCCATAAATACTTAGAGAGTAAAGGCACTTTGGTGCTGATTTACCCAAAACATGGTGATGATAGAACCGGCTTTACAAAAGTCATAGAAGAACCATTCAAACTTGATGAAAACTTGAAGCTTTACGTTGCTCCTTTTGATCTAGATAAAAACAACCAAAACCGCATTGATTTAGACTTTATTTTTAATCAAATAGAGGCTTCATGTAATAGAGTGTAATTGCTTTGTTTAATATGTTTTTATTTTTAAGTTATTGCTTTAATTATTTATTTTGTACCTAGTAATCATTGTATACTTTGTTACAATTGCAAAAATATAAAGAAAAAACCAAGTTGATACGGAGTTTCAGCGGCAACTAAAATGGAGTTTCCCCACCTAGTTTGCAAGCTTGTGAACCTCTTGTAAGGTGAATTTTTGAATAAAGTATTCATTCTATATGGGCAGGCTAAACATTTAAACCTATCAACAAATTAGATTATTTGCGCGTCGCTCAAATAATATTTTTCGAATGTGAGTTGGTGAAAACACATTTACTCTTCATCAACATATTTTATGGTATGTAAACTTATGAGTTCTAATCGCAACAAACCGGAAGATAACCAAGCAACAAGAGTCTTGTATCAGCAGGTTGAGAGTGTTGGGAGCCTCGAAAAGGCTATTAATAAAAACGACAAGTATAACGAAAATTGGTTGGGCCATACCATTAATTCGGGAGCGGCAAAAATAGATAATGCATTGCTTTTTGGCGCAACCGAAAGTGAACTGTCAACGTTTAGAAAATCATATAAAGAGCACCTTATCCACCTTGAACAAGAACATGGACTATCTGTTAGTCAGCAAAATGGCTTTTTTCGATTTGACTTAAAAACTGTTGAGTAACAAATCGGAAAATCATAGAAGAAATAAACAGTGATTGAGCAAACAGAATTGTTACTAAGAGAAACTGATACAAGCATTGTGTAAGTCGTAATTCCAAAGAATAAAACCAAGTTGATACAGAGTTTCAGCGGCAACTAAAATGGAGTTTTCCCACCTAGATTGCAAGCTTGTGAACCACCTTTATTACCAAAAAGATTTTAGATTATTGTTATCAAAGTTACCTAGTAGTAACTATTGAAC
The DNA here is from genome assembly GCA_030429955.1 of Bacteroidia bacterium. Classification (GTDB taxonomy): domain Bacteria; phylum Bacteroidota; class Bacteroidia; order Flavobacteriales; family Flavobacteriaceae; genus CAJQLB01. Next base: position 2,396 of record JAUIGO010000085.1, read on the forward strand.
GACACATTAATATTCATTTGTTACTAAGCCTAATCAGATAGTTTTAAGTAACAAGTTATATTTATTTAAAGGATCTCAAATGAGTGTTTTTGATAAAAACAAAATAGTTTTAGCTTCAAGAAAAACAACATTAAAGTTAATTAATCAAACCCTAGAAGTTGCGAAAGAAGTTAACTTATCTCCAGACTCAAAAAAGTCATTTAATGAAGAGATAGCTAGTATTCAACAAAGTACAGAAAAACTTGAATTAGTACTTGCAGTAGTTGGAATAATGAAGGCTGGTAAGTCAACTTTAATTAATAGCATTGTTGGCAAAGAACTTTTACCAAGTCGAAATACTGCAATGACAGTTATACCAACTTACATCAAGCATGATCAAAGTATTACTGGTGTTAGTTATCACTTTAAACATGCAATTGCATTTAGTGACCTGTTGAGAAAACTAAAACAAGATGGTTTCTCAACTAATCATGAAACGTCTTTGATTGCACAGCGTCTTGCTAACGAAAATTATACATTTAACGAGACTCTCGATTCACTAAAGCAAATACATGAAGAATTAGAGGTGATAAACGATATTTGTCGTGTTTGCTTTGAAAAAACAGAATACAGAGACGAGCTGAATGCTATGTTTCGTAACTCCGATGACTTCCCAACATTACTTACAGAATTTAAGGTACTTAAAAGTGTCAAAACAGGCTGTGATATAAGTAACTTTGTAGTAGTAGATACTCCAGGAGCCAATGAAGCAAAATTACCAATTCTAAAAAATATTGTTGATAAACAAATTGAACGTTCATCAGCTTTATTGTTAGTACTTAATTACACCGATTTAGCATCTGAAGCTGATGAAGCAATGCGCATTCGCATAAAAGAAGAAGCTAGCGCTTACAAAGACAGGCTGATTGTGGCAGTTAATCGTTTTGATGCCAAAGATCATCGTTCTATGAAAAAATCTGAAACTGTGCGCTATGTAAAAGAAGAGCTTCTAGAAGATATCGATCTTGATGATAACTTTATATTTCCTGTTTCTGCACGAAATGCTTTATTGAGTAATCAAGCATTAGAATTTTTAGCTAACCATGACAAATTTAAGCTTGATAGCTTACAAGGCTGGCAACGTGATTTTCTTGACAATACCACCAGTGGCGAATGGGATGAAGAGGATGAAGATGACCTTGAAGCAATTGAAAATCCTAAAGAGACGCTTCGCTTAGCGAATAAAATGTTTAAAAGCTCAAAAATTGGGGAGTTTATTGATACAGCCATAACGAGAGCTTATCAAAATGCAGGACCTGATACGTTAATAGCATCATTAACTAAATTAAATGGCTTAATTGAAAAGCGTTTAATACGCTGCTTAGAAACGGATATCGACTCGTCTAAAAAGACGGTAGAAGAATTAAATCAGAGGGTTATCCGCGTTGGAGAGAGTTTAAATGCGTTAAAAGAATTAATGAATTCTACTGAAAAGAAGTTGGAAGGTTGGCAAGAAAACCAAATTCAAGATACAGAAAAGCTAATTAATAATTGTATAAAGGAACTCAAACCTAAAGATGTTGGTAGATCACATGTCAGTAACCAGTCACTTATTGATAAGGATGTTTTTGTACTCATCAAGGGTTTACGCGACAAAATAAACAACAGAAAACCAAACGAGGAAATAAATCATGAAGACTTTAAAAAAAGAGTGTCAAAAATTGTAGAAGCAATACAAAAAAATATTGATAAAACACTACAAGAAAGTTCAATGGCTCTATCTCAAGATTTACAAAGTGATGTTGATAAGTTTTCTAGTTTTGTTGAAAGTGACTTACTGGGTGATATTAATTTATCTGCGAAAAGCGTAGATATACAAATAGAATTCAATCATAACGCTATCAATAAAGATGATTATTTCGAAAGCAAAACAAAGGAAAAAAAACGAGCTCGCAAGGTATTTGGCTTTGACCTTTCATTTATTCCAGTAGATTTCATCGCTTATGAAACCTATGAGGAAACAAAAACAGAGTTTCTTTATAAATCATATAATAATGCAATCATGGATCAATTGAAGGCAATACATAAAGATAACTTAACGTTAATAAAAGAAAAGTTACAAGGTGTTGCAGATGAGTATAAACGAGAAATAGAACAACTGTGTGAGACTGTTCATCATAGTGCTACATCAATGATTGAAAAAAAAGCAAAAGTGACCGAAGAACAAAAAGTGATTGAGTCATATTTAAAATCTCAAATAATAGCTCTTGATGACGTTGCTGAAAACTGCCAAGAAATTGTATGTGGTTTAGAAAAAGAGAAGGAAGCTTAATATGAGAGACCATGAAAAGTCTGTAGAAACGCTTGTTGATCAATATAGCTTTCTCGCCGATGCAGCATTTATTGAACTACAAAATGCCATTGACGTATCAAAAGAACAAAATAAAGCGCTTAAAAACAATAATGCCTTTTGTGATCGCGCAATTAATTTGATTTTTGGTACACAAGACAAAAAGCAGTATCAAGTTAACGAGGAGCTGACAACTGCGATTGAAAAACTCTCAGAATTAGATGAAAGAAGGGTAAAGCAACTTCTTCAAACACAGCAAGGTTTAAAGAAAACCATTAGCGCGTTACTTGAACTTAAAAAAGATGTAAACGCTTGGAAAGGACATTTTGAAAAAGCGCTTAACTCACTCGATGGGCGAGTTTCAGCATTAGAGCAGAAAATTGATATCCGCGATCGCGTAAGAACCGTTATCAATAAATGGCAAATTCAAGATGACCAAATGCCTGCCTATTTCAGCTTGGTTATGTTGTTAACTCAGTTAAAGTGGGAGTGCCTTGGAAATGATGAGCTTGAAGATGGTGTTTTTATAGAGTGGGTTAAAAGTGAAGTACTTACAGCGTTTAAAAATAAGTTTGGCTGTACTCCTGAACAACTTGTACCGATATATCATGAAATTGAGCTAGCTAAAGTGGACAAAGACAAAACGCCTATAATGCTCGATGCAATAAAACTTGCTCTTGGTAGTGTTGAAAACCCTCTTTATAGCGCTACTTCGCAAATGCTTTTAGATAACTTAGAAGAAGATGAATGTGACCTAATGCCAGTGATGTCTGTATCGCGTTTAACTAGCTCGCTTTTAGAGGGGAGAGTACGATGAGAATTGGCTTAGTGTTATCAGGCGGTGCGGCAAAAGGTGCTTACCATGTGGGTATATTGAAAGCGCTTAGTGAACACAAGGTTGATGTTGATATATATTCAGGAGCAAGTATAGGGGCGCTAAATTCAGTAATTGCAGCATCGTCAGTAAGTATTGGGCAAGCCGCGCAAAGGCTCGAATTAATATGGAACGACCTTGTTATTAATAATCCAGTAAAAATTAATGATAGAACAGCTTATTTGGCCGTTGCTAAAGCATTCGCTGCGTTGGCTGCTTCGTACCCTCACCCGTTCGCAAAAAAAGCTGGTGTGGCTGCAAGTTTTATAATTAATAGAATGGACGATACAGGAAACGGCTTAATTGACGACAAGCCTATCATAGATAAATTCCATGAATATGTTGATTTAAAGAAAAAGTCTAACTGGAAAGATATATGGGTTTCGACCTATGAAGGTGCTGGTTATGATGCAGTGTTAGAATTTGTGAAAAATGAACTCGGTATCTCCGGCAAATCAGCTAGCTACCACGAGCTTAAAACTTTGTCTGACGATGTTCTATTAGAAACTGTAATGGCATCAGCTGCTCTCCCGCTACTTTACCAGACGCGAACGATTGATGGTAAAACGCATTATGATGGTGGTATCAGGGATAATACTCCTGTAAGAGAGCTAATCGGAAAGTGCGATATTTGTTTTGTTAGTCATCTTTCAAATGGGTCGAACTTCAATCGTCATGATTATGATTCAAGTAAAACACAAATAATCGAGATCCGCCCAAGTGGTGACTTTGTCACTGAAGAAGGCCGGTTTGCAGATATTAAAGCAATGATGAATTTCTCGAAAGAAAAAGTCGAATCTTTAATCAAAATGGGCTACGAAGATACCTCAAAACTATTAGAAAATCTTAAAAAAAAGAGTGTGTTAGAGAGTCAAGTTGAGTCAGAGTTGGCAGAAATTGATGCTTTGTTAAATCAACTATAATTTTCACAAGCTTGCAAACCCCAAATTTAAACGGTGAATGTTAATTTAATGACATTCACCGTTTTTATTTGGAGATAACATGGCATTTCGACCTAACCCAGTAAAGTTAAGTTGTACTCAATGTAATTGGCATAAAATTATCGCCCCCAAAAGTGATGTTGTGCCAAACGACTATTTCTTGGATAAGTGTCCTAAATGTGGTGGCGAGCTAGAGCGTAAGCCATTAAATAACTTATTTAGCAGTTTAATACGTTTGTTAAACAGTTAGTTCTCTTTGCATCGTCCTATTTAAATATGTAAGCCACTAGTATTGATATTTTAGATATCAAATCTCGTTCATCAACCTTAAAAAATGTCACCTCGCTAGCTACAGCGAAACTTACTCAGAAGGAGGCTGAAGTAGCTTTTGGCCTGTTTTTGTAAACTCTAAAATGAGTTTGTAATAACGATGGATATTGACAGAGTTCAATGATTAGGACACCTGAAAACAGG